>CALFVD010000102.1 GCA_937928005.1 uncultured Neomegalonema sp. | reverse complement strand
ATCGAAGACGATCAGATACCGTCGTAGTCTTTACTATAAACGATGAGGACTGGAGATCGGGCGGGGCTGTTTTTGGCCGTCATCCCCCTACCCCTTCGGGGCCAGCGCCTTGAGCGCGGCTTTGATCAGCGCACCGGCGTTGGCGTCGGGGGTGTCGGTGGCGGCGCGGGCGATGGCTTCGGCGGCCTCGCCATGCTGGTAGCCGAGGTTCAGGAGAGCGGAGAGGGCGTCGGCGCTGGCGGCGGGGTCGCCCGTGTCAGGCTCGACCAAGGCGGCGGGGGATGAGACTTCGCCATCGGGGGTCGGGGTGGCGGGTTTGGGGGCCGCGCTTGCCATCATGGCGGGGGCTTTGGTCTTCAACTCGTTGACAATGCGGGTGGCGAGTTTGGGGCCAACGCCGGGGGCGCGGCGGACGGTGGCGGCATCGCCCAGCGCGATGGCACGACTGATGCCCTCCGGGCCGAGCGTACCTAAGATACCGAGCGAAACCTTGGCCCCGACACCCTGAACGGTCGTCAATAGTCGGTGCCATTCGCGCTCCAGCAGAGACGGAAAGCCGAAAAGCTGAAGCAAGTCTTCGCGCACAAGCAGATCAGTGTAGAGGGCGACCGTGCCGCCCTGCGCGGCGATGGACCCCAACGTGCGGGTCGAGCAATGGACGATATAGCCGACGCCGCGCACATCGAGGATCACGTGATCTTCGCCGGTATGAACCACCTCGCCAGTTAGTCGCCCGATCATTGCGCAGCCTCCGCCAGCCTAGCCATAGCGGGGGCGCGATGGGCGTGACAGATGGCGATGGCCAGCGCATCGGCGGCATCGGCCCCGACAACCTTCACGCCGGGCAGCAGGAGCGAAATCATGTGACTCACCTGTTTCTTATCGGCATGGCCGACGCCGACAACAGCCTTCTTGACCGCATTCGGGGCGTATTCGGTCACGGGCACTCCCGCCTCCGCCGGAACCAGCAAAGCGATGGCGCGGGCATGGGCAAGCTTGAGCGTACCGACCGCATCCTTGTTGACGAAGGTATGCTCGACCGCCGCAACGTCTGGGCGGGCATCATCGACCACCTGTACCAACGCGCGGCGCAGGGCAACGAGGCGGGTGGCAAGGTCTTCGCCCTTCGCTTGTATGGTGCCATGGGCGACATGGGTAAGGCGCGATCCACGCAGATCAACCACCCCCCATCCGGTGCGGACGAGGCCGGGGTCGATACCGATAACGCGCAAGTTTCCTATCATGCTATGGCGCTAGCACGAAGCATGAACGAAAGAAAGCAGGAAGTTTACGATACGAAAACGCATACAGATGTTTGATTTTTCGGCGGGTGCGGCGTATCGGAAGGTATGGGTTTTACGCTGCTCCTCGCTATTATCGTACCGCTGCTCGCCGTTCCGGGGGGTGCGTGGTTGTTGCAATGGGCCGCGCCGGGGGTACAGACGGCGCTGGGCAACCCTGATATCCTCTGGGCGCAGGGCGTGCTGGCGGCGGCGCCGCTGGTCGCGCTGGCGGTGTTTGCGTTGATCGGGCGACGAGAGGACGGCGCATTAAACGCCAGTGCGACGCTTGCTGCGCTGCTGACACTGGCCGTCTGGGGCTGGTATCATATGGGCGGGCCGGGCATTGCGGGCGACAGCCTTGGGTTGGCCATGCTGGTCAGCCCCCTCGTGATCGGGGCGCTAACCTTTATTGGCTATTGCTTCTTCACGCGGGCCACACGCTGATCTCAATTGCCTAAGGTCGCGATGTATTCGGCGAGCCATGGATTATCGAGGCCCAGTTTATAAGCCCGCGCAAGGTCGCCGCGCGCCTGCGCTGTGCGCCCATCATTATAGAGCAAGCGCCCACGCTGGTAATAGGCGAAGCTGTAGGCCGGGTCGATCTCGATAGCGCGGGTTAAATCCTGATAGGCGGCGTTCAGATCGCCGCGTGCCTGCTGCGCGCGAGAGCGGCTAACATAGGCTTCCGCATCCTCCGGCGACAAAGTGACAACGCGGTCGAGATCGCGCACGGCAGAGGTCGCATCGTTCAGGCGCATATGGGCGAGCGCGCGGTTGAACCACGCATTCACATCCTGCGGATCAATCTGGATCGCGTTGGTAAAGGCACCGACCGCCTCGCGGTGGCGCGATAGCTGTATCAACGCCGTGCCCTTGCCAATCATGGATTGGGTATCGTTGGGCATCAAAGATAGAGCGCGGTCGTATTCACCCACGGCGCGGCCCGGATCGCCCATGCGGATATAGGTATTGGCGCGGTTGGCATAGATGGTCGATAGGCGCGGGTCGCGTTCGGCGGCGAGGTTGTAATCGCGGATGGCCAGCGAATATTGCTCGCGCTCGAAGAAGGCGACACCCCGGTTGAGGAAGGCGCGGGCTTCCTGTTCACGGGTTAGCTTGCCGCTCTTGATCGCCACGGTACAATGCACGATCAATTGGTCGATCGTGGCGTCATCCGCCTGACATTGCTCGATATTCTGCGACACCTGCGCGGATGCCGCCACGCTGGTCAGCGCGAATGCCGCTGCCGCAACCCAAACTCTCATCACTCAACTCCTACACCGGCGATTCGGCCTCTCTATGTTCTATGTAGCATCGGCATGGCGGAAATGCGACCGGGAGATACACGCGAAGGGATATATCGGAACGCAACTCTTGCGGTTCTGCCCCGGCGTCGGGCATTGTGGGAACTGATCTTTTCATCGGACCCCAATCAAAATGGCCAATTTTCCCGATATCGGCTTGCGACGGGCGCAGGGGTCTAGCGACAGTGACAATCTGCGCGGGGCGTGGTGGATGATTGCGTCCTGTGCCGCCGCAACGGCAATGAGCGTCGCGGTGCGCCTGTTGGCGGATGACATGACCACGGTGCAGATGGCGTTTCTACGCTCGGTACTGGGGATTTTCCTGCTGGTGCCGCTATTCGCGCGGGCGGCTGTGGCGCATCAGCCGATGCCAGTGCAGTACACGCGCCCGTGGTTGCACATATTCAGGGGGTTATTGTTCGGGCTGGCGACGACTTTCGGATTCTATGCGCTGGCGCATCTGCCGCTGGCGACGGCGACCACGTTATTCTTCATGGCCCCGGTTTTCGCGACCGTCTTCGCCGCGTTGTTTGCGGGCGAAGGGGTCGGCCCAAGGCGGTGGGCGGCGGTGGTTGCGGCATTTATAGGGGCGTTGATCATTCTGCGCCCCGGTGTCATTCCGCTAAACTGGTCGATGGTCGCCGCCGTGTTCAGCGCGCTTTTATTTGCCATTGCCCTGCTGATTACGCGGCCCCTGTCTCAGGCGGATGGAGGCGCGAGCGTGATGCTGTCATCGAATGTGGTGGCGTCGGTGGTGCTGGGGGTGCCCGCCATGTTGCTCTGGGTACCTGTGCCGGTGGCCGCTTGGGGGGCGGTTGCGGTGCTGGTGCTGTCGTCATCGGCGCGGATGTATGCGGATGTGCGGTCGTATTCGCTGGCGGATGCGGGGTTCCTCGCGCCGTTTGCATTCCTGCGCCTTCTGTTCATCGCCGCCGCCGGGTGGATCGTCTTCCGCGAGGGGATCGACGGGCCGACGCTGGCGGGAGCGACGATCATCGTGGGGGCGAGCGTGTTTATCGCATGGCGGGAGGCGATGTTGAAGCGGCAGCACACTTCACGACAGTGATTGCGTGAGAGTGGAGGTTGGTGGTTTTTGCGGAGGATTCTGCATTGCAAACAGAATGCTCCAATGACTCCGAAACTGTCCGCCGCTCTCGGTGATAAATTATCGACACATATCAACCTCGATCAAAATGTTGCTCGCCGATCGCGAGTTCATCGGCGGCGCGTGGTTGCGCTATCTCACGAAAAACGATGTGCCTTTTGTCATCTGGGTTGAGGGAAGGCATGACCGTCATCACTTAGGACGGCCTCGAAGCTGATGGATGATAGCGTCGCGGAACCCCTTGCTCCCTAAAGATACGGCGGGCATTCTGCGTGGGTAGCGGAGGGATCCCATGATATTGCTCAGGCCGGCCTTGCCGGAAAAGATCGCAGACTGGCGCGCGCGTGGCCTGATCGATGCACCCACCGCTCGCGCCTTGCTTGCGGATGTGGGCAAGCAGGGGGGCGGTGCGTCCTTTACTTCGGTTGCCGTCTGGCTTGGAGCCATCTGCCTCGCTTTCGGTGCGATGACTTTCGTGGCGGCGAATTGGGACGCGATGCCGCGCTTCCTGCGCATGGGTGCTCTGTTCGGCGGCGTGCTGCTTTCCTACGTTCTGTCGGGCGTCCTAATGCTCCGCAACCACCCCGCGCTGGCGCAGGCATTTGTTCTGCTTGGCTGCGGTGTATTTGGAGCGGCGGTCATGTTTACGGGCCAGATGTATCACCTCTCCGGCCCCCCATCGGGTGGCGTTCTGTTATGGGGATTAGGCACCTTTGCTGCCGCCTTGTTGCTTGGCTCGCGGGCGGCGTTGGCGCTGGCTGTGGTTCTCGCAACGATCTGGACCTGTATGGAAATGGGGCTGACACAGGCGGCGTTCCATCTATGGTTCCTGCCTGCATGGGCCGCGCTCGCCGCCTGCGCATGGTGGTTCAGAAGCCGCTGGGCTGCTCGTTTCTGTGCGCTGTCACTGCTTATTTGGCTATCATTCTCCGTTGTTCTTCATACCGACAACAACGACGCGCTTACCGTGGCGTATCTATGTCTGATGGGTTCGGTGGCTGTGATTTCTCTGCTTGTGTGGAGTGCGGACGCGGCACGAGCCTTGCGCGGGTTTGAGGGGCAAGCGGTCTTGTACCTCGTTGCGTTTATTTTCGTTCTCCTCGCGGTCTTGGCGGCGTGGAGCGGCGCGGGGCTTCAACGCCTTCCGACGCCGGTATGGCTCATTGCTGCTTTGCCGCTGGCCGCGCTCGCGCTACTGCCCGCCTTGCGTGGTGTATCCCGCTTTGACCATGTCATGTGTGCCATTTGGATCGTCGCGGTGGTGGCCCTCGCCCTGCTTGTCCGCGCCGATATACCCTATGTTATCGAGGCTTATGCGTTGGTGATTTCCATCTGGGCCATCCGCATGGGTGGGCGGCAAGGATGGTCGCCGGTCACGATGCTCGGCTATGTCGGATTCGCCATTACGATGCTTGTGATCTACGCCGAAGCCGCCAACGGGTTGCTTGGCACCAGCTTGTTCTACCTGATCGCCGGAGTGCTGTTGCTGGTCGGCGCGTTGGTTGTGCCGCGCGTCATAGGCCATCGTGGGGAGGCGGTGCGATGAAAGCACGTTTTATCATGGGTTTAGTTGCGGCTCTCGCCATACAAACGGGTATCGTTGCCGTAATGGTTTATAGTCGCGTTTCGGTGCTGGAAACGGGCCGTGAAATTACAGTACGCTCCACCTTCGTTGACCCGCGCGATATCTTCCGGGGCCATTACGTGCGCTTGAATCTTTCCCTGACGGTCGATGCCGATCAGATTCCCAAAGAACTGGACAGAAAGACCCCATTCTACGTATCGCTGCATGAGGGGGAAGACGGGTTCTGGGTCGTGAAAGCGGTGTATGATCACTTCCCTGAAACCGCCGATCCCGTCTTGCTCGGCAAACGCTTCTCTCGCAGAAATTCAGGAAGACGATCGCGTATCTTCCTGCCCTTTGATCGCTATTTCGCCGATTACGACCGCGCGCAGGAACTTGAAAACCTGCGCCGTGATCAGAAACTGGGCGTCATCCTCGCCCTCGATGGCAAGGGCGGCGGGGTTATCAAGGGGCTGACGGTGGATGGTGAAAAAGTCTATGACGAACCGATTTGGTAGTCATAGGCTTAGCCCGCCTTTTCGATCAGCTCGATCTGGTCCACGACCACTTTAGCCTGCCGCGCCGAGGCAATGTCGATTAACTTTCCGTCCAGCACCGCCGCGCCTTGGCCAGAGGCTTCCGCTTCTTCCATCGCTTTCAGGATAGCCCGTGCGCGCTCGACGATCTCCGCCGAGGGCGTGAATACCTCATTTGCGAGTGCAATTTGTGACGGATGGATCGCCCATTTCCCGACACAGCCCAAGATGGCCGACCGCCGGGCCTGTGCGCGATAGGCGTCGGGGTCCGAGAAATCGCCAAACGGCCCATCCACGGGCAAAATCCCGTGCTCGCGGCACGCGGCGACCATTCGCACGATGGGGTAATGCCAAGGATCGACGGGATACAGCGCCCGCTCGGTTCCCGGCTCCCCATCGGCCAACATATCATAACCCGCCTGCGTACCGCCGATGCCCGTCACCTGCATCCCCATTGATGCGGCGTAATCGGCCACGCCAAAACTCATGGATTGAAGCCGGGGCGTCGCGGCGGCGATGGCGTCGAGATTCTGCACCCCCGCCGCCGTCTCGATGATGATCTCGAAGCCGATGCGCTTCTTGCGTCCCTTGGCCCGCTCAATCGCCGTGACCAGCGCATCGACGGCATAGAGGTCTTCGGCATTGCCGACTTTCGGGATCATAATCAGGTCTAGCCGCTCGGAGGCACGTTCGAGCAGGTCCACCACATCGCGATACCAATAGGGCGTATCAAGTCCATTTATCCGCACGCAGACGGCCTTGGTATTCCAATCTAGGTCATGGGTCGCGGCGATGATGTTCTCGCGCGCCGAATCCTTGTCCGATGGGGCAACCGAATCCTCAAGGTCGAGATTCACCACATCCGCCGCCGATGCCGCCATCTTCTCGAACAACGCCACGCGCGAGCCGGGGCCAAATAATTGGCATCGGTTAGGCCGGGCGACGGGGGCGGGTTGTATCTTAAAACTCATGGCATTTTCTCCACTGCGATTTGTGCAGTGCAGTAGGAGGCAGGCGCGCAAAGGTCAAGATTTCGCCACGTAGCTTGCGCTCACCCCTCCCAAAGCGCGGGATTCATCCATGGCGTTGGCAGCGCCAATCTCCCCGCCGCCAGAGGCACCTGGTCGTTCAGCACTAAAGATTGCCACGCATCGCCCCATTTCTCGGGGATCGGACATGGCGTCCGAATATTCAGTTCGCCCGCAAAACCAAAGCGTCCATAATAAGCTGGATCGCCGAGAACGAAAACCTGCGCGACGCCCATCGATGTCAGCCGTTCCAGCCCCGCACGTACAATTCCGCTGCCCACACCTTGTAGTTGAAACGGTGGCAATACGCCTAGTGGTCCCAGTAACGCACCGGATCGGTCCGCCCTCTCGGTCCCGCAAGGAGTAAAGAGGACATGCCCGATGAGCGCATCCTTGTCGAACGCCGCCAGCGATAGAACACCCGCCTCACCCTCGATAAGACCTGTAACGACAGGTCGTAGGTCTTCATCGGGAAAGGCAACTGGATAGAACGCCAGAATTTGCTCGAAATCGTTAGCTGTCGTTTCGCGGATCATCGGAATACTCCCCATTTGGAAGAGGGGGTGGAGACCGGGTTGGGATACCCGGCCTCCGAAGGAACACGCCCGATGTGGTTGGCTGGGTGTGGGTCGGGCGTGCCGCTCACCCACAACCATAGCTGCGGCGAACATCCCTTCTACGCATCGCCCTACCGTTTCCGGCGCTTATTTTTCATACACCGGTAATTTTTAATTGCGCTCTGCGATTCCGCCCCCCTTAACCCTTCTTCGCGTAGCGTCGCGCTATGAAAGCCGTCACGCTCATATCCAGTTTCTTGTTCGCCTGTCTGTGGTGCATGGGATTGGCCCATGCCGAGCCGCAGGGGCGCGAGACTCTACGCAATGGCGCAGTTTTAGTATGGAGTGTGAGCGATGCTTCCGCGCCGCGCTTATCCCTTTCCGTTCCCGCCTTCGCGCGCTGGAAGTCGAAAGGGTTTGCCGCGCCGATTGCCATTCGCATAGGGGGCAGTGCCCTAGCCTCCATCGACGCTTGGGAGGTGGCCTTTTACCGCTCTGGCGATACCCGATTCAATATGCCATTGCATCAGATCAGAGGCACGGCCCTTTCGTTGTCCGAGCCGATTTCGTGGGATGGTATTGTCGAGAATGGCCCGGCGCTGCGTCCCGGCGAAACTGTCATGGCCGTTTTTAATGTGCGCGACGTTGCGGGTAATATCGACCGGGCGGAGCCACAGGAAATCTTGGTCGCGCGCTATGTTATGCGGCGTGAAAAACGCCGTATTGGTGGGCTGGAAGCGGGGCGTGATGCGGCCTTCGCATCTGGCGAGGTCCCCAATCCGCGTAACATGCCCACGCGCGGGCACAGTATCGACCTACGCATTGAAAACTGGCCAGAGGATGATGAGCCGCTGCTTGCGGGTGTACCCATGCGTCGCCAAGGCTCGGTATGGGTTCTGCGCCAGACGCTCCCTAGCGGTGCCTATGATCTCGTGGTTCAGGTTGCCCGCTCTATGCTGAGTGGATTCCGGGCTATTCCGGTTGGCGCTGCGCGGGTGACGATCCCCGCCGATAAACCCCTGTTGGCACGGGTCAAAGGAACCGGCGGGATCGACCGCATCAATGCAGACGGTATCGCCCCCGATGGTCTGTATAGCGATGGTTTGGTCGATGGTGGCGATGCCGCGCGTCTCGTGATGGTGGATCGGCAGATCAGCGAAGATCGCCTCGCCCTCGCCCTCGTCGATCCCACAGAACCCGCCGCGTTGGCAAAAGACCGCCGCAAACGCCGCTCTCTCGTCGTCTTGCCCGATGCAAGGGCGGCGCAATGGGCGGGGCAGGGCGTACCGACCTCCGCAACCCGTCCCCCGTCCCCCCCGCGCAGTCGCAGCGTCACGGTGCGCTTTACCGGCTTCATAAAGAACGAACTGATCCTGCCCCATACTGATATTGTTCGGGGCAGCCTGATCATTGAGCCGGAAGATGGTACGGCACGTCTATCCGCAATTCGCGATTTCTTTGCAAACCCAGCACAGGGCCGTATCCTCCTGACTGAAAACGCCCTTGCCAATCTGCGTAAAGGTCAAAATACGGGCTTGCGCGTTCGCTATGAAGTCCAGAGCTATGCGCCAAGGCTGATGAATATGGGCGAGATTGTAGATGGTGGTATTTCCTACAATGTAACATGGACTGCTGCGCAAGTGGATCGTTATGGCGCAGAAATGCCAGATAATAAGAAAGGCGGATTAATCGGTCGAATACTCGATTGGTTTGGTGGCTGATGCTTTTGGGGTGCAGATGTCGTGATATAGTTCCTGTCAGGTAACGCCTTCTTCCTGCTTTATTTTAACCATGGTATTATCCCTTTGCTAACCGTGTCATCCTTGCTAACGGTGCGCTCAAGGGGCACGGGAACTTAGTCTATCCAAGGAGAAAAGACCTATGGTCTCTTTCAAGGTGAAACATGGAGTGGCAATTGCTGCGCTCCTTGCAAACACGGTGGTGTCTGGGGCTGCGATGGCGCAGACCGACTTGACCAATACTGTGATCCGTTCGACGGGAACAGGTGCGATTACAACACCGGGTGCTGTGGATCGTACGATCGTCCAGCCATTACAGAATGCTACGATCCAGTCTTCGGGTACGGGCGTGATTGCGACACCTGGGGCGGTAGAGCGTAAAGTTGTCCAAGCACGGCCCTCGACGCAGATCGTTTCCAGTGGTTATGCCGACGTCACGGAATGTTATCAAGAGGGCCAATCGCCCGCTTCGGAACGTGATCGTCTGCCTCCTTGTCCTTCCGCTGCCGCTGATCTTGGTGAAATCCAGTATATCAATGAGCCTGTGCAACAGCAGCCGGTTGTGCAGCAACAGACGGTTGTGGAGCAGACCTATCGTGTGCCGCAGGTGCAAAATGTCGAGCCGGTTCAACTTGATCTCGCCACGGTCACGCAGGGTACGCCCTGTGGTGCAGGCACTGGTGTCCAATGTGCCAGCAACTTCGCTGATCTTCAGAACGTGCGCCCGTATCTCGGCACCACGACAACGCCTACGGCGCCACCGGTTCAGCAGGTCGTAGCCGCCGCGCCACCACCCCCGCCTCCTCCTCCTCCTCCTCCACCTCCTCCGCCTCCACCCCCGCCGCCGCCTGCGGCAATTCCGGCTTCGGGCTTTGGCGGCATCGGTGTTCCGGGTATTCTGGCGGCTGGTGTTGGTGCGCTTGCCATCGGCGGCATAATTTTCGCCATCGCGGATGACGACGATGATAATAACGCGGCGACTAGTACCAGCCCTTAATAACTGATCGCTGTTGCGCGATAGGAAGGGTAATGGCCCGACGATCCGATGGGAGCGTCGGGCCATTGTTTTCGCCCTGACCAACCGCGATATTGGACCTGAGGCTCTACACATCATATCCTGTTGGACAAAGGAAGGGTTCCCAATGAACGCACGACTGGTCCGTACACTCGCTTTCGTGGCCTTGATGGGCATTATCTTTGCCGCCTCTTGCGCCACGTTCACGCGCGCGGAGACCGCCGCCACCCCATTGCTGGAAACCACTCGATGAGCGATTCCGACGACCCACAGGATTACATCCCCAAATCGGCGCAGCGTTTTGGCGGGCCTGACCATCAGGCAAAACCTGCTTCGCTCAAAAGTGCGCTACGCCTTGATAATCGGGGCCAACGCCTTTCGCGCTTTCGTAAGCGAAGTTGGACGATCTTGCTTGCCGCGTCGCCGCTGCTGTTTGCGGCCTTTGCAAATCTATCGGGAGGCAATGCCATTGGCATGGGTATCGATTTGGGCCTCTTCGCGCTTTATGCCTTCTCGGTCTTTCTGATCCGGCAGGGCGGCGATGCTGAAGATGCTTATCTCAACCGTACCTATGCCTCCCCTCCGGCGCTACCGCGAAAGCTGCTCGGTTCACTAGGTTTGGGCGTTGCAACGATTCTGACTGGTTTGTTCGGCTGGGATATCGGCCTCGTCCAATCCATCGGCCTTGGTATCCTCGCCGCTGGGGCATCCGTTGCCACCTTCGGATTCGATCCTATGAAAGCCAAGGGCGAAATCTCGTTGTCAGGGGTCACACCCCAGATGGTCGAAGATGCCATCAATGAGGCGGAGGAGCGGCTACAGGGCATTGATCGCGCCGCCGCCGATATCATCGATCGCCCTTTACGCGACCGCCTGTCCAAGATCACTGCGCGGGGGCGCGATATTCTCCGCCGGATCGAGGAAGACCCCTCAGACCTGCGCCGTGCGCGCAAATTCCTGAAAGTCTATCTCGACGGTGCCTTAGAGGCGACGCGCAAATATGCACGCAGCCAGCACGATCTGGGCGATAGCGATATGTATCTAAAATTCCGTAGCTTGCTTGATGACATGCAGCAAACCTTTGACCAACAGCACGAAAAGCTGCTCACCAATGACCGTATCGACCTCGATGTCGAGATTGATGTGTTGGCCGAACGGTTGGAGCGTGAGACTGTTTTGCGGTAACTAAGCAGTTTACCATGTTTCACAAGACTCTTTGCGTGGAGCATGATCCACTTTAATACAGGTTGGGGCACCGACCGCATTCTATGAAGACAGGGAACCATCATGGCCGTTGAACAGACCGAAGAGCTTCGCCAGAAGACCGATATTGCGGTGCGCGAGGCCAACGAGATCATCCAGATGACCCCTCCGCCCCCGACGCAGGAGCTTATCACCATAGATAGCGCAGCCCCCGATCAGGTTGCCGCCATCCGCCATCGCATGGGTGAAATCGATCTGTCGAATACCCAGACGATCATCAAATTCGGCTCAAAGGCACAAGAAGACCTAACCTCCATTTCTGACGAGATGCTCGACGGCGTACGCAACAAGGATGTTGGCCCTGCGGGGGGCAGCTTGCGCAAAATGGTCACGACCATTCGCGGCTTTGACGTTAACGAATTGGCTCCCGGTGCGAATCCCGGTTTTCTCGCCCGTATATGGGCATGGATCATGGGTAAATCGGCTTCAACCGCCGATTTCGTGGCGCAATATGAGGAAGTGCGTGGCCAGATCGATAAGATTCAGGATGAGTTACTTGGCCACGAGACCAAGTTGTTGAAAGATATCAAATTTCTCGACAAACTTTATGATAGCTCGCTCGATTTCTACGACGAGCTGGCCCTCTACATCGCGGCGGGCGAGGCCAAGCTAGCCGAACTCGACAGCACCGAAATCCCCGCCAAGGAAGCCTATGTCAACGCTGCACCTGAAAACGAGGGCGTGCTGCGCGCACAGGAACTCCGCGATCTGCGCTCCGCCCGTGATGACCTCGAACGCCGGGTCCATGATCTGAAACTGACCCGTCAGGTGACGATGCAGTCGCTTCCTTCTATTCGGTTGGTTCAGGAAAACGACAAGTCACTCGTCAATAAGATCAACTCTACCTTGGTCAATACGGTCCCGTTGTGGCAGACGCAGCTTGCGCAGGCCGTGACGATTCAACGATCCCGCGATGCCGCCGGTACGGTTAAGGATGCGACCGACCTAACCAACGAATTGCTGACCAAGAATGCCGATAATCTCCAGATGGCCAACCGTGAGGTTCGTGAACAGATGGAGCGCGGCGTCTTCGATATCGAAGCGGTCAAGAGCGCCAACCAAAGCCTGATCGACACAATCAACGAAAGTCTCGCTATTGCCGACGAAGGCAAAAAGAAGCGCGCTGATGCCGAGGCTGAACTGGTCAATATGGAAGAGGAATTGAAGAAAACCCTCTCCGCCGCCAAAGCCCGCCGCGACGGCACCGGCGATAATGTCGGGACGGCGGCAGGGTGAGGCGCGCGGGCGTAGCACTCGCGGCGATTGCTGCGCTCGTCTCGGTCTTGATGACCGGATGCGGCAGGCCCGTGGCCGACCTGCAACCCGTATCAGCGCCCCGCGCTACGAGCGTGGGCGTCGCACCTGAAGGCATCATTTCCCGGCGGAGCAGGGTGCCTTTGCCCTTCTTCGCCGCCCGCCCTCGTGCCGAAACCGCCTATTCCAACAGCGATGTGCTGCGCAATTTCCTATCCATCGCCCTGCGCGCAGAAGCCGCCGATGATTTTGCCCCCGATGGCAGTATCGCGATTTCCAAATGGCAGGGGCCGGTTCGCTACCGCCTTGCAGGAGCGCAGCCTAGGGATGAGGTGCAAATCGCGGCCTTGTCGCAACACTTATCCGATCTTACGGGCCTTGATATCCGCGAAGCCTACGATGTTGAACGCTATAACATGGATATCCGTTTCGTCCCGCGCAGTCATCGCGCCTCTGAAATGCGTGAATTGCTGGCGACGAACTGGCTTGGCCCGCGCGTTGCCAGCCTTGCCGAGGGCTGGCGCGATTATGAATCGGATCGCTGTTTTACGCTAACGACTCGCGACCCGCGCTCCGGTATCACTGGTACGGCGCATATCTTTATCAAAGATGAGCTGTCCCCCGTGTGGCGGGAGACATGCATTATCGAGGAGATGACCCAGAGCCTTGGCTTGCTGAACGATGACCCCCGGGCCATTCCGTCGATTTTCAACGATGATGGCGTCTATCAATCGCTGACCAGCCATGACGAATTACTGTTGCAGGTTCTATATGATCCGCGCATCCAGCCGGGCATGACCCGCCGAAACGTCGTTCCTCTCGCCGAACAGGTGATTGCGGAGCTTCGCCCACAAGGTCGTCTCTGATGCGCGCCGCCCTTATGATCGCCCTTGCCGGTTTGCTAGGCGCTTGCGCTTCGCCGCCTGCGTCGGGACCGAAGCTTGCCGCGCTGTATGGCGATTTCGAGTATTATTACCGCGCCGATTCGCGTTTTCGCACCGATTATGATCCGCCCGACGCTCCCATCGATCCAGTTACTCTCGAACAATCGTTCCTGAAACTTGCCTTTAACAGCGAGCCGCAGCAAGTCGACAACCGGACCATTGTTAAGGGTGAGGAAATTCACCTTCTGCGTTGGCCTGAGGATGTGAGCTACATAGTCATAGGTGGCTCGCCTGATGACCACAGTCGCCTGTTTGGCCTTGGTTCGCGCATCGGCAACGTGATTGGTCGCCGGGTTCAGCCGGTGAAGGATATTGCCGACGCTGATATCCGTGTCTTCGTTCTCGACGGTGCCATGCGTGCCCGGTTTAGGCAGAGCGCCACGAAGGCATACGACCCGTCGATGGTCGATTTTATTGATGCATGGGTTTCGCGTCCCGAATTTCCATGCATTGGCATGATTGATACTGATCCAGTGGATGACAGCCTTGCGGTCGGTGTGATCTTCATCAAGGCCGAGCTTGGCGGCGATTTCCGCCGTGCCTGCTTTACCGAAGAATTTACGCAGGTCTTCGGCCTCATCAATGACGACCCCGATGTGCGCCCTTCGATCTTTAATGACGATCAGGAGTTCATTGAATTAACCCGCCATGATGAATATCTGCTCAAGGTGCTTTACGACCCCCGCCTCTCGCCCGGTATGACCGAGGCCGAGGCCCGCCCCTTACTAGGGCAGATCGTGCGGGATGTTGTGGGGCGTGACGCGACGGCAGCATATTAGGAGAGCCAGATGAGCCTTTGGGACCGTTTAACCGGTGAATTCATCGACGTTATCGACTGGACAACCGATGACGGCGACACGATGGTCTGGCGCTTTGAGCGTTATGGCAATGAGATCAAGCACGGGGCCAAACTGACCGTGCGCGAGGGACAGGCGGCGGTCTTCGTCAATGAGGGGCAGATCGCGGACGTGTTCCCCCCCGGCCTTTTCCAGCTGGAGACGAACAACCTTCCCGTTCTCTCGACGCTCCAGAATTGGGATCACGGGTTCCAGTCGCCTTTCAAGGCTGAGATTTATTTCGTCAGTCTCAAACAGTTTACTGACCTCAAATGGGGTACGAAAAACCCGGTGATGCTGCGCGACCCTGATTTTGGGCCGACACGCCTGCGCGCTTTCGGCACTTACGCGATGCGTGTCGAAGATCCGAAGGTGTTCCTCAAGGAGATCGTCGGTACGGATGGCGAGTTCACCACCGGCGAGATTCAAGGCCAGTTGCGCAATATCATCGTGTCGCGTTTCTCCAACGCCATCGCCTCGTCCCATATCCCTGTCCTCGATCTGGCGGCGAATTATGATGATCTGGGCAAATTTGCGGGCGTCAAGATCGGCGAGGAACTGGGCGAATACGGCCTGACCCTCACAAAGCTATTGGTCGAGAATGTCTCGCTACCGCCCGAAGTTGAGAAAGCCATGGATCGCCGCACCCAGATGGGCGTGATTGGCGATATGCACAAATACACGCAGTTTCAGGCCGCCGAATCCATGCGCGCTGTCGCCGAAAACCCCGGAGGAGGGGGCAGCGATGCCGCTTCTGCTGGTATCGGCGCAGGCATCGGTATGGCGATGGGCGGCATGATGGGCGGCGCGATGCAGGGGCAACCCCAGAGCGGTGCGGCAACCCCGCCCCCGCTACCCCCCCGCCAGCAATGGCACGTCGCCATTGATGGCGCATCCAGCGGTCCCTTTGATCAAGGAACGGTCGAGGGCATGGCCCGCGATGGTCGTCTGACCAAAGACAGCCTTGTCTGGTCGGCGGGCATGGCCGGATGGGAACGCGCGGGCACCGTCGCGGCCTTGTCTGGCGCCTTCGCCGCAACCCCGCCTCCCCTGCCGCCGCAGGGATAGGGCATTTATCTTCCATAAAGCTTTCCATGGCTGCCCGGATATTTCTGATGGCCATGGAATAAACCCCTCCTAACGCGCTTGAATTGTTGCGGGTGATGAGACAGGGTGCGCCCGTTTCGTACATTGCCTAATTTGGAGGTCGCCGCCCATGTCACCATCCCCCGAACTGGGTGGCCCGACCACATGGAAGCGTGTCCTGCTCAAAGTTTCGGGCGAGGCGCTGATGGGCGATCAGGGCTACGGCGTCCATCCTCCCACCGTTCAGCGCATCGCCACCGAGATTGCAGCGGTTCAGAAAAGCGGCGTTGAGATCTGTCTCGTTATCGGGGGTGGTAATATCTTTCGCGGCCTCTCTGCTGCTGCATCTGGCATGGAGCGCGCCTCAGCCGATTACATGGGTATGCTGGCCACCGTGATGAACGCATTGGCTATGCAGAGCGCGCTAGAGGCTCTTGGGGCCGAAACCCGCGTCATGTCGGCCATCCCGATGCAGGCTGTCTGTGAGCCGTATATCCGCCGCAAGGGCGTTCGGCATCTGGAGGAGGGCCGCATCGCGATCTTTGCCGCTGGAACCGGCAATCCGTTCTTCACCACCGATACTGCCGCCGCCCTGCGCGCGGTTGAGATGAGTTGCGACGCATTGCTCAAGGGTACGCAGGTCGATGGAGTCTACGATTCCGACCCGCGCCAAAACCCGGATGCCAAACGTTTCGATACCGTTAGCTATACCCGTGTTCTCGCCGAAAATCTTAATGTGATGGATGCCACGGCCATCGCGCTGGCCCGTGATAACTCCTTGCCGGTCGTCGTCTTCGACCTGCATCAACAGGGTGGTTTCGCCTCGGTCTTGTCGGGCGAGGGAAAATCGACCATTGTAAGAGAAGACTGACTTTCAGGGACGACCCGCATGAGCGACGATACCGAGATCGACCTAGACGACATTACCCGCCGCATGGAAGGGGCGCTGACCTCCCTACGCGGTGAGTTTAGCACTCTACGCACGGGGCGCGCGACCGCCTCAATGCTTGACCCTGTGATGGTCAACGCCTATGGCGCGATGACCCCGCTCAATCAGGTTGGTACGATCAACGTACCCGAACCCCGGATGGTGACGATCAGTATTTGGGACAAAGGCATGATGAAGGAGGTTGAAAAGGCGCTGCGCGATTCTGGTCTCGGTATCAATCCGCAGGTCGACGGCACTCTGATCCGCCTGCCGATTCCCGAACTGAACGAAGAACGCCGTACCGAACTGGCTAAGGTCGCGGCAAAATACGCCGAATCCGCCCGCGTTGCCGTTCGCAATGTCCGCCGTGATGGGATGGATCAGGTGAAAAAGGCGAAAAACGCGAACGATATCTCTGAAGATGACCAAAAACTTTACTCCGACGAGATACAAGAAATGACGGACGGTGCTATCGCTAAGATCGATGAGGCACTTGGCACCAAGGAAAAAGAGATCATGCAGGTCTGATTTTCCGCTAGAAATCGTTGGTCCGTTGGGCCGGAACAGAAAGTTTCTCGATGCTCGGATTTACGTCTGGCCGCAAAGCCGCAAACACCGAAACACCGCCACAGCGCGCCGAACCGCGCGCATTGCCCGGTCACGTTGCGATCATCATGGACGGCAACGGGCGATGGGCAACGAATCGTGGCTTGCCCCGGATTGCGGGCCATAAGCGGGGCATCAACTCCGTGCGCAAGATTACGCGCCACGCCAAAGCGCGGGGTGTCAAGTGTCTGACTTTGTTTGCTTTTTCGACTGAGAACTGGCTGCGCCCAAAGGATGAGGTCCACGGCCTGTTCGATCTGTTCCGCTATTACATGCGCCGCGAATGCCGCACGCTGGCCCGCGAAGGCGTGCGTATTCGCTTCATAGGCGATCCGTCCGAAATGCCGGAGGATATCCAATCCATGATGATCGAGGCACAGGATATGACCGCCGCTGGCGATGCCATGACCTTGATCGTTGCGCTGAATTACGGCTCGCGCGCTGAGATTGTGACGGCGACGCAACGCCTCGCCGCAAAGGTCGCTGCTGGTGAGCTTGCGCCAGATGCCATCGACGATGCGGCCATCTCCGCCGAGATGAATACCGCCGATTTTCCCGATCCCGATCTCATCATTCGCACCAGCGGTGAACAACGTCTATCGAACTTCCTGCTATGGCAGGCCGCCTATAGCGAGTTTTTGTTTGTCGATAGCCATTGGCCTGATTTTGATGAACAATCCTTCGATGAGTGCCTGACACTCTACCAAGACCGCGACCGCCGCTTTGGCGGATTGCGAAAGTCGGGCTAGCCCTTGCACTTCGGGTCCGACCTGCGCCAGCGCGTGATTTCCGGCGTTTTGCTGGCCGGGGCGGCGGCGGTTGCCGTTACGCTGGGGGGGTGGATTAATGCCCTGTTCGTGGCGCTCGGTACGGGTGCTATGACTTGGGAATTGGCCCGCATGATGCGCGGTGATTTGGGCTTTCCTAAATCGAGCGCGATACTTGCCTTCGTCATCGGTGCCTTGCCGCCCCTCGTGGTTGAGGGGGTAGGCATCGTGCCCGCCCTCGCCTTTGCTCTTGTTTCGTCGGTCGTTGCTGGCTTTTTCCTAGGCCGCAAAACCCTTCGGCCCGACTTGCTGGCGCTTGGTGTTTTTATGGTTGTTTGCGCGGGCGCATTTTTCGTCTGGCTGCGCGATCTGCCAGAAAATGGATTGGCCATTGCCATCTGGCTCGCCTTGGTTGTCGCCGCCGCTGATATGGGCGGCTATTTCGCGGGCCGTGCCATCGGCGGGCCAAAGCTCGCTCCCATCCTCAGCCCTAACAAGACATGGGCTGGGTCCATCGGCGGCATTGTCTTCGCAATGGCCGTTTCTGGTATCTTCGCTGTGGTCGTTGGAGGCAGCGCGCTTATCCTCGCCCCTATCGCCGCCATCACCGCTATTGTCTCGCAAGCGGGTGATCTCGCGGAATCCGCCACCAAACGCCGCTTTGGTGTCAAGGATTCTAGCGCCCTAATCCCCGGCCATGGCGGTGTTCTTGATCGTTTTGATGCGCTGACCAGTGCCTCTCTCTTCGTTGGTCTTGTGCTGGCCCTGTTCCCAGGCCTCATCGTCCAATGGTAGAGCGCCGAAGCATCTCGATATTTGGTTCGACCGGCTCTATCGGGCGCAGCACGCTTGATGTGATTGCCGCGCATGGCGGGCCGGATGCCTATGACGTGCGGGTGGTCGCGGGTGGCGCGAATGTCGCGCTTCTCGCCGAGCAAGCCCAAGCGGTCCGTGCCTCGCGCGCCGTGATCCAAGACGAAAGTAAGCTATCCGATCTGCGTGCGGCCCTCGCTGGAGCCGATATCGACACTGCCGCCGGGGACGCTGCACTGGTCGAGGCGGCGAGTGAGCGTGTCGATCTTTGTGTCTCGGCCATTGCCGGGGCTGCGGGTCTGTACCCCACGCTGGCCGCTATTCGCGCGGGGTCGCATATTGCACTAGCCAATAAGGAATCCATGGTCTGTGCGGGTGATCTGGTCCAGCGCGAGGCCCAGCGTATGGGGATTCGTATCTTGCCCGTCGATTCCGAACACAATGCTATTTTTCAGGTGTTAGAGGCCCACCATGCCTCTGCTATCGAGCGCATAATCCTCACTGCATCGGGCGGCCCGTTCCGCGACTGGCCATTGGAGCGGATGCGCGCCGTTACGCCGGAAGAAGCCATCGCCCATCCGAATTGGTCGATGGGCGTCGCCATCTCTCTCGATTCGGCGACGATGTTCAACAAAGGCTTGGAATTGATCGAAGCGGAACAACTTTTCCCTGTTGCCCATCATCACATCGAAATCCTCGTGCATCCGCAATCCATCATCCATTCGATGGTCGGCTATGCTGACGGCTCGATCCTTGCCCAGCTTGGCACGCCCGATATGCGTACGCCCATCGCCTACGCCCTTGGCTGGCCCGCCCGTGTTACAGCGCCCGTAGAGCGGCTCGACTTTGCGGCATTGGCGCGCATCGATTTTGAGGCACCGGATGAGATTCGCTTTCCTGCCCTACGCATCGCGCGCGAGGCGCTGGAGGCGGGTGGCCTTGCCCCCTGTGCCATGAATGCAGCCAAGGAGATCGCGGCGGAGGCTTTTCTCAACCGCGACATTACCTTTCTTGAAATAGCCTCTGTTGTAGAACACGTATTAGAGGCCTTCGAGAATGGGGTCGCCGCCCGCTCGCTAGATGAGGTTGTCGCCACCGATGGCGAGGCCCGGCGACTGGCCCGACTGGCCGTGCGCACCCGCGCAGCATGAGTATAGAGGAACGCTGAGACATGGGCTTTATCGAACAAATTCCGTTTATCGGGTCCAGCGCCTATTATCTGATACCGTTCATTTTCGTGTTGAGCATCGTGGTCGCCGTGCATGAATACGGGCATTACATCGTCGCCAAATGGTGTGGTGTACATTCTGACGTCTTCTCACTCGGATTCGGCCCCGAACTCTTCGGCTGGGATGATTCTAAGGGCACCCGCTGGAAAGTCTGTCTGATTCCCTTGGGTGGCTACGTGAAGTTTCGCGGCGATGCCGATGCCGCCAGTGCCCGCGCCGATGATGAAGCCATCGAAACGATGACTGAGGAAGAACTGGCCCGCAGCTTCCCGCGCGCAACCCTGTTACGGCGCGCATTGATCGTTGCGGCGGGGCCGGTCTTCAACTTTGTGCTGGCCGTTGTGATTCTCGCTGGTGTGGGCATGGTTTCGGGTATCGCTTCTGATAAGCCCGTCATTGGAACCGTGATCGAGGATACCGAAGGTTCGCGGGCCGGATTCCTTGTGGGCGATCGTGTCCTTGAAATTGACGGTGAGGCGGTCACGTCTTTCCGTAAATTCGGTCAGACCGTCATTAATGAGGGTGGGCGAACCTATGAAGTAGCCATCGAACGTGATGGTCGGCGTATGACGTTGCCTTTTACCTATACATACCCTGCGGAGTTGGCGGATGTGCCGTCTGGGGCCGCCTATGATGCAGGCATCCGCAAAGGCGATATCGTCACGCGCATTGGCGATAAGGAAATCGGTGTCTTTCAGGATCTGCGCAATGCTGTGCTTGCATCCGACGGCAAGGAATTACCCTTCGAGGTGCTGCGTAATGGCGAGACGCTGAAATTCGCGGTTACGCCGCGCCCCCATACTCGCACTAATGACGATGGTGAAGAAGTGCAGAGCTGGCTCATCGGTGTGCAGGGCGGGCCTTCCTTTGGCCTTAGGGCTGCCCCGGAACGGGTTGGATTGTTCAAAGCCGTTGAATACGGCACGACCTTTACCATTAGGGTTCTGGGCGATTCGCTGTCCTTCATCATTGATATCTTCCGAGGTAAGGCCGATTCCAAAGATCTTGGTGGCCCGATCCGTATCGCTGAGGTTTCTGGAGATGCCGCCGATGACGGATTCGCCTCGTTGATGCGTCTTACGGCGATCCTGTCAGCGTCAATTGGTTTGATTAATCTCTTTCCGATTCCGGTTCTTGATGGAGGTCATTTACTATTCTATGCGATAGAAGCAGTACGTGGTCGCCCCATGAGCCAACGGATGCAGGAAGTCGGCTTAACCATTGGCCTTGCGATGGTCGTGATGCTTATGGTTTACGCAACGTATAACGATGTTTTACGCCATGTTTAACGGTGTTATGCGATTGTGATCTCGGAACGAGACGATATGCTGCGTCCATCGTAAAGCTATTGAGTGGATTTGTCGGCGTATGCGCCGCTGGAGGACTGTAATGCGGAAGATATTGGGATCGTCGGCTCTCGTGGGGCTGATGGCCGTAGGCACGGGTATTTTGCCTGGCTCGCCCGCTGCGCAAACCTTCGGCACCATTCAGACCCAGCCGATTACATCAGGGTTTGGCGTATCGGCCCCCACGGTGGCGACGCCTGTCCCTGCGGTTCCGGCTGCGAACCTTCTCTTCGGCGCACCACCTGTCAGCACCGTGGTCGCCCCGACCATCGTTCAGCCGGGTGGTGTTAGCCAGATTATCGTCGAGGGCAATCAACGTATCGAACCCGTCACGGTGCAATCCTACATGACCGTGCGCCCCGGCGCGGTTGCCAGCCCCGATGACATCAACGATAGCGTGCGCGCCCTGTTTGAGACGGGCCTGTTCCGCGACGTACGCATCGAACCACGCGGCAATGTGCTGGTCGTGATTGTGGATGAGAATCCGGTCATCAATCAAATCTCCATTGAGGGTAATGACCGTATCGATGACGAGCCGCTGCGTGCTTTGCTCACCAGCCGTGAGCGCCGCGTCTATACCCGTGCGAAAGCCGAAGCAGATGCTGACGTGCTGCTTGAGCAATACCGCCGTGCGGGTCGCTACGCCGCCAGTATTGAACCGGTCATTATCGAATTGCCCCAGAACCGTGTTGATCTGGTTTTTGAGATTGAAGAGGGCGCGCTTACCGGCGTCGAAAGCTTGCGCTTTATTGGCAACAGTAAATTTTCCGACCGCCGCCTGCGCCGCGTCGTCTCCACCGACGAATCTACGCTGTTCAACTTCCTGTCCAGCACTGACACCTATGACCCCGACCGCCTAGAACTCGATAAGGAGTTGCTGCGTCGCTTTTATCTCTCGAATGGATACGCTGATTTTGAAATTCTCTCAGCGGTGGCAGAATTAGCGCCCGACCGTACCGGCTTTTTCCTGACCTTCACGGTTGATGAAGGCGAAGAATACGATTTCGGCCCCATTGATATCATCTCGAATGCCGAAGGTGTCGATGTCGAGGAACTGCGCTCCCTGATCGTTGCTCGTGAAGGCACCGATTACGATGTTGGTGATGTTGAAGATTCAATTGCGGCTTTGACCCTACGCCTTGGCGAGTTGGGCTATGCATTCACCGAGATTGATCCAAGGCCAATTAAAGACGAAGAAAACCGCACCCTCGGCGTTACCTTCGAGGTGAATGAGGGTGAGCGCGTCTTTGTCGAGCGTATTGATATCGTTGGTAACTCTCGCACGCTTGACCGGGTCGTACGCCGCGAATTTGAATTGGTCGAGGGTGATGCCTTCAACGCGCTTCAGGTCCGCCGTTCACGTTCCAATATCCGAGGACTTGGCTTCTTCCGCAATGTTAATGTAACGACGGAGCAGGGTACCGCCCCCGATCGTGTGGTCCTTAAGACCGAAGTGGAGGAGCAATCTACCGGCCAAATCAGCTTTGGCCTTGGTTTCTCAACCTCTGAAAGTGTGTCGGGTGAGGTCAGCATCACCGAACGCAACTTCCTAGGTCGCGGACAATTTGTGCGCGCCCGTGCCCGCCTTTCAGGCGCGAACCAACTCTATGATTTCAGCTTTACCGAGCCGCGCTTCCTCGACCGCGATGTGGCTGCCGGTTTCGATCTTTACCGCCGCGAAACCGATGATCAGGATACGTCGTCGTTTGATACCCGCAACACTGGTTTCTCGCCACGCCTGAGCTTCCCGCTTGGTCGATACACGCGCCTTAGCACTCGCTACCGGATTTCGCAGGATGAAATTATCGATGTGCCGAGTAACGCTTCGCCGCTCATTGTGGCCGACATCGCGGATAACATCACATCTTCCGTGGGTTACACGCTGACCTATGATCGCCGTAATGATGTTATTGAACCTAGTAAAGGTTATATCCTGAAGCTTGATCAAGATATCGCTGGGCTGGGTGGCGATACCCGCTACGTCAAGACCGAGGCATCCGCCAAAGGCTTTACGCGCCTGATTTCTGATGAGATAATCGGTAGTATCGAGGTTGCCGGTGGTGCGGTGGTTGGCTTTGGTGACTACGAACCAAACATCTCCGACCGCTTCTTCCTCGGTGGTGACAGCTTCCGTGGTTTTGAGAATTCAGGTATTGGCCCGGCGGATCAGGAAACCGATGATAATCTTGGCGGCAAATATTATGGCATTGTCCGGACGGAAGTAACCTTCCCATTGCCTATCCCGGAGGAGTACGGGCTTGCTGCTGGTGTTTTCGCCGATGTTGGTACGCTTTGGGGGTTGGATAACACGAGCTATATTGATGCGAACAATAACCGCATCGTTATTGATGATGACGCGGAACTTCGCGCCGCCGTTGGGGCGAGCTTGTTCTGGCAGTCGCCATTTGGCCCGGTTCGCCTGAACTTTGCCTATCCAATTCTCGAAGAAGATCAGGACGAGTCTGAAATCTTCCGCTTCACGGCTGGCACCCGCTTTTAAGATGAGGTGTCAGGGAGGCCGATTGTCGATACAGGCTACCCTGATTGCCCTCTTTGCCTGTCTTGCTTTTGCCGCTCCTGTCGTAGCTCAAGATGAGAAAACTCCAATCCTCGTCGTCGATATGCTCCGTATTCGTAGCGATACGGCGGCGGGCAAGGATATGGCGCAGAAGATCAATGATTTCCGACAGCGTATCGATGCTGATCTCGCTGAACGCGGCGCTGCCTTGCGGCGGGAGGAGCAGCGGCTTGCGGAAGAACGACCAAAACTATCAGTCGATGAATTCAACAGCCGCGTCCGCGCATTCGAGCAACAGGTATTCGCCAATCGCGAGTTCTCAGAGCGTGCAAGTCGCCGCCTTCAACTGGTTCGCGCCACTGGAACAAAGCTTCTGCGAGAGCGAGTGACGGCGGTTTTGGCTAAAATCATGGTGGCTCGTGATGCTCAAGTCATGCTCGATGCCAGCCAGATTGTCATTAGCGTAGATCGCCTCGATATCACCGATGAAGCCATCAAACGCCTAGACGTGGTTTTCCCTTCGGTGCCTGTCGATCTGATCGAACCTGCCGAAGAATAGTAAGCGGTGCGGCCGACCCATCTTGTGTTATATACTCAGAATCCGCGAACACCCGAATTTGATTTTCCATTCATCGGATACAAACCACCGGCTTCCAGCCGGTTCGCTTCAGCGAAAACGCGGATGATCTTCTCTCCTGAATTCTGAAGCCCCCCGAAGGGGGTTAAGGCTTCAGAATTCAGGAGAGAAGATCATGGCCTATCGTACGGGCGGTCATACCAAATTTTACCATCGGTTTCACGTGATTTGGGTGACGAAGTATCGGTTCAAGGTTCTGCGCAGGGAGATGCGCGTCCGGCTTCGCGAGATCATCCGGCAAACCTGCGAGGAAATGGGCGTCACCATCGTCAAGGGCGTGCTGTCCACGGACCACGTGCACATGTTCCTCTCGATCCCGCCGCATCTGGCGCTCTCGACGGTGATGCAGCGGATCAAGGGCCGCTCCTCGCGACGTATCCAGATGGAATATCCGGAATTACGCAAGCGCTACTGGGGACGCAGGTTTTGGGCGCGTGGGTACTTTTCGACAACCTCGGGCAACGTGACCGATGACATCATACTTCAGTATCTGGAACTGCATTCCAAACGTGAACCTACCGGCATCAGCCGGTAGTGGTTCAGTGCCTTCGCCTGCCAATCCGACGACCTCTTTTTCCCGACCTCGAAATTTCCAGCATGCTGATGGTGGCAAACAATTGCAGGGAGAAGTGACATTCGGGTTTTTAGTACAAGCAGATAGGCTGTAATGCGCTCACCGATTTCGACGTCATAAGCAATTTTTAACTGTTCGTAGTGATCGTGATTGGCCTGCTCCAAAACACTTTCGTTTAGCGGCACTCTTTTTGGAGTGTTACCAATGACCGAGCGAATTTTTGAGACCGTGATCGTGGAGATATGGTAAGCTGAGCACGTCGGGCTTGGCTACCGATATGTTCGGTCCTAGCCAAACAGGGTGTGGAAGATGCAGTTTACGCTAAACGCCCTTGCACCATAACTTGTCTGCATAGGGCCGCACAAAGCGGATGAGAATGTCGCGGTAGCGTTGAGGGTCTGGCGTGCTAGATACGGGATAGTTTCAAGTACACTCGGACGCCCCATGCTCGCCATTCGCGATCTCACCAAATCCTACGACACTCTCCAAGGCCCGCTCAACGTGTTGCGCGGGGTCGATCTTGATGTGGAGGCGGGGGCGAGCCTGTCACTGATGGGCGAATCGGGCAGCGGGAAATCCACCCTCCTGCATCTGGTCGCGGGGCTTGATGCTGCCGATGCGGGTACGATTATGCTTGGTAATATGGATATTACGGCGCTGGACGATGCAGGGCGGGCAAAACTGCGCCGGTCGCGGATTGGGCTGGTCTTTCAGCAATTCAACCTGATCCCTAGCCTTTCTGTCGCCGCTAATATGGCATTTCAGGCACAGCTTGCCGGGCGGCTGGATACGGCGTGGCAAGATGAGTTGGTCGATCGCCTCGGCCTTGGCGACCTACTTACCCGCTACCCGGAGCAACTTTCGGGGGGACAGCAGCAGCGCGTTGCCATCGGGCGCACCTTCGCCGTACGCCCTGACCTGATCCTCGCGGATGAGCCGACCGGCAATCTAGACGAAGAAAGCGGCGATGCCGTCATGCATCTCGCCCTCGAGTTGGTTGCGCGCACTGGTTGCACTTTTATGATGGTCACGCATAGTGCGCGCCTCGCCGCGATGTTGGATCGACAGGTAACGCTGGTGCAGGGGCGATTAGCGTGAACCGCATCCTCCACACCCTGCTTGCGCTTATGAGCCATTGGCGGCGCAAACCCCTTCAGCTTGTTGCCCTCTTAGGCGGCTTGATGATCGCCACGGCCCTTTGGAGCGGGGTGCAGGCGCTCAATGCGCAAGCCAAGACCAACTATGATAATGCCGCGCGCCTGTTGGGCGGTGATGCTGTGCCCTCCATCGCGCTGGAAAGCGGGGGGCGGTTCGATGAGCGCGCTTTTGCCCAATTGCGCCGCGCCGGATGGAAAGTATCGCCGATCCTAGAAGGGCGCATCCATATCAATGAGACCAGCTTGCGGATCTTGGGGATTGAGCCGCTCACCCTTCCCCCCGCCGCTGGAATCAGTGCGGGTGGTGGCCTCGGCCCGGCGGTTTTTGAGGGTTTCATGCGCCCCCCATGGCGTGCGCTGGCCTCAGCCGAAACTATTGAACTTTTGGGCGAGGATACTGGCACTCTGCCGCCCCTTACCGCCAGTGAAGGTATCGCCCCCCGGATGCTGATCATGGATATCGGTGCGGCGCAGGCGGTGCTGGATGCGTCAGGCCAGATATCGCGCCTCCTGCTCGATCCCGCCGCCGCCCAGCCCGGCACACCGTTGGCGCAGGCCGCTGCCTTGCCGTTGACCATCACCGAAAACGAGGCACAGGGCGACCTCAATCGCCTGACTCAGAGTTTTCACCTCAACCTCACCGCCTTCGGGATGCTCGCCTTTCTTGTCGGTCTTTTTATCGTCTATTCCGCTATTGCGTTGGCTTTTGAGCAGCGATTGCCCATGATGCGTACCCTGCGCGCCTTGGGGATATCGGCGCGGATGCTGACGGCGGTGATGCTCGCCGAACTCGTCACATTGGCCCTACTGGCGGGGGTCGTCGGTGTTGTCGGCGGCTATCTCATCGCCAGCGCCCTGATGCCTAATGTCGCGGCCAGTTTGGACGGTCTCTACGGCGCAGATGTCGCAGGCACCCTATCGCTGGAGCCGGAATGGTGGCTGATGGGCATCGCGATATCCGTTATCGGCGCGGTCGGCGCGGCGGGATATTCGCTGTTAAAGGCATATCGGATGCCGCCCCTTGCCTCTGCGCGCCGCTATGCATGGCGCGAGGCACAGAAAGTCTGGCTCAGCCTGCAAGGGGGCATCGCCGTTGTACTCCTCGCTCTTGCTGCCATCCTCATGCTCACCGCTGACGGTCTCATTGCCGGATTCGCCTCCCTTGCCGCCCTGCTGGTCGGGTCCGCCCTGATGCTCCCCCCAGCCCTTGCCGTGATCTTGAGCGCGGGGCAAGGCATGGCGCGGAGGCCGCTATCGCAATGGTTCTGGGCCGATAGCCAGCAACAGCTATCTGGTCTTTCCATTGCACTCATGGCCCTATTGTTGGCGCTTGGCGCAAATATCGGCGTTGGTACGATGGTTGAGGGGTTCCGCGACACCTTCAACGACTGGCTTGACCAGCGTTTGGTGTCGGAGGTTTATTTCGATGCCCGCACCGATGACGAGGCCGCTCAGATCGAGGCATGGCTGGCGAACCGCGATGACGTGAACGCCGTCCTGCCGACCCTGAAAACGGAGGTGCGGATGGGTGGTCTGCCGGTTATCGTGACCGGATTTCGTGTCCATGAAAGCTACCGCAATAGCTGGCCCATGATTGATATTGCGCCCGATGCTTTCGACCGGGTGGCGGCGGGGGATGCGGCCTTCGTTAGCGAACAGCTCGCCAATCGCCTCGATTTGTCACTCGATGATCCCATCGAGATCGGCAGTTGGCCCTTGATCGTGGCGGGCATCTACCCTGATTATGGTAATCCCAAAGGCCATATTAGCGTAGAGATAGGGGCTATGCGCGCCAAGCTGCCCGATGCTGAACGCGGTGATTATGGCCTTCGGGTTGCGCCTAAAGATACCGGCGCGCTTATCCTCGCCATGCGCGATACATTCGGGATGGATGATTCTGCCTTGATCGACCAAAGCGCGCTGAAAAGCTATTCCAAGGGCGTGTTTGAAAGCACCTTTGCGGTCACGGCGGCGCTGAACGTCCTCACCATGGCTGTCGCGGGTTTTGCCCTGTTTATGTCCTTGTTGACCTTGGCCGAGATGCGCTTGCCCCAGCTTGCGCCGCTCTGGGCGGCGGGGGTTACGCGGCGTGGCTTGGCGGGGATGGAGCTATTGAAGACGCTGGGCATGGCGCTCTTGACCGCAATTCTCGCTATTCCGCTGGGGCTGGCCGTGGCGTGGTGCCTTGTCGCGGTGGTGAATGTGCAGGCATTCGGCTGGCGCTTGCCGTTCCACCTATTCCCGATGCAATGGGTACAGTTGATTGGGTTGGCCTTGCTGACGGCGGCGTTGGCGGCGGCATGGCCGATCTGGTCCCTACGCCGGATGCCGCCCGTACGGCTGGTAAGGGTGTTTACCGATGAGCGTTGAGCGGACCACGCACCCCCGGACGAATATCCGGGGTCTTGACAAGTCATGCGCCGCTCTGCGGCCTATGCTGATGAGATATGTGCATGCAGTAGGCGCACTGGCCGGGGCTGCGTTCCTTGTTCTTTTGCTATTTCTCTTTCCCGCCGCCGCCCAACAGCAGGGCTTTGCGGGTCTCGGCGGTGAGGCGGATGGCTATGCCCGCGTCACACCAAACAAAGACATCACCTTCCCCAAAGACCACGGCGCGCACCCCGCCTATCGTATCGAATGGTGGTACGTGACCGCCAACCTCATCGACGAAGCGGGCAATCCCTTGGGTGTGCAGTTCACCCTGTTCCGTCAGGCGGCAACCCCCGACACGACCGGCGAGGAATGGGCGCGCACCCAATACTGGATGGGCCATACCGCCCTCACAACCGCCGACAGCCATCTGCACGGTGAAAGCCTCGCCCGTGGCGGCACCGGACAGGCGGGGGTCACGGCCACCCCCTTTGAGGCGTGGATCGACGATTGGATCATTGCCAGCAAAAACGAGGACTTCGCGCCCCTGCGCCTTGCCGCCTCTGGCAAGGGTTTTTCCTACGACCTAACCCTCGCCACCGACGCGCCAATGGTCCTGCAAGGGGAGGGCGGCTACTCCCGCAAGTCCGACCGAGGGCAGGCATCTTATTACGTCAGCCAGCCTTTTTTTGAGGTTGCTGGCACCGTCACTATCGACGGCACCTCCTACAAGGTCACAGGCGGCGCGTGGATGGACCGCGAATGGTCATCGCAACCCCTCGCCGCCGATCAAACTGGCTGGGACTGGTTCTCGCTACATCTTGGCACAGGCGAAAAGGTCATGCTGTTCCGCCTGCGCAGCACCGAACGCGCCCCTTATTTCGCGGGCAACTGGATATCGCCAGACGGTACGAGCCAAGCTATTCCCGCCGATGCCATTAACGCCGAACCGCTGGGGATAAGCACCGTCGCCGGACGCAGCATCCCCACAAGCTGGCGTTTGACGGTCGAGGGCCATGATCTTGACGTCACTGTCGGCGCGCTTAACCCGCAAAGCTGGAACGAGACGCTTTTTCCCTATTGGGAGGGGCCGATTACCGTGGCGGGTTCCCATGAGGGCGTCGGTTATCTTGAAATGACGGGGTATCCGGGTGATAGATAACGCCGATTTTGTTCCATAAGGCACCCATGACCACACCCTTTCGCCCCGTTGAGATTATCAACCCGGATGCACCTTCCGGCCTGCTGATCATCGCCGATCATGCCTCTAATGCCTTGCCGTCGGAATATGGCACGCTTGGTATGCCGCCGGAGGAGTTCGAGCGGCACATCGCCTATGATATCGGCACGGCGGGATTGGCCCGTGCGCTGGCGCATCGGTTGGGGGTGACGGCGATCCTATCCGGGTTCTCGCGCTTGCTGATCGACCCGAACCGGGGCGAGGATGACCCTACGCTGGTGATGAAAATATCGGATGGGGCCATCATCCCCGGCAATCGCCATGTCGATGCTGCGGAGGTCGAGCACCGGCTCGACCAATGCTATCGCCCCTACCACGCCGCCATCGAAACCCATATCGCCCGCGCCGCGCCGCATGGCCCCGATATCCTCTCGCTGCATAGCTTCACGCCACAGCTACAAGGCCGCCCCCCACGCCCATGGCATGCAGGTGTGCTATGGGGGCCAGACGCGGCCAGCGGACAACGATTGGTTGACCTGCTACGCGGCGATCCGGCCCTTTGTGTAGGGGTCAATGAGCCATATTTGGGCGGAAATGTTGGAGAGTGTCTGGATCAACACGCCTTCTGGCGTGGTCTGCGCAATGTGCTGATCGAACTGCGCAATGATTTGATCGTAGAGCCAGCACAACAAGACGATTGGGCCGAGCGTTTAGCCCCGCTAATTCGTCAGACATTTTCCTAAAATTGAAAGAAAAAAGGCCGCTCCGGTGAGGGAACGGCCAGTCAGGGAGGAAGTTAAGTTAGGCGGGATGCGCCTTAAAGCCATTTAAATATGACGGAAAATCATTAACAAACCGTATGGGGCTTGTTCATTCGCCGGAAAATCCAATTTTAAGGGTATAATGCGTATAAAAGCCCATGGCTGTGACGTAGGGCATAGACTTCGGAAAAGGATTTATTCATGCGAAATCGCTGCCTTTCTGCGATGGCTATTGCGGCGTCTCTATTCGCTGCCGTTCCGTTGACGGCTCCACCAATGGCGCAGCAAGTTGCCACCATTGATCCGCGCGCAAACGATATCGAATACCAGCGGATGCAACGCCTATTCGGTGATGTACGTGATGTGCTGGAGGATGCGGCCCGCGCACGGGGCGAGGTCGGCGGCGAGGGCAGTCTGACGACGCTTTTTACCCGCCCCCTCGGCTATGATGCCAAAAGCCGCACCGCCAGCCTGTTGGCCGATGCCTTTGATATCGTTGCGGATGCGCCCGTCACCGAAATCCAACAGGAAATCCGCACCCGCCGCCGCTCCATCGAGCGTCTGCGCGGCACCATCGCCCGTCTTCGCGAAGACCGGATTTCTGCGCCGCAGGATGCGGGCATCACCGGCACATTCGGTATTCTCACCAAGGACCGTGCGACCATTGATGATGAGATTGACGAGGCCCATGCACGGGTTGCGGGCAATGAGATGGCGATCCGTGAGGCCAAAGAACGCTTTCGCGAGGCAATGCAAGCCGCCGGTACACCCGTGGGTGCCGAAGAAGCCGATCTGCTGCTCGACAGTGTGACGGGGCAGGACGTGATTCGTATCGCCGCCGCCTATACCGCCGCGCGCGGGGTCAGCCACCAGCTTTTGGTGTTGCTCGATTCGACCGATGAAGATCTTGGTACGGCCAAACGCTACTACGCCATGCATACCGCGCTTTTGGCCGTGCTGGTCCATGCCCAGACGACATTTATTGAGAAGATTGACGGTGAATACCTGCCTAAACTCGACGCCATCGTGCGCGACGTGAAAGAGGCGAGGGCCGAAACGAACCGCCTTCTGCGCCAACCCAATACACAGCGTCAGCGCGATGCGTTGGAAGCCAATATCCAATCTCAGGCCATCGCTTTTGAGGCCGCTGAATTCTACCGCCAGCACCTACGCGACCAACGGGCCGAGGTTGCGAATGCGCGCAAGGACGCAACGCGCGAATTGCGGATTGCTGATAATACCCTACGTACCGTCGATGCCAGCTTTCAGCTTCGCAGCATGATGGAAAGCGCAACAATGTCTTTCGAGGCACTACAAAACCTACAAAGCCCCGGCATTGAGCGCATTTTTCGCAATGACCAGCTTCGCCGCGAATTTCGCGAGCTGAGCGACCGTCTGAATGCGGGATCATAACGAAACCCCTAAAGCGAATTGCGATTATCCTGAATCATCAAGCGCCATATTTCGCGCGGCTCTTGGCGTGAAATATGGCTCAGGTTTATCGCAAATGGCTATAGCTGCACTCTCTGCTCACCCCGTACAGCAACCGATGTCCTCTTTCCCATCTATGGAATATGGAACATATTTCATAGATGATTGGTGCTTCTCGTGATCTCTTGCGCCCGCACCGAGAAGGTGGATGTCGTCGCATCCCGTGATATGTGAGCGTAGATGAACACCCCCGCCCATACCCTGCTCGCTGCCGCCCTGTTCGCCCGATCCGGTCAGCCGCGCCGCAACATTGCCGTGATTGCCGGATCGCTTGCGCCGGATGTGATGATCTTTGGGATGGTGGGGTGGGAGCGGTTCGTGAACGGCTATTCCTTCCGTAAAATCTTCAACGAGCGATATTTCTCGCCTGATTGGGAGCTGCTGTTTGCTGTGCCAAACTCGATTCCACTGTACCTATTGGGCATCGCTGTCGGGCTGGGGTTGGGCGTGCCGCTACTCTGGTTGTTCTGCGCGGCGGCCTTTACCCATGTGATCCTTGATTTGCCGCTGCACCATGATGACGGCCATTCCCATTTCTGGCCCTTTACCGATTGGGTGTTTGTAAGCCCGGTCAGCTATTGGGATACGGCGCATCATGGCTTTGAGGCGGGCATGGCGGAATCGGCGCTCTGCGTCGTGGTTGGCGTGATTTTATGGCGGCGGTTCAGGGGCATCCCTGCGCGCATCGCCATCGGTTTGGGCGTAGCGATGGAGATGTCGGTGCCGCTGGGCTGGCTTTGGCTCTTTGCAACCAGATGAGCGGCTCGCGCGCCTGTCGCATCGGGTTCGGCCTTACCCTTGCCGTGATCGTGATGGGCAGCCTCATGCCGGAGGGCACGGTCGATATCAACCTGACAAACTACGACAAGATCGTACATCTTGCCGCGTGGTTCGGGTTGGCCCTACTTGCCGCATTGGGCTGGTCGCGTTGGCGGGGGCTGGCACTGGTCGGCCTACCATTGATTGGGCTGGGGGTGGAGGTGGCGCAACAGAGCGTGGGGCGTGATTTTGAATGGGCAGATGCGCTGGCTAATGCCGCAGGGGTTGGGCTGGCCGTGGCGCTGTCGGCGGTTGTTACGCGCTGGCTGGCACGCTGAGTTCGATGAGATTACCATCCGGGTCGCGAATATAGAGCGAGCGGATCGGCCCCGTTGCCCCAGTCCGCGCAACTGGCCCCTCCTCGATAGTAATCCTCGCCGCCGCCAACCGTGCCTGCGCATCCTCCATCGTGATATTCAGCAAAAAGCACAGGTCGCCGGAGCCGGGGGTTGGGCGCGCCGATTTTGGCTCGAACTCATGTCTTGCGCGGTGCAGATTGATCTTCTGCGTCCCGAAAGACAGCGCGATACGCCCTTCACCAAACATCATCTGCTTCATCCCTAGCACACCGCAATAAAACGCAACCGTCGCGTCGATATCGGCAACGGTCAGCACGAGGTGGTCAAGGGAAGCGATCATGATGTCTTCACCTGAAGAGATGCATCCCCGGATAACGCTATGCATTTTCGGGGATGCATATTGCTGCTTATTTCGGCAAGTCGCCTTCGACGCCCTTGATGAAGAAATCCATCGTCGCGAGCATCCCATCATCGGGCGTTTCACCCTTTGCAACGCGCTCTTTGCCATCACGGTCGGTGATAGGGCCGGTAAAAGGGTGCAGCAGGCCAACGCGGATCTTGTCTTCCATCAGCTTTGCATCGCGGGCGACCTCATAGGGCATGTTCACATATGGTGACATCTGCACCATGCCCGGCTGGATACCATCCCATGTATCTGTGCTTTTCCACGACCCATCGAGCGCCATGCCGACCCGCTCGACATAGTACGGTGCCCAATTGTCGATCACCGAGGTAAGCTGCGCCTCCTTGCCGAATTCATGCATATCCGACGCTTGGCCGACGGCCAAAATACCCGCATTTGCCGCCGTTTGCAGCGGGGCGGGGCTGTCGGTGTGTTGGGTGATGATATCCGCGCCTTGCGCGATCAGTGCTTTGGCTGCATCCGCTTCCTTGCCCGGATCGTACCATGAATTGACCCATTGCACCGAGATCGTCGCATTCGGGTTCACGCTTTGCATCCCCAAGAGGAAGGCATTGACGCCGCGAATAACCTCCGGGATCGGAAAGGAGGCGACATAACCCGCTTTGCCAGATTCGGACAGGCGCGCGGCGATGGCTCCGGCGATGTAGCGGCCTTCATAGAACCGCGCGGAATAGGTGGCCACATTGTCGGCGCGTTTATAGCCTGTGGCGTGCTCGAACTTAATGTCTGGGAATTGCTTCGCGACCTTGATCGTGGGGTCCATGAACCCAAACGAGGTGGTGAAGATCAACCCGTGGCCGCTTGCGGCAAGCTGGCGGATTACGCGCTCGGCGTCCGGCCCTTCGGAGACGCTTTCGATATAGGTGGTTTCGACCTTGTCCCCATACGCCTCCTCGACGGCTTTGAGGCCCTCGTGATGCTGATAGGTCCAACCATGGTCGCCGATGGGGCCGACATAGATAAAGCCGATTTTTAACGGATCATCGGCGGCAAAAGCGGGGGTGGCCAGCCCGATGGCGAGGGCGGCGGCGAGAAGCGTACGAAGCATGGAATCATCCCTTTGGTGACAGTTAACAAACCGTAAAGGGGGGCTGGCGAAATTGGTAGAGGCCACTGAACCAAAATACCGGAGTTGAAACGAAATCGGCCCCTCTTGTGAAGGGGCCGATTCCATAGCTGACCGCTTTTTCGGTTGATCTATTCAGCCGGTACACGCATCGCTGGGTCTGTGCTTGGCGGGCCGGTATAGATACCCCGGCTGTCGCGCATGCTGTCGCGGATCAATGCTTTGGCCAGCGATAAGCACATCAGCACCATGATGAAAGTGAATGGCAAGGCCCCGATAATCATCGCGTATTTCAGCGCATCGAGACCGCCCCCTCCCGCAAGCAGCAGCGTCCCGATCACCGCCGTCATCAGCACGCCCCAGATCACCCGATGCTTGATTCCGGCCTGAAGCGAGCCGCCCGACTGGATCGTGTTCATCACGAGGATGCCTGAATCCGCCGAGGTGACGAGGAAAGTCATGATCAGTACCACACACATGATCGTCAACGCAGACAGAAGTTGCCCATCGAGCATGTAGGAAAGCGTCACGAATAGCTTGTTGGTGTTAGTCGCACCGATGATCGCGCCATCGGCTGTGCCGTTCATTTCCAGCGTGATGGCCGTGCCGCCGAGAATGGTCATCCATGCGAAGCAGACCAATGCCGGGGCGATGACCGCGCCAAGGATGAACTCACGTACCGTCCGGCCGCGCGAGATGCGCGCAAGGAACAGGCCCACGAATGGTGAGAACGCAATCCACCAAGCCCAGTAGAAGGTCGTCCATGCGGCCTGCCATTTGAACAGGCGGCTACCCTCGGTTGCCGCCCAGAGTTCGGTGGCGGTTTCCTCGGAAACACCGGCGGGCAAACCACCTTTGAATGCGGCAAAATCGCCCCACGGACCAGTGGCGAAGACCTTGTCGATCTCTGCTGCGCTCAAAGATTGGGCTGCGGCGGGTAAGGAGGCTTTGAAGGTCTCAAGGTCCGGCGCGCCATAAGCCCCGAAGGACAGCGAGAAGAAGTTGATGATGTAATCCACCATCGCCGTGCCGTAGGTGGTCATGGCAAAACCGAATGAGCCGAACACGATGAACGTGCCCAATAGGGTCAGTGACAGCACGAGATTCAGGTTTGACAGGTATTTCACGCCCCGGCCCACGCCCGAAACGGCGGAAAGCGTGGAAAGGAACATGATCATCACCAGCGCGGCGAGTAAGCCGACCTTGCTGGGGGTCGGTGGGCCGTCTTCTTTGACCTGCATCAGCCATTCCATATCGGTGATGGAATAGATACCATCGACAAGCTGGCTAACGCCAAAACCGATGGTGACGCTGACACCGAGGATGGTGGCGACCACACCGATAATGTCAACGATGTGCCCAAGCGGGCCGTTGAGCAAGCGCCCGAAGATTGGCGTAAGCGCGGAGCGGATCGTCAGCGGCATGTCACGGGTATAGGCGTAATAGGCGAGTGACAGGCCGGTTACGACATAGATTGCCCAAGCATGGAAGCCGTAATGGGCAAAGGTGTAGCGGAAGGCCGATTGCAGGGCTTCTTCCGTGTTCGGGGTTGCGCCGCCCGCGACAGTAACCGGGTTCGATCCCCAGAGGCCCAGCGGTTCGGCGGTCGCGAAGACCATGAGGCCGACACCCAACCCTGCGCCGAACATCATCGCGAACCATGAGAAGGTGCTGAACTCTGCTCCCTCGCCCGGTCGTCCAAGAATGCGCTTACCAGAGGAGGGCCAGACCGCGATGACGAAGAGGAAGATTGCGAAGCAGCCGACGGAGATCACGTAGAACGTATTGAAGACATTCAACAGCGACGTGTTCCATGACGACAGCATGTCATTAGCATTTAATGGCCAAATCAGTGCCCAGATCACGAGGAGAGCAATGCCCAGCTTGCTGATCAGAGCGATTGGCTTGCTATAGCCTTCGTAGAAACCAGAATCGGCGGTCTCCACGTCGATATCGGTGAATGGTTCCTTCATCGTAACTCCCCCTATTATCTATTTTTAACAACTCTCCTGGCGCAATACGTAGGATTTGGTGCGCTTAGGTTTATGTTAACAGAATTGCATGGAAGCCTTACCACAAAATAGGTGAGTTACGTCCGTTGGCGCGAGGTTTGCGTCATTGATCTGTAATCGCACCGCGTTGTTTTCGATTTTCGAGCGGTTCAGTCTCGATTTAAGGCGGATTGCAATGCTGCTTAATCAGCAGGCGCAATATTGCTCGCGGTTATAGCATGATTTGGAATCAGCGATCCGGTCTGAATGGTAGGCCCAGCATGGCTGGGGCTGCGCGTCTTGCCCCTGCGGCGGAGATGACGACGAGGGCGAGGATGGTGGCCAGATAGGGGGCCATGGCGAGGAATTGTGACGGAATCGACAGGCCGAGCACCCCGCCATAAAACTGCGCCAGCGATGCGGCGGCGAAGAGATACGCGCCAAAGATCACGCGGATTGCACCCCATCCGGCAAAGACCACCAGTGCCAGCGCGATCCAGCCCCGCCCCGCCGTCATGTTCTCGCCCCAGAGCGGGGTATAGGCCAGCGACAAATACGCCCCCGCCAGTCCGGCGCAGGCTCCGCCAAACATCACCGCCGCCGTCCGCGAGCCAAGAACGCTGAGACCCACCGCATGGGCCGATTCCGCATCGTCGCCGATGGCGCGTAGTTTCAGGCCAGAGCGGGTGCGGCTGAGGTAAAACCAAACCATGATGGCGAGGCCGATGGCGAGATAAACCATTACGTCATGGCCGAAAAACACGCGGGCATAGGGAATATCTGGCAGGGCATCCTTGGCGATCACGGGGGGTAGTGGCTCGATGGCGCGGCCCACATACCCCTTCCCGATCAACCCCGATGCGCCGATGCCAAAGATCGTCAATGCCAACCCGCTCGCCGCCTGATTGGCGGTGAATCCCAACGCAACAAGGGCGAAGAGGGCTGCGGCCAGCGCGCCCGCGCCCGCGCCCGCCACGATGCCGAGCGTACTGGAGCCGGTCGAAATCGCGACCGCAAAGGCGGCAACGGCCCCCAGCAACATCATTCCCTCGACGCCAAGATTGAGAACGCCCGACCGTTCGGCGACCAATTCGCCCGTCGCGGCCAGCAGCAGCGGGGTCGCGGCGACGATCATGGTGATAAGAAACGCTTCCATGCCTCAGACCCTCGCGCGGCGGCGTAGGCGCAGCCGGTAATGCACCAGCGTATCGCAGGCGAGGAGGAAGAACAGGAGCATTCCTTGAAAGATCATGGAAGCATTCTTCGGCAGTTTCAGCTCAATCTGAGCTAGTTCACCGCCGATGTAAGTGACTGACAATATTAACGCTGCGATCAAGGAGCCTATCGGGTTTAGTCTCCCTAGAAAAGCGACGATGATTGCAGCAAATCCATATTCAGCGGCTATATCATCTTGCAGATATGTAAGGGTCGATGTCGCCTCGACCGCCCCCGCCAGCCCCGCCAACCCGCCGGAGGTCAGCATAACGGCGGTGATCGTGCGCGCCTCTGAAAACCCGGCGAACCCGGCGGCTTTGGGCGCAAGTCCCATTGTGCGGATCGCAAAGCCCCGATGCGAGCGGTAGAGCATATATGTCAGCGCCAGTGCGGCGACAACCGCCAGCGCCAACCCCCAATGCAGGCGCGTACCCGGCAGCAGGATGGGCATAATCGCCTCGTCCGGGAAAGTCGCCGTCTTCGGAAAACCCCGCCCATCCGGGTCGGTCCATGGTCCGCGCACCAGCCAGTCGAGCAATAGGTCGGCAACATAGGTCAGCATCAGACTGACGAGAATGATATTCGCCCCCGACCAAATGCGTAGCAGCGCCGGTATCCAGCCCCAAAGCATCCCCCCAAACACCCCGGCGCATAGGCATAGCGGCAGCAGTAACAGCATCGGTGAGCCATCGGGTGCGTGTAGCGCAATGCCCCCGGCGAAGATTGCACCAAGCGTATACTGCCCCGGCGCGCCAATATTGAAGACGCCCGCCCGGAAACACACGGCCAACCCTGATCCAATCAAGGCAAGCGGTATCGCCTTAACCAGCAATTCTGAACGGTTATAGGCATCGGCAAAGGGCGAAAGGAAATACACCTCCATCGCCCGTACCGGGTCCATACCCATGGCTGCAAAGAGGGCATAGCCCGCAAGAATCGTCAGGACGACGGCAAGAATCGGCGACAGTATCGCGAAGAGGGGCGAGGGGGTTGTGCGGCGCTCCAGCATCTCAGGACACCCCGGCCAGATTGGCGTTATCGGGCGAGATGCCGCCCATGGCGAGGCCGATTTCTTCAGTCGTAACCGTGCTGGTCACGCGCGGTTCGGACAATTTGCCCCTGTAGAGAACGGCGATCCGGTCGCAGAGTGCGAAGATTTCATCGAGATCTTGCGAGATAACCACGATGGCGGTGCCTTTTGTGGCGAGGTCCATAAGGGCGCGGTGGATAACCGTAGCGGCCCCGGCATCGACGCCCCAGGTCGGCTGTTCCACGATCAAAACCGCAGGGTCGCGGGCGATTTCGCGCCCTATAACGAATTTCTGCAAATTTCCACCCGATAGTGCAGCGGCATAAGGGTCGCGGCCCTCGGCGCGCACGTCGAAATCTTCGCGTATCTTTGCCGCGCCCCTACGGCGGTGGCCCGCACGATCCGCGCCGGTCGCGTGGTGGGTTAGGCGAAAATTCTCGCTCAAACGCAAGTCGCCGATGGCGGCATGGCCAAGGCGGCGTTCAGGGGCAAAGGCCATGCCCATACGGCGGCGGCGGGTGGTGTCAAAATGCCCGACGGGCCGCCCATCGACGCAAATCGCATTGGCCCGGCGTAGCGACCGCTCGCCGCTTAGGGCCGCGAACAATTCGGATTGTCCCTCACCCGCAACCCCGGCGATGCCTAGAATTTCGCCTTTGCGTGCTGAAAATGTGATATCCTTCAGCGCGATACTCGATTTTGGCGATAGGCTTAGCTTCTCGACCTCCAACCGCGCCTTACCCACATAGGCGGCCTGTTTAATGGGGCGCTCGACCGCCGAACCGACCATCATTTCGGCCAGCGATGCGGCGGTTTCCTCGCGCGGATCGCAGGTCGCGACCACCTTGCCCCGGCGCATCACGGTCGCGCGGTCGCAGAGCGTGCGCACTTCATCCAAGCGGTGCGAGATATAGAGAATCGCACAGCCATGCTCGGCCAACCTGTCCAGCACGCCGAACAAGGCGGTGGCCTCTTGCGGCGTCAGTACCGATGTTGGCTCATCCATGATCAGCAAGCGCGGTTTCTGGAGCAAACAGCGGATGATCTCAACCCGTTGGCGCTCCCCCGCCGACAGGGAGGCGAGCGAACGATCCGGCTCGATCCCCAGCCCGTATTCGTCCCCGATCTGGCGCACTTCACGCCGAATGGCCCGCAAACTCCGGTCGGGCAGCACGACGGCGAGGTTTTCGGCCACCGTCAGCGCCTCGAAGGTCGAGAAATGCTGGAACACCATGCCAATACCCCGCGCGCGCGCCGCCGATGGGCTGGCGATACGGATGGGCCGCTCATCCAGCGCGATGCTACCACCATCGGGCTGTAGCACGCCGTAGATCATCTTCACGAGCGTCGACTTACCTGCGCCGTTCTCGCCAAGCAGCGCATGTTTCTCGCCGGGATAAAGGGTCAAGGACACATCATCCACCGCCCGCACGGCCCCGAATGCCTTGCTTACATTTTGAAGGGCGAGGAGGGGAGGCGCCGATGGCTTGGGCTTGGGCGGCGTGGGCTTGGGTTCGGGCGGCGGTGCTGCCTGTGCGATTGGCGCAGGCGCGACAACGGGTGCAGGTGCAGGAGCCACGGCTGGCTTGGGTGCGGGCGCGGCAACGGGCGTTGGGGCAGCGGCAACGGCTGGCTTAGGGGTGGTTGCGGGTGCCATGACCGCCGCCGCTTGCGCTGATGCGGTTGCCAGCGGCGGCGGTGCCGCCTTGGGCGACGGCAACGGTTTGCGCTTTGGCGGCAATGCATTGAGTTGCAGCGGATTCGCGCCGGGGCGAAACTTCCCAACGCTTTCAACGGTCGCCGTCACCCGGTCTGGGCGCACGGGATGGGGCGAATATTGCGCCGTGATAGCAAGCTGCGGCTTGCGCATTACCGTCGGCGTAACCGTTGACGGTGGCCTTGCCTGCCTTCCTAGCGAATAGGATACTGCGGCGATCTTCGGTTTTTCGATCTCCAAGATGTGCCGCCCTCTACTCAGTACCCTGCGGGCTCACACATGCCGAGGACGGAGCGGGGAGTCAACTGTCGCGGATCGGAGCCTGCGCCGATGACGTGAACGGACCAAACTCGGCGGATGGTGCAGGACGTAGAGCATTATCGTCATTGGCCGGATCGAGGTTCGCAAAAGATGCGGCAAGTAGCGTGGGCGCGGGCACCATATCGCAACCAAGCGTATCGTCGTCGGTCTCGACGCCGCTTCGTCCGAACAGCTTGTTCAGAATCGTTCCCATAGTCACGTACCCCCGTCTCGTCGCCCTGACCGTATAAAGTCACCGCTAGAGTTGTGCCATGTGAGGCGCATGTCCAGTGTATTAATAAATTCTTACGTACGTTTTTTGTTCGTGTGCGTTGCACCCAAGTTTTATGTCGCAACGCACAACGGATTTGCTGGGTTTTGCTATACAAGCCTCAATTCCTAAAAAAGATGATATATCAAGGCTCCGACACCTCGATTAGAGCTGGAACCCCTGAATCACGAGCCTCTTCCATAACCGATATCATGCTGCGGTTGCTCGAACCCGTATTCGTATAAGTTGCACCATGCGCGCGGGCAAACAGATCGAAGTCTGGGGGAGCGACCTGAACGGCGACGCGCGGAATCCCCGAATCGTCCATATCGTCCTGAATCTGGCCAAGGCGGCGATTGTTCCAGATGATCGTGGTCAGGCCGATACGGTTGGCGGCGGCGGTGGCGAGTTCTGGCCCGGAAAAGCCGAACCCGTAATCCCCGGCCAATCCGACGACCATCGTATCGGGCGCGCCAAGCTGCGCGCCTAGCGCAGCGGGCATCCCATAGCCGAGCGTGCCATAGCCGGTCGGATGCAGCCATCCCTGCGGCCTGCGCGCTGGGAAAATCGACCCGCCCGCATAGGCAATCTGCGTCATGTCGCTGACCACCACCGCATCATCGGGCAGCGCCGCGCGCAGATCGGCCAGCGCCGAGACGATGGGCGGTGATTTCGCCTGCCACGTATCGAATTCGGGTTGCCGTATGGGCGCGAGGTCGCCGAACCACGCGGGACCGCCCCGTGCGATCAGCCCGTCGCGCAGCGCGTCCACACTGGCCTGCGCATCGCCCTGAATGGCAATGGCCGCGCGGGGACCACGATCCAACTGTGCTGCATCAATATCGATTCGGGCAAAACGACTCGCAAAATCAGGCAAGGCGCACCATCGGTCCGGGTTGGCGAGTTCGGTGCCGATAGCCAGCGCAAAATCGCATTGCTCCATCAACGCCTGCGCTGCCGGTTCACCCATGCGCGCACCAAGGGAACAGGGCGCATCATCCGCCACGATCCCCTTGCCCGCGATAGAGGTAACGACCAGCGCGCCCATATCCTGCGCCAGCGCCCGTATCCCTTCGCTTGCCCCTGCCGCGCCTCCACCCAGCAACAGGAGGGGCCGCTCCGCATGGTTCAGCCGCTCACGCAGCCGCGTGATCCCCGCGAGGTCGATGCCAGACCCGATATCGGCGGGTAGAGCATCCTCCACCCGTGCATCCAGTAGCATTTCGGCGATATCAATAGGCAATTCAATATAGACCGGACGAGGCCGCCCCCGGCGCAATCGGCCCAAGGCACTACGCAGGATATCGGGTAGGTCGCCTGCCGTGCGTACGATATACACATCGTCGAGAATACCTCGCATCGCCATGCTCTGGTCGCGGGTTTCATGCAATTCGCCATAGCCCCGGTCCTGCGTTGAGAGGGGGTTATTGGTGGCCACCACCAGCATCGCGACGCTGTCGGAATAGGCCTGTGCAATCGCTGTGGCCGCGTTCAGCACGCCTGCCCCAGTGATTGGCAGCACCAGTGCCGCCCGCCCCGTCAACCGCGCGAACCCATCCGCCATGAACGCCGCGCCCTGCTCATGCCTTGGCGTCACATGGGTCAGGCTTGAGGCCGCAACGCCGCGATAGAGCGCCAGATTATGCACCCCCGGAATCCCGAACGCATGGGTAATCCCCGCCGCCTCAACCGCTTCGATCAGATATTCACCGCAACTCATGGACATGCCCGTCTCCCCGTTTCACGTCGCCTTGGTATCATCGGATTGCGCCGGGGGAAGGGGTCTTCGACATATACAGCAAAATTAGACAGTGCCATGTTTCTTCGTCGAAGTCGGGACACCCCGTTACGGCATGATTTCGACCTTGAAGCTGACGGCACCCGCTGCACCCGGCACCAAGATGCCGGGGCACGTCCATTCCAGCGGCCCGGTATAGGCGGCGATATATGCGGGGGGCGTGACAATCGAGCAGGTCAGACCCGCAATGGCCACAGGTGACGGGATCGGCTCCGCCAATGCCGTGTAGGTCGGTATCTGGTCGTGGACCGAGATATTCGTTGCCACCGTGGTGCTAGGATTGGTCAGGTAGATGCGATAGATCAGCTCATCCCCGATCTTGCCTGTGTTTGCAATCGCCTCGGGGGTCGCCTGCGTAACGTTCTCGATGGTCTTTTTCAGCACGAGTTGATTGGCGCCACCCCCGCCCCCGATGGCATCATCGTTGCGCGCAACGGAGATTTCCGTCGTCCCGGTGAACAGGCTCGTCGCGGTCAGGCCGTAGGTCAGCTTCGCGCGTGCGCCGATCCCTGTCGATGCGTGGGTGCGCGCGATGATGCAGACCTGCTCGCCCGCCGTGACCATGCGCGGCACCGCGATGACTTGATCCGCCGTTCCGTCACAATCAATGTCTTTGAACAATGCAGTGTCGAAGGCGTCCGCCGGGTTCGATACGATATCGACATAGGAGAAATCGACGCTGGCACTGGTCGTTGCCGTATAGATGTGTGTTAATTCGACGGTCCCCCCTGCCGAAATGCCGACCGTCTGATTCTGGCTGAGAAGTGGGTCGGCGATCAGGCCGATATTCAGGCCATCATAGGCCGCGCCCGCCGCCACGGTGAAAGAGTAGGTTCCATCGGTTGTGCTCGCGTTGCTGGCATTTGTCAGCGTAGAGACATCCTCCGAAATAAAACGATAGCCATAGTTCGCCGCCCCGACAAGCTGGACCGTTCCCGCATAGTCCGCCGGAAGCGCAGCACTCCAGAAGCCGCCCGGATGGACCATCCCAGTTGCGATCTGCGTGCCCATGCCATCCAGTAGGATGATTGACGCCAAGGCGTCGGCACTCTCGTCGCCCCCAATCACGCCGTCATGGGCGACCGCTGCCCCCGCTCCGTTATCCACGAACAGGGTACCCGTGAGAGAAGCGGTCGTATCGCCGATGGTGATCTGGTAATCCTCGACCTCCCCGTCGATAGCAAAGCCAAAGGAACCGGTGGTGTAGGGGCCAATCGTGAAGTCGCTCGACCAGCGGAATCGTGCGAAAGTCTGGCCGATAACCGCATCGGCGGGAACCATGACCGATAAGATGATGGTCCCTGAGCCGCTCGTATCCTGAATATCGGTTGCAATCTGCTCTATATCGTCGAATACACCGTTGCCATTCCAGTCGATCCAAGCATTCAGAAAGCCGGGGCCGGTGACTGTAAGGGGCACCATCACGCTTGCACCCGGTTCAAAGGCAATGGGCAGCGACACGCCGTCATCATCCGTACCGTCACCTGATGCATCCGCAGTGGCAAGCGATCCGGGATCGACATCGATGGCCGCGCCGAGCCGCAAGCCGGGCGTCACACCATGCGTTGCGTCACCATAGGTCGTACCGGAGATAGGAGCATCCCCAAAGTCGTTCAGAAAACACTCGTAGACTTTTATCTCATCAAAGAAGAAATCGCGCCCATTACGGCCAGTTTCCAGCGCCGTGATGTCGAATTGCACCGAATTTGCCGTGCTGATGTGCTGGTAGACAAAGGAAAATTTCTTCCACTCCATGACGGATGTGGTGTTCGCGATGAATCCGGTATCGTAGATGGGTGTCGTTGCACCATCGAGAAAGATTCCGAGACGCTGAAAGTTGCCCGTGCTCAACTCGGAATCCGCCGCCCAAAACGAAATTTCGTAACTTTGTCCGGTGGTCAATCCCGCCAAAATAGTCGAAAACGTTGGGGCGAATTCATTGGGATCGGATAGGAAAAACCGCCCCGACACACCGTTCACGGGGTCATAAATGCCGTTGCCATGCTGAAAGGAATTGCGCGGAACTTGGTGATTCGAGATAATCGAGTAATCACCATGCGTGAACCCGGCGAAGCTGTTCTTATAGGTGCCATCCGTAATCTGCGCTGCGTAGGGGTTAGTGGCCGGAATTTCATCCACCGCCCCTGACCCGACACCAAAGGAGCCCGCGTCGAGATCGGTGAACAGGTTCGTCGTACCGAGCGCGCCACCCGACGCGACACATTCGGCACCGGCACTGTCGTTGAGCGTAAAGTTCGGAGGCATAGCGGATGCCGCGACTGGCAGCAGGAGGGCCGCCAGAACGACAAGTACATTCGTCAAATATCTACATGTCGAGAGCGTCAAACCCTCTTCAGAAATATCGTCATGTGGACCATATTTTGACGGAGTCGATCGGATGAATGCTGCGCTCGAATGATTACGAGACATATCGATTCTTTCAAGTGGTACACATCAATTAATCACAAATCAGATTAACAAATCGCTTAGCCGAAAGTGACGCTTTGCAGATGCGGGACCGCCTGTCTTTTGGGGCCAATCCCCTCCACAAGAAGGCTCCGCCGCTGCGCGGAGCCATCCAAGTGCGGGTTAGCGAAAGTTCTTTCACGCGATTGCCGTGGTAAATGAGGGACGGGACATCGCAAGGGATCAAGTGATTGCCGTGGCACCGCCATCCATGCTTTTTGCGCTGCCTATATTATGGCACTCTGTAAGGCTCGAACGGAGGCACCTATGCGAACCATCGATTGGTATTTCGACAATATCTCGCCGTTTCCTTATATCGCGCTGTCGCGGTTTCAGCATCTGCCATCCGATATCACTGTGCGCCCTGTGCCTATCGTTTTTGCGGCGCTGCTCAAGCATCACGGGCATAAAGGTCCGGCGGAGATCGAAGAGAAGCGGGTACAGACGTTTCGCATGGCGGCATGGATCGCCGCACAGCGGGGGCGGCCCTTTGCCATGCCGCCCGTGCATCCTTTCAATCCCATCGCGCTGGCTCGCCTGACCATCGCCGCTGGAGCAACCGTCGATACTGTGCGCATTGCCGCCACGCATATCTGGGGCGAGGGTAACGCGGGCGAGACGCCTGACAGCTTGTCTCGCCTTGCCGAAAAGCTGGGCGTCGAGGATTGGGAAGCGAAGGTGGCCGACCAATCCATCAAGGATGCCTTACGTGCAAATACCGATGCGGCCATCGCGCGGGGTATCTATGGCGTGCCGACATTCGATGTGGGTGGAGAGCTGTTCTGGGGCGACGATGCACTGCCCATGATGCTGGACTATCTCGAAAACCCCGCCCTTTTCGCAACCCTGCCATGAGCTTGCCGCTGCGCCTACACGGCGCGTCGACCGCGTTATTCTCGACATGGTGGTTCGCCGAGAATTACGGCCTATTGTTTGATTGTGGCGACGGGGTGAGCGCGGCGTTGATGCATAAGGCGCGCAAGGTTCGCCATGTATTTCTCAGCCATGCGGATCGTGACCACATCTCCGGGATGCTGGCCTTCAATCAGCTTTACGGCGGGCCAAAGCTGACGGTGCATTACCCGGTTGATAGCGGTTCCTTCCCGCCGCTGGCCGAGTTCTGCCGACGGTTTGATCCATGGATCGAGGGAACGGTGTGGCAGCCTATCGAGGACGGCCAGAGCGTGCCCGTGGGCAAAGGTTTGTCGGTGCGGGCGATGGAGAATAGCCACATGCGCGGCGTCAGGCCGGGCATCCGTTCGCTCAGCTATGTGGTTGAGCGCAGCGTGCGCAAACTGCGTCCTGAATTCGTCGGGATGCCGGGTTCGGCTATCGCTGCCTTGCGTAAGGAGGTGGGGGCCGAAGCCATGACGGATGAACTGCGGATCCCCGCATTGATTTATTCCGGTGATACTGGGGTGTTAGACGACGGGCGCTATGACGGGGCGGAAGTGCTGATCCACGAAGCGACCTTCATCGACCGTACCGATAGCAGCGAGGGCGACCCAACCCGTTTTCGCCATTCAGTGCTGCAGGATGTGTTGGTGATGGTGGCAAATGCGAGGCCCGCACATCTGGTGCTGGGCCATTTCTCAGGCCGGTATAGTGCCGAGCAAATCAAGGCGGCGGTACGCGAGGAATGTGCGGCGCATGGGGTTAATTGCCCTGTATCGGTTATGCTACCGGGGGTGGTTGACCACGATGTCCTCACGAATACCGTGATATGATCAGAAACATCGGTAAAAACCCTAAAAGTGCAGTCTTTCCAGCCTGTTTCATGCTGCGTATAAGCCCGCTTATTGGCGTCTGTCGCTCTAATGGTTGGCGGCCTGATCACGGAGTTAACCTTAACCGTGATACGGTGTGTGTGGTATATTGGAGGTAAGATCACAGATGATTATGGGCAAAGCATCCTAGCATAGGAGAACTTACCCATGAAAACTCTACTTACACTCGCCGCCGCTGCCCTTGTCGCGGCCACTATGTCCACCGGCGCAATGGCCGATACCAGCAGACAGGCACCCCAAGCACAGTCAGAGTCTTCTTTGATTGTCAATGTCGGTGATCGGGGCCACCGCTCATTCGGGCATCGCAATCGCGGGTTTGGTCATCGCGGTTTCAGCCGTCGTGGTTTCGGCCATCGTGGCTTTAGCGGTCGCAGCTTCGGCCATCGTGGATTTGGTCATCGCGGTTTCAGCGGTCGCGGCTTCGGTCATCGTGGTTTCGTTGGTCGTGGTTTCGGCCATCGCGGTTTCATTGGTCGCGGGTACAATGGCTTTTCAAACTTTGGTGGCTACCGTTCTCGCGGTTATTATAGCTACTAAAGCGAATTGCGATTTCTGTTGAATTACAATGAGCCATGTTTCGCGTGAAACATGGCTCAAAGTCATCGTGAATTCACAGAATACCTTACATAAACTGCGATCCCTTCCCAAATTCAGGATACGCTTCGATGCCAATTTCGGCGGCGTCTAGGCCCATCATTTCCTCTTCTTCGGTGACGCGGATGCCCATGGTGATCCGCAGGAACAACCACACGACGAAGGAGGCGACGAAGGTAAAGCCACCGACGATGGCGATGGGGATGACCTGACCCATAAAGGTCGCATCACCATTGGTTAGCAGCACGGCCATCGTGCCCCAGATACCGGCGAACAGGTGAACCGGTATCGCGCCGACCACGTCATCAATGCGCAGCTTGTCGAGCAGCGGCACAGCAAAGACAACGATGATACCGCCCACGGCACCGATAAGCGTCGCGACGCCCAGCGTCGGCGTCAGTGGCTCGGCGGTGATGGAAACCAGCCCCGCAAGCGCGCCGTTCAACACCATCGTCAAGTCGACCTTACCGTAGAGCGTCTGTGTCAGCAGCACGGAGGCCAGCACGCCCCCCGCGGCGGCGGCATTGGTGTTGGCGAAGATGCGGCTGATATCGGCCACGTCACCGATGGTGCCCATTGCAAGCTGTGACCCGCCATTGAAACCGAACCAGCCGAGCCACAGGATAAACATACCCAAGGTTGCGAGGGGCATGGAGGAGCCGGGGATTGGGTTGATCCGACCATTGGTATATTTGCCCATACGCGGACCAAGCAGCAATGCACCAGCCAGCGCCGCCCAGCCACCAACCGAGTGAACGACCGTGGAACCGGCGAAATCGAGGAAGCCATATTGGGTGTCGAGGAAACCGCCGCCCCATTTCCAACTCGCCTGAATCGGATAGATGACGGCGGTTAGAACGAATGTGAAGATCAGGAAGGGCCAAAGCTTGATCCGCTCGGCCAGTGCGCCCGACACGATGGAGGCAGTGGCCGCACAAAACATGAGCTGGAAGAAGAAATCCGAGCCGGTGGAGGCGTAGCTTGCATTGTCCTGTGTCGTCATGCCGTCTGCGCTGACCGCTTCGACCACGGCAACGGCGAAAGCGCCGATATAACCGCCCGTTTCATCGGACCCGTATGTCCAGTTTCCGAGCGGATACATGAGGTTATAACCGATTAGGTAATAGCCAATACCGGCCAGCGAAAAGAGCGCGACGTTCTTGGTGCATTGCATCGACACATTCTTGGTGCGGACCAGCCCGACCTCCAACATGCAAAAACCAGCGGCCATGAACATGACCAGAAATCCGCCCATCAGAAACAGCAGCGAGTTGAGAATCCAGATCCCATCGGCGGGCATCGTCGTTGCGGCGGCGTCCTGCGCCAGCGCGGGTGTGGCGGCGAGAAGCGACGCGGCCAGCAGGGGAAGTAGTGTCTTTTTCATCGTGTGGTTTCTCCTGAAAAATCTGGCCGGAACTAGAGCGCCTCGATGCCGGTTTCGTCGGTGCGGATGCGCATGGCCTGTTCGACATCAAGGGTGAAGATTTTCCCGTCGCCGATGCGGCCCGTCTTGGCGGTGGTGGCGATGGCTTCGATCACGGTTGGCGCGAGGGTGTCTTCGACCACGATCTCCAGCTTCAGCTTCGGGACGAAAGTGACGGCGTATTCAGCCCCGCGATAGATTTCGGTATGGCCGCTCTGGCGTCCGAACCCCTTACCCTCGCTGACGAGCATCCCTTGCACGCCGATGGCGGTCAGTGCCTCGCGCACCTCCTCCAGCTTGAATGGTTTGATGATGGCGATGATCAGCTTCATGGCGCTTCCCTTTGCGATGGCCGGACGGCCAAGATCGTTACACAAGGAGAGGGCTTTCACGAAGTATGCCAATTTAATAAGCAGTTATTATATATCTGAAATTAAAGGATTTTTATGGAATTTAGGAAAAGAGAGATTATATATTTAAAGATTGAATGACTAAAATAACACCATAAAAATTTTATAGCCTATTATTTAGGCAAAAAAATAGTCGACGCCTTGTGAGCATCGACCATGGGTCGTTCTTGGGGTCTTATCATTATAGAGATTCGCGCAAATCGCGTTAGATCGTGCCGGTTGCCGATTCTGTAACTGGCTGTGCTGGGATGCCAGACTGAATGATCTGTCGGCTACCATCCGCGAGGGTCAGTATATTCACGGGTGTCCCCACCTTTAGTGTCAGCGCGCTGGGTTGCGTGAACGTCTCGATGGTCCCATCCGTGAGGCGAACATGGTAGCGTGAAGACTTGGTTTGAGCATTGGCCATGGCGATGCCGCCCACCTGCCCGCTGGCGACGCCCGCCACGCTACCCCATGGTCCGGGGACCAGGGCACCGATGATTGATGATCCGATTTGTAGGGCCGCATTGCCGCCGCGTTGACTGATTGGGGCGACGGACTCGACCAGTACGATTTCGCCTGTGGTGGACGCGGGAGCGGTGTTCTTGGCGGTGGATGCGGGGGTTGGTGAAGCATTACCCGCTGTGCCATTCGGCAATGTGCCATCTGCGGCGCAAGCACCGAGGGCGAAGAGAAGGACGAAGGGGGTAATCTGGACGCGATTCATTGATCTCTCCGTATCGATTTTGCCCCTTGCATGGATAATAGCCGTAGCAAGCGCGGATCGCAAGTAATGCACGCGGCTAGACCTAAGCATTGGGAACGGCTAACCCTCGCGCCCTGTCAACGGGGGAGCATCGCATGGCACGACGTAGGAAAGGCAATCCAGTGCATGGCTGGTTGGTCGTGGACAAACCGGTTGGAATCGGTTCGACCGATATTGTCAGCAAGGCGCGTTGGGCTTTACAGGCACGAAAAGCGGGCCATGCAGGCACGCTCGATCCGTTGGCGAGCGGGGCGTTGGCGCTGGCCTTCGGTGAAGCGACCAAGACGGTGCCTTACGTGATGGATGGCGATAAACGTTATGAGTTTACCGTGGTATGGGGCGCGGCAACGGCGACCGATGACCTAGAAGGCGAGGTGGTGCGAGAGAGTGCGCTGCGCCCGTCCGAAGACGATATCCTTGGCGTATTGGATGATTTTCGTGGCGATATTATGCAGGTGCCGCCCGTCTTTTCGGCGGTGCGGGTCGATGGCGCACGGGCCTATGATCTTGCGCGGGCGGGCGAAGTGCCGGAACTGGCGGCGCGGGAGTTGCGGGTTTCGGCGCTGAACCTGATTGGGCGCGACGAGAGCAATGCAACTTTTACAATGACCTGCGGCAAGGGCGGCTACGTGCGCTCCATTGCCCGTGATCTGGGTGAGGCGCTGGGCTGTTACGGCCATGTGACGCTGCTGCGGCGGCTCTCGACTGGACCATTTCATGTGGATGACGGCATCGACCCCGGCATCCTCGACGCGGTGCGCGAGGGTGAGGCGAGCGTTGAGCTGCTCCCCGTTGCGACGGCACTGGCCCATCTGCCCTGTGTTGATCTGATGGTCGATGAAGCCCTGCGCCTACGCAATGGCAACCCGGTCGAGGCGCGCGGATCACTGGCCTATGGCGAGACGTGCTGGGCCGCGCTCGACGGCGCGCCGGTGGCGGTGGGACTGTTCAAGGGCGGCATGATCCACCCGTCGAGGGTTTTTGTATTTGAGGAGTGACCCGCCCTAACCTTGCCGCATACTGATTGCATTTAAGAGGGATGACGGATTTCAGGAGGACGCCCCATGAAGGTCAGGACAATTCTCAGCACTGTGCTGTTCGCGCTGCTCACCACACAAGTATCAGCGGTATCGGGCGGAGGGTTTTCGTTGAGCGTCCAGAATCGCGCCGATGATCATCGCGGCTATGTGCGTATGGATCACGGGGCGGTCTATTCCCTGTGCTTCCGCAGTGATATCGGGCGCGCGGCGGATGCGGAGGTGAGCATTGATGGCCTGCCGATGGGAACGTGGCGGTTATCTCCTCGCCGTAGCGCCTGTATCGACAGACCGGCGGATGATACCGGCCAATTCACCTTCTATCGGGCCGATAGTGCCGATGGTTATGCGGTTGGGTCGGCGCAGGTGGGGCGGTCGGATAAGGGCCGCGTCTCCGTGCGGTTTATTCCAGAGGTAGAGAGAACCTATCCGGTGCCAACACCCTATTTCCCGCAATCGCGTAGCGCGCCGGAGCAGGAAATGTTTGCGGAGGATTCGATATCGGGCGCTGCCCGGTCCTATGCGGCCCCGCATACCCAAAGGAGCAAAACATCCCCGCCCCGTGATCGGCTGGGTGCGGGGGTAACGGGCCTGACGGGGGAATCAGATCAGCGGTTTGGCACGGCGAAGTCCATCAAGCGCGATTATGCCGCCGCTGTTATACTGGAGCTGCGCCTCGTGCATGACCCGGCGATGGATCGCCCAGCGGACCCGCGCCCCCTGCCCGGACGCTACGACCGCCTTGCTCCGCCGCCAATTTGATCACGATCCGGCATCTTTGCCCCCACGTCTTGTGAATAGACCGGCGGGCGCGTTCGCCCTAGGCTGACAGTTCACACCAGCCCGGAGCCGACGCCATGCCCATCCTGATGCCCACCGATCATTACGGCGAGACATGCGGTCTCTACGTCAATTCGGATCGTGATGACGGCATGGCGAGCCGCAGCATGGATCGCGTGTACGCGGGGTATGACGGGTTCGAGGGTGAGGCGCATGGCGGGCTGACGCGGCCCTCCTGTTCGCGGATGAAGCTGCAATATCCGCGCGGGGCCGAAATCCGAAACGTGCGGCAAATCTGTGTTCTCTCCGTCGAGGAACTAGACGCCATCGCCGCCGATATGGGGATCGACACCATCGACCCGCGCTGGATTGGGGCGAACGTGGTTCTGAAGGGCATCCCCGATTTTACGACCATTCCGCCCTCGTCGCGGCTGGTTTTTGAGGGCGGCGTGTCCCTGACCGTGGATATGGAGAACGCGCCCTGCCGGTTCGCGGCGGAGGCAATCGAGGCGCATCGCCCCGGCAAAGGGATGACGTTCGCGAAGAAGGCGATGGGCCGCCGGGGCGTCACCGCCTGGGTCGAACGCACAGGCGAGATCGCAGTGGGCGAGAAAGCCCGCCTACACATCCCGCCCCAGCGGCTTTATGCGCATGTTTGATCTCTCTCAAACAAGCCCCGCCAACTTCGCGAAGGGGTCCCAGTCGGGGTCGCGGTGCCAGTCGTATTCCGTGCCGATGGCGATGGCCTCCGCCGCCTCTTCCCCAAACAATTTCGCCATGACCGCCAAGCTCATGTCGATCCCCGCCGAGACGCCCGATGACGTGAAGAATTTCCCGTCTTCGACCCATCGCGCCTGCGGCACCCAGTTGACATTTGGGCCGTAGGGGATGGTGGCGGTGTAATCCTTCTTGTTGGTCGTCGCCCGCCGCCCATCGAGCAGGCCGGTCGTGGCCAGCAGTACGGTGCCGGTGCAGACGGCCATGACATATTCGGCATTGGCGGACGCCGCGACGATCCACCCCTCGATGGCTGCGTTCCGTTCTGCCAGCGGCGCGGAATCGCCGCCGGGGATCATGATCAGATCGTAATCGGCCCCATCGGCCAGAGTCCGGTCCACGCAGGTGCGAAAACCGTGATAGCTGGGTACGGGGTCCATCGTTTCGGCGACGATCTTGATATCGACCGAGCCGACATCGTGGTCGCCAAGTATTTCGAGCGGCCCGAAGAGGTCGAGCGTCTGAAAACCCGGAAAGACCAATGCGGCAAGTGTTTTCATGGTGTATCGCCCGAATGAGGAAAGCGGCGACGGATGCCGCCGACCCCATTCAAGTGGCGCGCGTTACATCGCCGTCCAGCCGCCATCGACCGATAGAGTCGTGCCGGTGATCTGCGCCGCCGCATCCGAGCATAGGAACGCTGTCGCTTCGCCGATCTGTTCAACGGTGGCGAATTCGCGGGTGGGGGTACGGGTCAGCATGACCTGATCGATTACCTCATCCTTGGTCATGTTATTGGCCTTCATCTGATCTTCAAGTTGCGCCTCGACCAATGGTGTCCAGACATAACCGGGGCAAACTGCGTTGCAGGTGACATCCACCTTCGCCGCCGCCCCCTCCAGCGCCGTGACTTTGGAAAGGCCAACAACTCCATGCTTCGCGGCGACATAGGCGCTTTTATAGGGCGAGGCGGTCAGGCCATGGGCCGAGGCGATGTTGACGATCCGGCCATGTCCGCGCGCCTTCATCCCCGCCATAACGGCCTTGGTGGTGTGAAAGGCTGAGGAGAGATTGATCGCAATGATCGCATTCCACATGCGGTCGGGGAAATCCTCGATCTTCTCGACATGCTGGATACCCGCATTATTGACGAGGATATCGACGGGGCCGAGTGTCTTTTCCGCCTCCGCGACGAGATTGGCGCAGTCTTCCGCCTTTGACATATCCGCCCCGACATAGGCGACCTCTACCCCGGTCTCGGCGGCTAGATCAGCGGCGACTTTCTTTGCCTCATCGGAATGGGTGTGGTCATTGATGGCGACTTTGCAGCCCTTCGACGCCAGCACCCGCGCGATGCCGAGGCCGATGCCGCTGGTGGAGCCGGTGACGATGGCGGTTTTGCCCTTGAGCATGGAAATTCCTTTCAACTCTACATTTTGCGCAGATATAGTGCAGTGCACAATGAATGGCGAGGGGCAGCATGATCCGAGCGGCGATACCAGAAGACGAGGCGCGTATCCGCACCGTGGCGCGCGCCGCCTATACCCGCTACATCGCTGTAATGGAAAGAGAACCTGCTCCGATGGTTGCAGATTTTGGGGCGCAGATCGCAGTTGGGTGTGTTTGGGTGACGGAGGGGAGCGAAGGGTTTATCGTATTCTACCCGAATGATGGCGCGATGCTGCTGGAGAACGTCGCTGTCCATCCTGATTTCGCCGGGCGTGGCTTTGGCCGCGCATTGGTCGCCTTCTGTGAAGCAGAGGCAGCACGACAAGGCTTCGATTCGGTCGTGCTTTATACCAATACGAAGATGACTGAGAACCTGTTGATCTATCCACAATTGGGATATGTGCAAACGGATCGGCGAATGGAGGACGGCTTCGATCGAGTGTATTTCAGGAAGGCAGTGTGAGCGTCAGGACTTAGCCTTTCGATCTTCCACGTCGCGCGGAATATCCTTCGCTCCAGCTATTACTTTGCCATTGGGGTCTTCGAGAAATCCAGATTGTGAAACTTGAGTCGCGCCACCGCTGCCGGGTACATCCTGAATACCGCGTGTTACAGTATGATCGTCATACTCACTTTCACTGTCATATTTATCGAAAGTGGAGCGCGGGGTCTTGCCGGAATGCTCACTGGCAATAGGCTCCCAGTCTTCCTTGGAATATGTTTTTAAACCAACCATTCTATTTCCCCTGCTGAATGACTTTACTACGATGAGCAAGATGGGCAGAGAAACATAGCAAAACAAAGGCATACTCAATTCGCCGCCGCCAGCGCCTCCGGCAACGCCGCCGCTACGAGGTCCAATTCGGTATCTGTCCCCACGCTGATGCGGATGCAGCGGTCGAGGGGGGTGGGGCCGGGCATTCGGATAAAGACATCGCGGGCGAGCATTTCGCGCAACACCCGGCGGGCATAATCCCCATTGTGCCCGCAATCCACGGTCACGAAATTCGTGGCCGAGGGCAGGGGGGTCACGCCGCTTGCACGGGCAATATCGGCCAGCCGCTCGCGCCCCGCTGCGATGGTGGCTAATGTTCTGGACAGATGCGCGTCGTCTGCCAGCGCCGCGATCCCCGCCGCCTGCGCCAGTCGATTGACACCGAAATGGTTACGGATACGGTCGAACCCAGCGATCAGCGCCGCCGGTCCCAGCGCATACCCTACACGTAATCCCGCCAGCCCATAAGCCTTGGAGAACGTGCCTAGCCGTAGCAGGTTTGGACGGGTATAGCCGCGTGGTGTGCGGGCCGCTGGGTCGGTGTGAAACTCACCATAGGCTTCATCCAGCAAGACGACGCAATCGCCCGGCACAGCGTCGATTAGGCGTTCGACATCGGCATGGGAAACCCAACTTCCCATCGGGTTGTCGGGGTTTGACAAATATACGAGCCGCGCCCCGGTTTCCTGCACGCGTGCGGCCAAACCATCCACGTCCTCGTGGTCGCCCGCATAGGGCACAGCTTCCAACACGCCGCCGAATCCTGCGACATGGTAGTTGAAGGTCGGATACGCTCCGAGCGACGTAACGACTACATCTCCGGGGTTTAGGAATAACCGCACGGCTAACCCAAGCAACCCGTCAATGCCTTCCCCGGCCAACACTTGATCCATCGCCACGCCGTGATGGGCCGCCAGCGCCTCTCTCAGGGCATGGGAGGGGGCGTCGGGATAATACGATGCCCCTTCATGCGCCGCCCGTGCCACCGCCTCCATCACCGAGGGAGAAGGGGCTAGGGTTAACTCATTTGCCCCTAGCCATGTGTCGAAAGGACGTCCGCGCCCCCGTTCCAACTCTTCGGCTCCGACAAAAGGAACGGTCGCAGGTAAAGATGCGGGTAGGGCTGCAAAGGCGGGTATAGGGCGCATGGCGGGAGGTTCTCGCATTAACTGGCTAGCCCTTGTCCCAATGAATAGGCGCGATGGCAAGCCCACCAAGGCGAAGTGGCTTGATCCGTAACGGTTCCTGCGCATAGGTAGGGGCGGGGTTAAGTACACAAAGGGAGCGCGAATATGCGCGGGGATACATACGGCTACGACGACGAATACGAGAATGACGAAACATTCCTTGGTATCGTCTTGATGATGATTATCGGTGGCCTCTGCGCCTTGGCCGCCTTTGATGCGTTTGGCCAGATCTACAGCCCCGAAGCGGGCTATGCGAAGTTGGCCCCTGTACCGCTTGCTACGCAATCTATCGGCGTCTTGTTTGGCGAAGAATACACGAAATATGGGCATATTGCGCATTACGCGATGGGCATTATCGGTTATCCATTAGGATACGTATTGCTGGCGCGGCCTATCAGTCGGTTGATTGTGCCAGACCTGCATTGGTACGTAACGGGTATCGTTTTTGGCGTCGTGATCTGGGCTTTTGCGCTTTATGGAATGGCGCATCTGGTGTCTGGAAACCCGCCGTTTCTCGGCTTCACGCAACTGACATGGGTCGCGCTGGTGGGCCACGTCATCTATGGCCTCGTGCTGGCGGCGGTGATGCGTCAGGGAAGATACGTTTAGCATGAGTGCGCGTTCGTGGATCATTGCGCTCGGCATCGCCGTTCTGACAGCGGCGATTTTGCTATGGATGGGGCGCAACCCGATCTGCGAATGTGGGTATGTCAAATTCTGGCATGGCGAGACGGTATCGTCGGAAAATTCGCAGCATATCGCGGATTGGTACACGCCTAGCCATATCCTGCATGGGCTGGTGTTCTATGCCTTCCTGTGGCTGATCATGCGACGGGCCAGCCTTGGCACCCGCCTCGTCATCGCTACGGTAATCGAGGCGGCTTGGGAAATTGCCGAGAACACCGATGCGGTGATCGAACGGTATCGCGAAGCGACCATCGCGCTCGATTACTATGGCGACAGTGTGCTGAACTCGATGGCCGATCTGGCGTGGATGTGGGTGGGGTTCGCTCTCGCCCGCGTACTACCTGTTTGGGTTAGCGTATTGTTGTTCGTGGCGGCGGAGTTGATCGTTGGGTATTTCATCCGCGACGGCCTGACGCTGAACGTCATTATGCTCCTTTCCCCGCAAGATTGGATCAAGGAATGGCAGATGGCGGGGTAATTGTGCGCTGCACCCTTGCCAATACCGTCCCGGCTCGCTTACATCGCGTACACATCATTTCAGGCGAGGCGGCATGAACACTCCGGTTGAGGGAATCGAGACGGTCGGCGTGGTCGGCGCGGGTCAGATGGGCAACGGCATCGCCCATGTCTTCGCCGTAGCAGGCTATAACGTGGTCATCAGCGATCTGGATCAGGGGCGCATCGACGCGGCGATGGAGGTGATCGAGGGCAACCTCGCGCGGCAGGTCAATCGTGAACTTCTAAGCGCCGAAGACAGCGCCGCCGCGATGGGCCGCATCAAGGGCATCACCGAGTTGAGCGGTTTCTCTAACTGCGATCTGGTGATCGAGGCGGCGGCGGAGGTTGAGGCACTCAAGAAAGATATCTTCAAGGCGCTGGTCGAGGTGGTGCCGGAGCGGGCGATCCTCGCGTCGAATACCTCCTCCATCTCCATTACGCGCCTAGCCACCGTCACCGACCGGCCAGAGCGGTTCATGGGCATCCACTTCATGAATCCCGTACCGGTGATGAAGCTGGTCGAACTGATCCGGGGCATCGCCACCGATGAGGCGACCTATGACACGATGCGCAAGGTCGTGGCGTCCTTGGGTAAGGACGCGGCCAGTGCCGAGGACTTCCCCGCCTTCATCGTCAACCGCGTGCTGGTGCCGATGATCAACGAGGCGGTCTACACCCTGTACGAGGGTGTCGGTACGGTGGAGAGCATCGACAAGGCGCTGAAGCTGGGCGCGAACCATCCTATGGGACCGCTGGAACTGGCCGATTTTATCGGGCTGGATACCTGTTTGGCGATTATGAACGTGCTGCATGATGGGCTGGCCGATACCAAGTACCGCCCCTGCCCATTATTGGTGAAATACGTCGAAGCGGGCTGGCTAGGACGCAAGACCGGGCGCGGTTTCTACGATTATCGCGGTGACGAGCCTGTACCGACGCGATAAAGCGAATTGTGATTATCCTGAATCACCAAGCGCCATGTTTCGTGCAGGTTTTGGCGCAAAACATGGCTCAGGTTTATCGCAATTCGCTGTGTGGGTTTTTCTATTCGATCACGTAGGCGCTGTACGTGGTGATGCTTTCGGTGCTGCTCTTTCCTGCTTGGGCCACTTCGCCCGAATACGTGTCCACAGCCAATGGTCCACTATTTAGGTTCCACACCGTGCTGTTCAGGATCAGCGTGTTGAGAACCATCGTCATTCCACGGCTACGCAATTGAGACCCTGAATTATAGATCGTATCGCGGCTTGGCAGGTATATCAGGCCAGAAATGTCGAAATCACGGGAATCATTGAGAACAAATTCTGAGTTTGCAAGACCTTCCTTCTCGTAGAATATCACGCCTGCGAGATCGCCTTCAGTTGGTGGTGTCAGGGTCGCCTGAACGGCGCTATTGAATTGTATCTTACTCGTGTCGTGGAAGTAAAACGTAATTCCATCGCCTGCCCAGTTGCCACCATCAACATTCCAGCCACCGTCTTTTAGAATATACGTGCCCGGCTGGAACGTAACATTCACATTATTCTTGAAGTTGTGCCACCCACAATAGACACCTGGTGAGAGCCTGATGCTGCCACCGCTATGATTCAGGTTCGAGTAATCACATGAGGTGGGATTCTGTTCGGGAAGCGCGTTCTTGAAGGGACTGGAAATGGCATTACAATTTGTCTCTACATTATCCACTGTTTCATTATTGCTCGTTATGCCGCTGCCCTGAATGCAGATTTTTGCAACATCCATAGCGATCCCGGCATTAAAGTTTGCGGCGCGAGAATGTTCTGAATTAACGTGAATCTCACAGTCAGGTGCCGTGATGTCCGCCCCGGAATTCACACGCAAAGCTTCTAAAGCATCAGTGCTTTCCAGTATGATGCAGGCTTTATTGTTGCCTCCACCAGTGATTGGCGGGCTTGTACGGGCGGTGATGCCTACTTCTGATTTGGCATCAGCATAGAGCGTATCTATCCCAATAATACCGCCGAAATACGAAGGCACTTCAACCATTGCTTCGCCTGTTAGGCGTTCGTTCGTCGGTGCATCGATGCTAACTTCGACGTCATACCAATCTGTCGTGTTCACACTGAAGATGTTTTCGGCACTGCCAACCCGCAGTTCCGGGTCTTTGCGGGCAGCGCTAATCAATGCGCCGTCTAGCTTTCTTTGCAATTCGTGTTTTGCATTCACTGCCCGCGCGTAATCTGTCGCAAACCCAGCAGCACCGACGACCGCGACGAATAGCAGGCCGGTCATCATGCTGACGCTGCCTGTGCGATTATCTTTAAAGCGGCGAAGTATGTGAGTGCCGTCATTGTCACTCAGTATAATATCTGATGATGATTTGTATTTGACAGCGCCCATATCGAACCACCCTTAGAGTTTTTGTTGAGATCAAAAATCGCAAGGATGCTTTATTTAGTTGTTAAAATCGTAGTATAATATATCAAACACTATGGTAAATTTTTTATTTAACGTTGATTTTATTGATATTTTTAGCTTTTGGGTCGCTTTCCAATCCTCTGCCCGGTGATGCGGTTATCCCTTCTGGCATAGGTGATGAGCGGGTCTACCCCTCCGCAATCTCCCGCATGGCGGTCAGGAACTGGGCCACTTCTTCGATGGTGTTGTAGTGACACATGGAGACGCGGATACAATCGGGGCGGCCTATCGGCGTTAGGATATTGCCGGAATAATGGTCGTTCTTGCGGATATGCACGCGGATGCCGCGTTCGCTCAGCGCCGCAATGACGTCCGGTGTATCAATGCCCTCGACCCAGCAGGCGACCAACCCTTCGCGCGCAGGGTTATCGATGCCGCCGATAATGTGGACTGACGCCATATCGGCCAACCCTTTGAGGTTTCCCGTGCCGTGGAGCATAGCGCGGGTCAGGGCTTGCTCATGGTCATGGATGGCCGCGCCCGCCGCCTCCAGCCGGGTGCGCATATTGTCACTGTCGCTGTAATGCGTACCGAGCCAGTCGAAATAACCGATCACATCCGACATTGTGGCATAGGCGCCCGTATCGCGGGTGCCAAGCTCCCAATTACCCGCCGGTCCGTCGATTAGGCTGTCATGGGGTAGGGCGGTCAGGCGGTCAGATATCCATGCGATACCAAAGCCGTGGCGCGAGAAGACCTTGTAAGGCGAGATTGCATAGCCGTCGATGCCGTAGCTGTCGATATCGAGTTGCCCATGGGCTGCGTGTTGAATGCCGTCCACGATGATGTAACAATCGGGGGCGACGGCGCGGATTACTTTTGATACGGCGGCCACATCGACGGCCATGCCGGTAACGGGCGAGGTGTGGATGATTGTGGCGACGCGGGTATCGGGGCGGACCAACGCGGCATAGGCATCCGCTGTTACGGTGCCGGTGGTGTCGTCATGGGGAACGGCGATATAATCTTTGCGCGCGATTTTGGCCCAGCGTTGTGCCGCGCTGCGCGAGGCGGGGTGTTCGAGGGTCGTGCCAATGACTGAACCACCTTCCGTAGATTCGATGATCGCGTTCGAGATCATGCGGAACAGCAATTCCGTGCCGCTCTCACCCACGAAGACCTGACCCTCTTTCGCATTGAGGAAGGTCATTGTGTCGGTCTTCGCCTTGGCAATTACGGCGACTAGTTCCTTTGACATTGGGTTGTCGCGGCCCTGATTGTCGGGAATGGCCGCATACTGAGCCGAGGTATCGACCACTGATTTCAAGGTCAGCGCCCCGCCTGCGTTCTCGAAGAAGATGCGATTCCCCTGAACGGGACAGGTGGCGACATGGGCAAAGCGGTCGCGAATAGCGTCGATCAGGCCGGGGTTTTGGTCGAACATGGTCGGTCCTCGTGTCGGGTTGCTCTGTCCGTTTATCACAGCTTTGCGCGGCGTCATGCCCTGATCCTCACGCTTTCGCGAAGGGGCTAGCGCGCTGTTACTGCGATACCATATGCACTGTTGAAATCGGGTCATCGCCCAATTCAAAGGAGTTTACCATGTTCGTATCCGTTAAGAGTCTCAGCGCCGCACTACTGGCAACGGGATTAGCTTTCGGGGCACAAGCCGCGCCCTACACACTCGACAAGTCGCATACTGCCGTGACCTTCAAGGTCGATCACCTCGGCTATTCGCTAACGCATGGTTTCTTCACTAAGTTTGATGCGGATATTGATTATGATCCAGATGCGCCGGAAAAATCCTCCGTCACATTCACCATTGATGCGGCATCGGTTAACACGCTGTGGGATGCGCGCGACGAGCATGTCCGTGGGAATGATTTCCTGAATGTCGAAAAGTTCGCCGATATCGTCTTCAAATCAAAGAAGATTGAGATGACCGGTGCTGATACCGCCAAGCTAACCGGTGATCTGACGATCCTCGATGAGACAAATGAAGAGGTATTCGATGTGAAATTGCGCAAAAGCGCGCCATCGCCTTTGCCGGGTCTGAATGGCCGGGTTATCACGGGATTCAGCATTACGGGTGAAATCGACCGTACAGATTATGGCGTGACTTATGCTTCCGGGGCGGTTGGGAATGTCATTCCCTTGCAGGTCGACCTCGAAATCTATCCCACGCAATGACCCGTGTAATCGCCCTTGCTACTGCGTTGTTGTTAGCTGTTCTTCCCGTTGATGCACGAGCGTGGCAGATCGATACAGCGCGGAGCGTCATTTCCTTTGTTTACGAGGAAGATGGGAAGGCTAAGCGCGGCGTATTTAGGCGTTTCGGGGGCACATTGGACTACGATGCTGAAAATGCCAAGCGCAGCACTGCTGCTCTGACGGTATCGACGGCGAGCCTCGCGTTGGGGGATATCCTGCGCGAGGGAGTCCTTGAAACCCCTGAATGGTTAGATAGTACGAGCCATCCCAAGGCACGATTCACATTAGGTGGGTTAGAGCCACGAGGTGGCGAAGGCTACGACGCAATGGGCACGCTGGAAATCAAGGGCATCCAGCATCCTGTGCGTTTTCCTGTAACCTTGCATGATGATGGGCGTGAGGCCCGCGCGACCGGGGATATCGCATTTAGCCGCCGCGACTTTCGCCTGAGAGATCCATTGCTGGAATCTATTATCAGCATTGGCGAGACGGTACGGATCAATTTCGATATCGTCGCCTTGCGAGAATCCGGGGATGTGCGGTGAGCCTAAAGAACACACGCACGCGATGGGGGTGGCCCGCCAAAGTGTTCCATTGGGTGATGGCTTTGCTCATCATCGGATTGGCGCTGGTGGGCACCTATATGGCCAATTTCCTAAGCGACATGTTTCTACAGATCGAATTGACGCAGATTCATAAGTCGTTCGGGTTTGTGGCCTTCACGCTGGCGGTGTTGCGGGTTTTATGGCGATGGGCGAACCCGGTGACGCCCGCGCTACCGGAGGGGCAATCCGCATGGGAGCGTGGGGCGGCGCATCTGACCCATTACGGTCTCTATGCTCTGATGTTCGTAATGCCACTGAGCGGGTGGTTGATGGCCTCGGCCTCGCCGTTAAACGATGCGAATGCGTATCCGGTGCAGATCAAGAACATGGTGTTCGGCCTGTTCGAGTTGCCCGACCCCATCGCACCGTCGGATAAGGAATTGGAGGCGTTGTTCCATACCATCCACGCCTATAGCTCCTATCTGCTGGCGGCATTGCTGCTGCTGCATATTGGCGGCGCTTTGAAGCATCATTTTGTGGATCGTGACAGCGTATTGCGGCGGATGCTGCCTTGGGGGCGGGTGGATTGAATCTGCCATAGCCCTCTCCTCATGGAGCGAGAGCAGAGTTATCCGTTCTCGCGCAATACCCTGCCCGCCAGATACAGCGAGCCACAGATGAGGATACGTGGGGGTTCTAGGTCGGTACTTTCTTCGCCAGCGATGAGGCGGATGGCGGTGGCGACGTTTTCCACGGCGATGGCGTCGAGGTCGGCGTCGAGGGCCACATCCATTAAGTCTTCGGCATCCAGCGTGGCATCTTCGCCGGGAATTGACACGCAATAGACGCGGCGAACCAACCCCTGAAACGGTTCCAGATATCCGGTCGGGTCTTTCGTATTGAGCATCCCGCAGACCATGTAGAAGGGCTTCGGCGTCTGCTCCTCCATGTCGGCGATCAGCGTCGCAATGGCCTCGCCCGCCGCCGGATTATGGCCGCCATCGAGCCAGACCTCGCTACCATTGGGGGCCGCATCGATCAGCGGGCCTTCGCGCAAACGCTGCATCCGTGCGGGCCATTCGGCGCGGGTAACGGCATGGGTGGCCACGTGCTCATTATCCAAGCCCAGTAGCGAAAGCGCCATAATCGCCGCGCCTGCATTCTCGAACTGATGGTCGCCTTGTAGGGCAGGGCGGGGCAAGTCTAGGAGGCCGTTGGGATATTGCACCGAGAAACCGTTCGCCTCGCGTCGCACGGACCAATCGGCCCCGAAGGCATGGACCATCGCTTTGTTCAGAATGGCTTTTTCTGCGATAACCTTCAGTGCTTCTTCCTCCTGCCGTCCGACAACGACCGGAATACCGGGTTTGATGATGCCCGCCTTCTCGCATGCGATATCGGTTAGCGTCTCGCCCAGATAGGATTGGTGGTCGAGCGAGACGGGGGTGATGATGGTCAATGCGGGGTCGTCGATCACGTTGGTCGCGTCTAGCCGACCACCCAAGCCAACCTCCAGAATGCAGTAATCCGCCGGAATATGGCTAAAGGCAAGCAGGGCAGCGACGGTCGTAACCTCAAAGAAGGTAATCGCGTTGCCTTCGTTCGCCTCCTCGCATTCGGCCAGCAGATCGGCCAACGTATCCTCGGAAATCAACTCACCCGCGAGGCGAATGCGTTCGTGAAAGCGGGCTAGATGTGGTGAGGTGTAGGCGTGGACGGTCTTGCCCGCCGCCTCCAGCCCCGCGCGCAGGAACGCGCCAGTCGATCCTTTGCCGTTGGTTCCGGCGATATGGATGACGGGCGGGAGGTCGCGTTCGGGGTTGCCCAAGGCGTCGAGCAGGCGGACCATTCGGTCGAGGGACAAATCAATGATCTTGGGATGTAGGTTGAGTAGGCGGGCTAAGATTGCATCGCTCGCCGCGCTTTGGGTTCCGGCCATGTCAGGCGGATTCATCGGGCGGCGGCGTGGGCGCAGGGGGCACATCCTCTGGCGCTGGCAAAGCCTCGGTATGAGCGGGCATCTTGAGCATCAGGCGTAGCAGACGCCCAATCTCGACGCGCATCTTGCGGCGATCAACCACCATATCGAGCATCCCATGCTCCAGCAGGTATTCGGCGCGCTGAAACCCTTCGGGCAGTTTTTCGCGGATTGTCTGTTCAATCACGCGCGGCCCGGCGAAGCAGATCAAGGCTTCGGGTTCCGAAATCTGCACATCGCCGAGCATCGCATAGGAGGCGGTGACGCCGCCCGTTGTTGGATGGGTGAAGACGGAGATATAGGGTAGCTTGGCTTCGCGTAGCATCTGGACCGCGATGGTCGTGCGCGGCATCTGCATCAGCGAGAGGATACCTTCCTGCATCCGCGCCCCACCCGCCGCCGAGAACATGATGAAGGGCGCGTTCTCATCGACGGCCTTGCGTGCGCCTTCGAGGATGGCATCGCCCACGGCCACGCCCATCGATCCGGCCATAAAGGAGAAATCGGAGGCGGCGGCGATGGCCTTGACGCCGAGTATCTCGCCTTTACCGATCAGCACCGCATCCATGCGCCCCGTGGCCTTGCGCGCTTCTTTCAGGCGGTCAGTATAGCGTTTGGTATCGCGAAAGCCCAATGGGTCAACCACGGCTTGCGGTGGTTCTATTTCCTTGAATGCGCCGTTATCGAATAATGCCTCGAATCGCTCCGCTGGCGAAATGCGCATGTGGTGCGAGCAATAGGGGCAAACCTGTCGCGATTCGGTCAATTCGCGATGGAAGATCATCTGGCTGCAATCGAGGCATTTAACCCACAGATTGTCAGGCGTCTCGCGTCGGTTTAGCAGCGTGCCAATGCGAGGGCGAACGTAGTTGGTGATCCAGTTCATCGCGGGCGTCCCACGGCTAGGGGGGCTAGGGCTATCATCATACGATGTACCCTATCATCCGCGCGCGGAATGAACAGAGTCGGCGAGCGATTTCACGAAAGCGGTAACGTTCTTGACCAGACCGACCTTCGGCTTGCCTTTTTTGTCGAGGCGTTCGGCGATCATGTCGATAATGGCCGAGCCGACGACGACGCCATCGGCGACCTTGGCCAGCTCCGCCCCTTGCTCAGGTGTCTTGACACCAAAGCCGACGACGACGGGTAGGTCGGTCTTGGCTTTGATGCGCTTCATCGCCGCTTCAACGGCCCCGGTATCCGCGCTGCCCGCACCCGTGATCCCGGCAATGGAGACGTAATAGATAAAGCCGGAGGTGTTCTGGAGAACCTTGGGCAAACGCTCGTCATCGGTGGTGGGCGTGGCGAGGCGGATGAAGTCGATCCCGGCTTCCTTGGCGGGTAGGCACAGTTCCGTGTCCTCTTCGGGGGGCAGGTCAACGACGATCAGGCCGTCGATCCCGGCTTCCTTGGCATCCTTGAGGAAAGCCTCGACCCCGTGGTTGAAGATGGGGTTGTAATAACCCATCAGCACTATCGGCGTTTCGTCATCGCCTTTGCGAAAGGTAGCAACCATCTCCAGCGTGCTTTTCAGCGTTTGCCCAGCAGCAAGCGCCCGCTGTCCCGCAAGCTGGACGGCAGGGCCATCGGCCATCGGGTCGGTGAAGGGCATTCCGATTTCGATGATATCGACGCCCGCAGCGGGCAGGCCCTTGAGCAGCTTGCCGCAGGCATCGGGGGTCGGATCACCCGCCATCACGAAGCTGACGAAAGCCGCGCGGTTTTCGTCTTTTAGTTTCGCGAAACGCTGTGCAATGCGCGACATTCAGTTTCCTTCCGGGGGAAGCCGCCTATGCGGCCTCTCCTGTCGTAATGTATAATGAATTGCGCGGCTTTCTAATGGTTAGGCCCGTCCGGGTCCAGCCTTGCCTTGCAATGCTAGATTTCGATGCCGAGGGCGTCGGCAACGGTGAAGATATCCTTATCGCCACGTCCGCACATGTTGAGGACGATAACCTGTTTTTCGTCCATGTCGGGCGCGATTTTCATTACATGGGCGAGGGCGTGGGCCGGTTCGAGCGCAGGGATGATGCCCTCCATCTCACAGCAAAGCTGGAACGCGACCAGCGCCTCGTCGTCATTGACGGCCACGTATTCGACGCGCTCGGCCTCCTTGAGCCAAGCATGTTCCGGGCCGATGCCGGGATAGTCGAGACCGGCAGAGATGGAATGGGCCTCGGATATCTGGCCGTCATCATCTTGCAGCAGATAGGTGCGGTTGCCATGCAGCACGCCGGGGCGCCCACCCGTGAGAGAGGCGGCGTGCTCGTCGGTATCGACGCCCTTGCCTCCCGCTTCGACGCCGATCATGCGCACGTCTTTCTCATCGAGGAACGGATGGAACAGGCCCATCGCGTTCGAGCCGCCGCCGATGCACGCGACCAGCAGGTCGGGCATCCGGTTTTCGGCGTGCTTGATCTGGCTCTTTGCCTCCCAGCCGATGATCGACTGGAAATCGCGGACCATCGCGGGGTAGGGGTGTGGGCCTGCGACCGTGCCGATGCAGTAGAACGTGTCGTCGACATTCGTGACCCAGTCGCGCAGCGCCTCGTTCATCGCGTCCTTCAGGGTCGCTTTGCCGGAGGTGACAGGGATGATCTCCGCGCCCAGCAGTTTCATGCGAAAGACGTTGGGTTTTTGGCGTTCCACATCGGTCGCGCCCATGAACACAACACATTTGAGGCCGAATTTCGCGCAGACAGTCGCGGTGGCGACGCCATGCTGGCCCGCGCCGGTTTCGGCGATGATGCGGGTCTTGCCCATACGGCGGGCAAGCAGGATTTGGCCCAGCACGTTATTAATCTTGTGCGCGCCGGTATGGTTCAGCTCATCGCGTTTGAGATAAATTTTCGCGCCGCCCAGATGCTCGGTCAGGCGTTGGGCGAAATAAAGTGGCGAGGGGCGACCCACATAGTAGCGCCACAGATTCTCCATCTCCGAACGGAAACCCCGGTCGTTCTTTGCTTCCGCATAGGCCTTCTCCAGATCGAGGATCAGAGGCATCAGCGTTTCGGCCACGAAACGCCCGCCGAACTGGCCGAAACGGCCTTCGTCGTCGGGGAGGGTGCGGAAGCTGTTGGGGTCCTGAACGGTCATGGGCGATCCTCGCAAGGCGGGGCGAGGGCATGGCCGCTCGCCGTATAATCTGGCAAGTATCGGGCATAATGCGGATTGCCGCGAAACGGAACCGTTTTCACGCCCAAGCAGAAATTCTTGGCTATGCCAATAAATGCTCCGCTTAGGTTCCTTGTTTTTGCAGGTTTTTTAACCGCAAACCGGAGGCCATTTTTCTGAAAGCCTGCTTAGGTGTTTTTGGGGGTCAAAAGCCAAAATCGCTAAGGTCAGGGTGGTCGTCAGGGCGGCGTCCAAGCGGCCAGTGAAATTTGCGATCTTTCTCTTTGATCGGCAATTCGTTGATGCTGGAATGGCGGTACGCCATGTAGCCGTTTTCGTCGAACTCCCAGTTTTCGTTGCCATAGGCGCGGAACCAGTTACCGCTGTCGTCGTGGTATTCATAGGCGTAGCGTACTGCGATACGGTTGCCGTCGTAGGCCCATAATTCCTTGATGAGGCGGTAATCGAGTTCCTTGTCCCATTTACGGGTTAGGAATTCCTCGATCTGCTTGCGGCCCTGTGGGAATTCGGCCCGGTTGCGCCATTGGCTGTCCGGTGTATAGGCCAGCGTAACCTTTGCCGCATCGCGGCTATTCCATCCATCTTCCGCTAGGCGGACCTTTTCGATTGCGCTCTCGCGGGTAAAGGGTGGCAATGGATGGCGGGGGGCTTCGGCAGTCATGGATGACGTCCTTTATACGCTGGAGGCTGCAAGTTATAGGTGGGAAACTTGATTCAACAAATACGCAGATGACAGTAAGCGCGAGTACAAAAAAACCCGGCCAAACATGGCCGGGTTTCTGTAATCGCAATGGGTGCCGTTGATTATGCGATGAGCATTACATCATCAAAATCTTCGGTCCGTGCAACGGTGAAGACAACATCCTGGAAGTCGGAATCGCCGAGACCGGTAAGGTCTTCGACACCGACGCGCAGTGCGCCGCCGCCATCAATTGATCCCGATAGGAAGTGTTCCAAGCCGTCCGAGTTCGCGCTTGCGTCAATGGACTGGAAGACCTCCGAACCCGAAGCCGCTGACAATTCGGCAAGGGACCCGCCTGTAAAGTTAAACGCGTCGCCTGCGCCGTCCTGAATGACGAAGAAGCCAAGCTGCTGACCGGCGGCGACATCATTGACAGTAATGTTCCCACCGTTTTGCGCGTTGTCTGCAACAATCTGGACATCGGATGCCTGACCCGATGCTTGATCGAACACAAACACGCCGAACGAGTTCTGGAACCCGGACGTTGAGTTATCCAACGTTACGGTGAAGTCAGTCCCATCGGTAGCCGATCCATTGCCGCCGATGAATTCCGCGAAGGAAATTCCGTCGATTTCGGCAGCATTAACAGCTTGTCCCTCGATGAGATCGAGGCCATCACCAAGAAGCTCGTCAACGAATTCGACCGTCGTGTTGGCGCCGTCATTGGTTGCCGCGAGGAAGTTACCCTCCTCAAGGTTGCCATCTACCGTGAAGGTAGCGCCCGGAACCGTAACATTCTGGCCGTCGACTGCAATTGCCGCCGTTGAGAATGGTGCCTGACCGTTGAAGACGAACTGATCACCATCATCAAGATCGTTGAACGTCTGACCATTGAAGATACCCGGCACGCCCGCAATCGTTCCTTCAACCACCTGAATCTCAGGAGCGAGAATGACGTTCTCAATGCTGATAAGCTGATCGGTTTCGGTGGTCTCGGCAAAGACATTGCCGTCGCCGGTATCACCAGCACCTGCCGTGTTGCCGTTGATGTCGCCGCCTGCATCTTGGACCAAGTCGGTAATGACAGGACCGTTCGCACCTGCTGCCGCGTTGTGCAAGTGGATTGCGCTGACACCAGCAACAGGCAACAGATCAGATGTTGCAAGACCCGATACCGTCAAATCACTGCTGTAGGTAACTGAGCTACCATCAACTGTAATGACGACCGTGCCTTCACCGGTCGCGAGCGAATCCGACGTCGGGCCAGGCTCTTGGCTTGCATCCAGTGGACCCGCCAGCGTGATGGTGCGAATGCCCGTCGCGCTGTCAGTTTCATCCGATTGCAGCAGAAGCTGGCCACGGATTTCACCACCGTTAAAGTCGTTGGTGTGAATGTTGTAGTAGAGGTTGCCCGCCACCGCTTCATCCACAAGCTCCGCAGCCGTCTGATTTGTCGTCAACGAGGCCAGAGGTTGACCTGTAGATGAGATCGAGAAGCCGGTTTCGCGGGTCGCCGTGCCGTTGCCGTTCTCGTCGAGAACAACGGTTACAGGAACATCGATATCGCTGAAGTCTGCGGTATCAATGCCTTCACCACCATCAAGCACATCAGCGCCCAGACCGCCGATTAGCGTGTCGTCGCCACTACCGCCTTCAATCGTGTCATTGCCAGCGCCACCGTCCAGTACGTCATTACCACCTACTGCACGATCAATCACGATCTCCAGCAATTGCTCTGCACCGCCATTGCGCGTGAAGTCTGCTTCTTCGGTAAAGGTCGTGCCAGCCGCTGAAGTGCCGCCCAGAATGATCGATGTGCCTTCGGGGTTTCCTACGGAGCCGATAAAGCCTTCATGCGTGCCGACGACACCGTTCTCGACTTCGCCCGTATCTGGACCCATCTGGTTGATGAAGGCCGCATCAAGCTCGGTATTCACTTCCGTACCCGCATCCAGAACATCGGTGCCGAAGCGCTGGATTGTCAGTGGGCCGATGAAGTCGCCATTCTCATCAAAGATAGGATCGGCAAGTGCATCATCTGGTACAGCAAGGAATGCATCGTTCGACGCGATGATCATGGATGCCCAGGTAAAGAAGCCCCGGCCTACTTGATCTGGATTGACGTTGATCGTGAAGCTTGCCGTTTCACCGGGATCAATTGGACCCGGCGCACCATCAAAGCCAAAGACCGTGGAATCGACACCGTTATCCCCAACCTGCTGGTTGAACTCGGCTGCGATGCCTGTGACGACGCCGTCTTCTGCAAGACGCTCAAGGCCGAGGCTTGACGCTTCACCTGCTGTGAAGAGGTCGAATTCAGCCCCATCATGGAAACCGAACCAAACTGGCGTGAGGAACGTACCTCCCTCGCCCAATGTGTTCGTAACCGAAACCGTAATTGCTTCGCCATCACCGATAGCGTCGCCGCGAATGATATCGTCTCCGGCACCGCCGTTGATCGTGTCATTGCCTGCACCCCCTGCGAGGAGGTTTGCGCTAGAGTTACCGGTCAGCGTGTCGTTGTTATCCGAACCGACCAAGTTTTCGATGTTGGAGAAGGTTTCGTTAACCGCCGCATAGGCCGCCGTCCCCGTCCCATCATCATTGATCGTTGCGGTAACGTCAGCGCCAATGCCTTGGAAGCTATTGGTGTCGATACCGTCACCGCCATCAATGCTGTCCGTGCCGCCGCCGCCAGCAAGAATATCATCGCCTGCGCCGCCGTTCAGCGTGTCGTTTCCGCCGCCACCGTTCAGCTCGTCATTTCCGTCATTACCGGAAAGAACGTTCGCGTCACCGTTGCCCGTCAGAATGTCGTCATTGGCCGAACCATCGAGATTTTCAAAGTTCGAGAAGTTCTCAAAGACCGTGCCATTTGGCGTCTGATAAGAGGCTGTGCCGTTGCCTAGATTCGCAACCACATCGAAACCGATGCCCTGGAAGCTGTTGGTATCAATACCATTGCCGCCATCCAGTACATCCGTACCACCACCGCCAGCAATGAAGTCATCGCCATCGCCGCCGGAAATTGTATTCGACGCCGCACCCGTTGCAATCAACGTGTCGTCATTCGAGCTGCCGGTCAGGTTTTCAATGCCCGAGAAAGTCTCGTTCACATTTCCATAGGCCGCCGTCCCAGTACCATCAGCGGCTAAGGTTGCCTCAACGCCGAGGCCAATGCCTTGGAAGCTATTGGTATCAATCCCCGCTCCGCCGTCAATGACGTCCGTGCCGCCACCGCCAGCAAGAAGATCGTCGCCAGCACCGCCTGTAAGGGTGTCTGCTCCACCGAGGCCCAACAGGACATCATCTCCATCAAGGCCAAGCAGATTGTTTGCTGCTCCATCGCCGGAAATCATGTCACCATCGTTAGAGCCGGTAACGTTCAGCACGCCTGCGACGTCGAGATTTTCGATGTTTTCGTCAAAGACGTTGCCGTCGCCAGTATCACCAGCCGCAGGAGCAACGTCGCCGTTTACATCGCCGCCTGCATCTTGGATTAGGTCGGTAATGACAGGACCGTTCGCACCCGCCGCCGCGTTGTGCAAGTGGATCGAGCTGACGCCCGCCACAGGCAGCAAGTCAGACGGTGCAATGCCTGTAACCGATAAATCACTGCTATAGGTGATTGAATCACCGTCAACCGTAATGACGACCGTACCTTCACCAGTCGCGAGTGAATCCGACGTTGGGCCGGGTTCTTGGCTTGCATCCAGTGGGCCCGCCAGCGTGATGGTGCGAATGCCCGTTGCGCTGTCAGTTTCGTCTGATTGCAGCAGAAGCTGACCACGGATTTCACCACCGTTAAAATCATTGGTGTGGATGTTGTAGTAGAGGCGATCATTAATCGCTTCTATTACAAGCTCCGCAGCCGTTTGAGTGGTCGTCAACGAGGCCAGAGGCTGGCCTGCAGACGAGATCGAAAAGCCTGTTGTGCCGTCTTCGACAAAGACATTGCCATCACCTGTATCACCAGCCGGTGCAGCGACCTCGCCGTTTATATCGCCGCCCGCATCTTGAACAAGGTCGGTAATGACAGGGCCGTTCGCACCCGCCGCCGCGTTGTGCAAGTGGATGGCGCTCACGCCCGCCACAGGCATTAAGTCAGACGTAGCAAGACCCGATACCGTCAAATCACTGCTGTAAGTGACCGCGCCACCGTCGACCGTAATGACGACCGTGCCGGTTCCCGTTGCAAGCGAGTCGGATATAGGGCCGGGCTCTTGGCTTGCATCCAATGGACCCGACAGCGTGATAGTGCGAACGCCCGTCATGCTATCAGTTGTGTCCGATTGCAGAAGAAGCTGGCCGCGAATTTCTCCGCCATTAAAATCGTTTGTGTGAATGTTATAATAGAGGCGATCATTAATCGCTTCTATTACAAGCTCCGCAGCCGTTTGGGCTGTTGTCAGCGATGCTAAGGGCTGATCATCAGATGAAAGACTAAAACCCGCTTCGCGGGTGGCGGTATCTGCCACAAGATCTACCGTAACAGGTACGTCAATATCGCTGAAATCAGCGTTTGGCGGAGTGATCGTCATATTGCTTCCTCGTTTATGCTGGTAATGAACTGTGGAGATAGCACCTGAGCTAGCTCGTTTATTCAGGTGTTCCACATAACAATGCTTTGAATTTTTCTGACGAAAAAGTGAATTGACGAATTTTTAACTAGGGGAAGCTGACGTAAGCTGCTGGTGTCTACTAACTTCAGCGCGCAGTCGAAGTGGTGGGTTTTGGACGAAATAAAAGACAAATTACCCCATGACGGTCGGTCGAATCGCTGAATTTAAACGTTTTAAATAAGCCAAATACAAAGAGGAAGCGCCACTATTGAGATCGATTTTTTGAGGGTGGGCACCAAAAGCCTGACGTATACTGCGATTTGTGCGTTTATTTAATCAGATTTTCCATCCAGACTCGTGTGAAATTTGACACTTTTGGATCAATGAAGCATGGAAATCTGCTCCAGATAGAGTGATATACAGCCTTAAGGAGATTTCGATGCAGCCACGTTCTGGGGCGCTTGAAAATGGAGCAAGCACCGAATAAAAAGAGTGCCTTAGGTGTACACTCGTTGAGGTAATGCGAATTGCCTCATCTACCTCGTGATATTGGAACCTGCGCGGCGATGTGCAATTGCGCTTCTTGATCCTAATCAGATCACCCTAGCGAAGTGTGCACGACACTGATTTTTGAGGTGCACTAAATTGTCGACTATAGATGCAGTTATAACTTGGGTGGATGGCTCCGAACGCTTGCACAGGGAAAAGCGTCTTCAAGCAATGTCTAGTCAAAAAATGACTAGTGTAGAAGTAAAAACTGGAGCGGAGTCAACTAGATTTGAAGATAATGGTGAAATTTATTACTGTATTGCATCAATATTAAAGCATGCTCCATTTATAAAAAAAATATATGTTGTTACTGATAATCAGGTGCCGGAATTTTTAGATGATTTTCAATCTCAGGGGATTTGTGCTGACGGTACAATAAAAATTGTTGATCATAAAGATATTTTCGGTATGAAAAACCAATACTACCCTACATTTAATTCTCTATCAATAGAGTCTTTAATCTGTAATATTAATGGAATTTCAGATTTTTTCCTGTATTTTAATGATGATGTATTTCTTTTAGAAGACATAAAGATAGAAGATTTCATATCCTCTAGAAAAAAACCATTCCTAAGAGGTAATTTTTTCTCCCATCCAGAATCAAAGCCATCATGGGGATTGAAATCTGCGATAAAAAGATTAAGAAATCAACCGATAATTGATACTTTTGGAATAAATCAATCAAACTCTGCCAAATTAATTGGAATGGATCAATATTTTAGAGTAGGGCATTGCCCTCATATTGTTCGATCAAAGACATTAAAGAATTTTTTTAATGAAAATAAAGAAATTTTAGACTATCAGCTTCGCTTTAAATTTCGATCAAATGAACAATACTCACCAATCAGTATTGCTAATCATATCGAAATAATGAAAAATCAAGCTGAATTTCTCCCTCTTGAAAAAAGTGTTTATATTAAGCCAAATACTGTAAATAAAAAACGTCTTGAGGCGATATGGTCTAAAGGCGTGCGATTTGGTTGCATCCAAAGCCTTGATCAATTTCCATCGAAATGGAAGGCAAAGACGCATGATAATATGAGGAAAAAATTTGATGGATATTTGCCGTCATCATTGATTAATTTGTAAATAGCTTTTTAATAGCAGATAGTTAAATTTTCCTTATAAGATCAGAGGCAACAGTTGACCAATCTCGCAATATTGATTGATTTTCTGTAATTTTATTGCGCCAATTCTGTATGAAAAACCTATCTAACATTATTTTTTCAATTAAAATGGCAAGGTGATTTGCATCATTAGTATCAAAATACTCTACCAGATCGCTACCAACTTCGGGAATAGAAGCTGCATTTGACGCCAAAACTGGGGTGCCGAGCCACAGCGCCTCGCCAACGGGGAGGCCAAATCCCTCGTACCGGCTTGGATAAACTAACGCCGATGCATTTTTATAAAGTCGATACAGGGCCGCATGGTCAGGTTGGTCTACCCACTGGACAAAAGGTCTAAGGTCTTTGAATACCCCGTCGCCGTCGAATTCGGCTTTGATGCCCTGTGGATCATGCTTTCCCGCCGCAATAAGATTAGGAACGACGTTCCACCCGCTGCGATTTGAGATTTGAAGCATGGCATCGAAGAGAAGACGACCATTCTTTCGGCCATCAAGCGATCCGACTGACAGAAGATAGGGCTTTTCGGGCAAAGTAGTGGAGCTTTCCATGCCGCCTAAGCTTCTCATCTCATGGCCGAGAAGAACCGTTTCTATCGGACTCATTGATCGGGGAGCTTGGCCGCTCTGCACCAAGCGTTCGACTTCGCTTTTTGTAAAATCTGAGTTGGCCACCCATTTGACGCCCAATTCGTTGCAGACTTCCAGTGAATGATACTCGGCTCGTGCGCTCTTCTTTTGATCAGACAATAGCATCATGACATCGTGAATAAGCACGATGCATGTCGCTGAATCGCTCGAAGCCTTGGCAATTTCAACTGTTCGGCGGTTTGTCGACATTAATCCTAGGCATAAAATACAGCCATTCATTAAGTCGACCTCGGGGCCAACCGCCGTGCCATGGTGATTTGCAAATGCCCCTTGCGCTCCACTGATCGCATTGGCGAAATGGGCCTTCAATCGCCGGATGCTTCCGCGCGGATGCCTTGCGGGGTCACGATACTTCCTCGGTTTTCCAAGGGATTGGAGTAATCTGCGACGATCATAAAGATTGCCTTCTGCTAAGGCAGATGGATCGATGGAGTAAATTTTTCGGGTGAAAGCATCGGCATAAACAAGCGTCGCTCTCCCGTCTTGGCTGAGTTCATACGCAACCTCTAACACCACACGCGACACACCCGTAACATCGCGATTCTTCCGGCCAAGATCATGTAGCTCAGAAATGTCGATATATATCTTTGGAGACATTAGGGGCTGTCCGATAGGTGTTTGAGTGATTTCAGTGGTTTGTGATTCATCTGGTTTTGCTGGAACTGGAGGATCATATGGCTTGGACTGAAATCACCCGCTCGAAGTATGAGCGCAAGGCGGATAGGTATCAATCAGATTTGACCGATACGGAGTGGACGCTGCTGGAACCGCAGCTTTCCGGCGATCCACGCAAGTGGACGTTACGGCAGATCGTGGACGCGATCCTGTACGTACTGCGCACTGGTTGCCAATGGCGGATGCTTCCAAGCGACATGCCACCCAAAAGTACAGTCTATCATTGGTTCGCCCGCTGGCGTGACGATGGAACATGGATCGTCGCCAATCATGTGCTGCTGATGCAGACGCGCGAGATACTCGGACACGAGGCCAGCCCTTCCGCCGGGGCTATCGACACCCAGTCGGTCAAAACCACGGAAAGCGGCGGACCGAGGGGCTATGACGCTGGAAAGAAAGTGAAAGGTCGCAAGCGGGAGATCGTGGTGGATACCGAAGGTCATCTGATTGTCGGCGAAATCTGGCCTGCAAATATGCAGGACCGCGACGCTGCCGCTGTCACGCTCAAAGGTCTGCGCCACCGGTTTCCATGGCTGGAAAAGCTCTTCGCCGACAGCGGCTACGCAGGCGAGAAACTCGAAAACGCTCTGATCGGGGAAGCCGCCCCCGCCCTCAAAATCGTCAAGCGACCGAAAGATGCCAAAGGCTTCGTCCTGCTCCCCCGACGATGGGTTGTCGAACGCAGCTTCGCATGGTTCGGGCGCAACCGCAGGCTCGACAAGGATTGCGAAAAACGCATCGAAACAGCAAAGGCCTGCC
>CALFVD010000101.1 GCA_937928005.1 uncultured Neomegalonema sp. | reverse complement strand
AGCGCAAGATCGCGGGCCGAAAACGGGCGTTCCGCCAGCATCATTGCAACGGCCCGCACCTCCACGGCCTCCAGCGGCAAACGCGGGCCAACCGCCCGGTGATGGTTCCACGGAGTTCGGGTATTCATGAGAAGGGAAACGAGGGAATGCGCCCGACGCCGACCCACCACCGGCGCTTCTTACAAAAGCGAGGGTATTTTTACAATTTGGGCAAGGACATCAAAGAGCCGAAGGGCGCATGGCATCGGCATATCCGGCATCGCAACATGAAGTTTACATGAAGAAACAATGCTTTGACAGTCTCGCTTTTGTAAAAAGCAAGGCTAGACTGGCGATGACCTCATGCAAAACCCATGACCATCAGCCAAACCAACCTCACCTTCGCCACCCGCTACTACGACCTCATCCGCGCCTGGGTCCTCCATAACGAACGCCACAGAAAGGCCATCGGCACCAGCGCCCCCGACATCCAGATCACCCTCGAAGAATTTGTCAGCCAGTACGAAAGCGTCACGGAGTGAATTTAGCGCTCAAAATCCAGAGTATGGCAGTTGCGCAGCAGAGTGCGGGCGCTGGCTGCGTCACGCAAACCGATATGGTTCGCCATTACGGCCTCATCGATCTCGCTTTCGGAGACCGTTCTTTTAGCACTCGAAAAATCCCGTTGGGCTTTTTCAATAATGCCATCGAGGCATACGCCATGGCCGCGTGCTGCTATTTGCCGCCGCAGATCGATATGTCGTGCTTCGAGCTCTGCAAGATGGGCGCGTGTCCGCATTCCGGTTTTACGCGCCAGAGCCTCACGAGCGAAAGCCAAATCGCTGGCTCGCGCATAGTCAAGCATGGCGTGGTGCATCGCCTCAAGTTTCAAACGCGACGGGCTTTTCAGGCCCAGAAAACTGACCCCCGGATTGCGCTCCATTCGGGCCAAGGCCTCACGGGCTTCGGCAAAAGCCTTGCGACGGTAGCCCAGATTGGCGACCGCAGCTTCTTCCGTTTTAAGAACTGTATCGGCCTCGCGGGCAGCAAAGGCAAGGTCGCGTTCCACGTGCTTCAAAGCCTGATGCAGCTGCTGAAGTTCTTGAAGGTGTCTTTTCGCCGACAGAAGCCGTGCGATTTTTTCTTCAACCGCCATCGCGTTCTCCTCATGGCACCACGACAACCTTCACAGCAATGCACAACGCCCGAAAGAAGTGGCGTGCAACGGCTTCTGGTTGCGCCGATTTCGCGCAATTTGGTCTCCGGATACTCATACGGAGCTCAGCAATGGTGGAACCAATTGATCGGAAGATTGAAGACTTCGCCCGTGCGAATGGAATCGATCCCTATCGCCGATACGCGGAAACCGAAGCGGCGCAATTGCTCAACCTGTCCCCCCAAACGGTCAAGCGCCTGCGAGCCACTGGGCGCATCTCCTGTGTTCGGATTTCACCACGACGCGTTCGCTATTTTGGTTTCCAGATTGCCAAGTACTTACTCAACGCCGTCGAGGATCACCCATGTCAGATTATGAGCGCAGCGAAGACTTCCGACTGGGCGAATACTGGCTCTCGAAGCGACCCGGCAGCGATTCTTGGCACCGGACATGGTTCGATTCCACCGATCGACAGACACGACGCGTTAGCCTCCGCACGTCGGACACTGAGCAGGCCAAGCAAAAACTGACCGATTGGTTCATCGACCAACATCGTCCACAGGAGGCCCCGCCATCCGTCGTGACAATCGCGGAAGTGCTGGCCGCATATTGGGAAGGCCACGCGAGTACGCTTGTCTCGGCGGACAATGCGCGCATCTCGGCGAGGTATTGGCTAGATTTTTTCGGCGTGAAGACAATTGCTGAAATCGCCCCGCCACGCGAGCAACGAAAATTTCATGCGTGGTTGGCCCGCAAGGGCATGAAAAACTCAACAATCAGCCGTGTCATTTCGGTTGGCCGTGCAGCAATAAACTATGCTTGGAAGAACGGCGAACTGGAATCGGCACCTTTCATTGCTGATGTGAAAATCGAGTCACAAGAACCGCTTGGACGACCGTTATCGCTGGCGGAAACAGTGGAACTGATAGATGCCATGAAGAGCGAGCATCAGGTACGCTTCGCGCTCTTGTTGATCGCCACTTGTGCCCGCCCTGACGCGGTGCGCGACCTGCAAAAATCACAATGTGACTTCGACCATAATCTGATCCATCTGAATCCACCGGGACGTACGCAAACCAAGAAGTATCGTCCGACGGTCAAGCTGCCAGAGCAGTTTCGCAAGATGCTTGAGGATTCAAGGCCTGGATATTTGGTGCAATATGCTGGCAAGCCCGTGAAAGAGGGCAAGGTAGCATGGCGACGGGCACGGCGCGATGCGGGTCTGGATGAGAAGGTCAATCCATATTCTCTACGTCACACAATGGCTCGCTGGATGCGTAGTCAGGGCGTGCCCGCCTGGGAAGTGTCGGCACAGCTCGGGCACAAGCAGCCGGGAATGAGCACCACGGAGATCTACGCGCCCTTCGATCCCACCTACCTGGAGCGCGCCGCCGAAGCGATCGACGCGTTTGCGTATCAGTTGCGTAGCAGTAGCGAGTTAGTCGACTCTGCGCTTTCTGCTAAATTATTGAAAGGTGGGAGAAATAATGGTGGGCGGTACTGGATTCGAACCAGTGACCCCAGCGATGTGAACACTGTGCTCTACCAACTGAGCTAACCGCCCTCCGGGAGGGCACACATAGAGGGCGGGCGCGAGGGCGTCAAGCGCCGTTCGTGCGTAGGGTTTCAAGGGCGTTGATGACTTCTGGGAAGGTGTCGATCACTGCCTCCGCACCCATGGTTCCGACGTCAATTTCGGAATAGCCAAAGCGGGTAAGAATACAGGGAATGCCAGCGTTTCGGGCGGTATCAAGGTCGGTATCGGTATCGCCGATCATGATCGAGCGGTTGATCTGAGCATCGCAACGCTCGATGGTTGTGGTTAGGGCGATGGGGTCTGGTTTGCGGACCGGTAGGGTGTCGGCTCCGACCAATGCGCGGAAGCGGTGGAGCACGTCGAGTTCGGTCAGTAGCGAGCGGGCAAGACTCTCCGGTTTGTTGGTGCAGACGCCGATGATCCAGCCGCGCCCCACCAGCGTATCGAGGGTGTCGATCACGCCATCATAGAGGTGGCTTTCATCGGCGATGCGGGTGGCGTAACGGTCGAGAAAAGGATGATAGAGCGCGTCGACTTCACGCTCATCTGCCTCATGCCCCGCATAGGTGAAGGCGGCGCGGATCAGGGCTTTGCCCCCGAAACCGGCGGTTGTTTCGGCCACGGATAAGGGTAATGCAGGAAAATTACGGTCTGTTAGCAGGTCGTTGACGGCACCGATCAGGTCTGGCGCAGTATGGGCCAGCGTTCCGTCAAGGTCGAAGATCGCGCAGGGAGCGGTCATTGGGCAACCTCTGCTTTGGGTGTTGTATCGCCTTGGGTCTTTTCGGGCGTATAGCTGATGAGCATGTCACCGGGATTGGCCTTGGGCCGCTCGGACATGGTGCAGAAGGAGATCGTGCTGTCTTTCCTTAAATCAGCCAATAATTCGGTGCCTTCGGCACGACGCGCTTGGTAATCCTCGTAGCTGAATTCCTCGGTCAAGCGGGTATGGGTAAAGACCCAACCCGAATAGGAGCGTGATTCGAGGGTGCCGTGGGAGACGCCGGAGGTGAAGAGTTTGCGGCCCCCCAACGTAACGGGCAGGGCATTGGGATCGTCTTCGCCATCCTTGGAGCGCCCAAGCTGAAAGACATGGCTGCGCCCGAATTCGGGGCCAAAATCGGTGCAGACAAGGGCGTTATATGACTCGTTTTCGGTGGCCGCGATGATGGTGCCAAAGCGGTTGAGATCAATGGTGTGTTCGGCGGTCTCGGACAGGATTTCACCATACCAAGTGGGGATATCCTTCAGGCGTAGCTTGCGCAGGTTAGACCATGATTTATCGGTTACGAGCACCGGAATATCGACTTTCTGCAAGGCTTGGGCAAGCTGTGCCGTCCAGTTCGATGCGCCGACGATCAAGACGCCGGGAATATCGGTCGAAACGAGGCCGAGGCGGCGGGCTACCGCGCTGACGCTGAACCCTTGGATCACGACTGTAGCAAAGACCAACGCGAAGGCGAGCGGGGCGATGGCCGCGCCATCCTCAAAACCCAGCGAGGCAAGCTTGGTGCCGAAGAAGCCGGAAACGGCGACCGCCACCACGCCGCGCGGCCCCACCCATGCGATAAGACCTTTTTCCGCTGTGGTCAGATTTGTACCAATGAGGCTGAGCATGATTGCGGCGGGGCGGGCGATGAGCATGACGGCGAGGACGAAGAGAACCGCGCGCCAATCCAGTAGCGCCAGCATCTCTGCATCAATTGTCGCGGCGAGGATCACGAAAACGCCGGAGACGAGCAGGACAGCGATATGCTCCTTAAAGCGGCGCAATTCGCCGATGCTGGGCAAGCGTGCATTGCCAAGAATTGCGCCCATAAGCGTTACGGCGAGGAGGCCGCTTTCCTCAAGCAATTCGTTCGATGCCGCAAAAACACCGAGGACAACGGCCAGAAGCACGGGTACTTTCATATATTCTGGCACATAGGCGCGGCGGAAAGAATATGCCAACCCTGCGCCCGCTGCGCCGCCCAGTGCAGCGGCGACGACGATGCCGATCCCGACACCAATGGCGGCCTCTGCCATGTCGCCGGACTTGGAATAGGCGGAGGCAAATTCATAGGCGAGGACGGCAAAGAGTGCGCCCAAACTGTCATTGACGATGGCTTCCCAACGTAGGACCGAGGAAGGGCGCGGGGTCAGGTTTGCCTGTCGCAGTAGTGGCGTCACGACGGTTGGGCCAGTGATGACGAGGATACCGCCAAAAACCGCTGCAACCGGCCAAGACAGGCCAGCGATGTAATGACAGGCCAGCGTGCTGGTGATCCAGCCGAGCGGCGCACCGAGCAGGATGATCCGTCGCACCGCCCCGCCCGCATCGCGTAGCCCCCGAAAATCGAGGCTAAGACCACCCTCGAACAGGATCAACGCCACAGCAACGGAAACAAGCGGGCCGAGGGCATCGCCGAAATCATGCTCTGGATCGATCCAGCCAGTGAGCGGCCCAGCGATGATACCGGCAACAAGCATCAGCACGATGGCGGGCAGGCGCAGCCGCCATGCGAGCCATTGTGCCCCGACGCCGAGGACGCCGATCAATGCGAAAGTAACAACGAGAGAATGCATGGGATGCTCCGGTTTCAGAGGCGAAAAACGTTTTCACAAATGCAAGGTTAGATAGGCTTCGTTGATTAAGTTTCAGGTTGGCGGTGCGAGGGCAGGGCGGCCAGAGGCGCGTGCGGTCAGGGTTGCTTCAAGGAAAAGGGCGCGGCCTTCGATCATGGGGGCGGATTCGGTATAATCGAAGGCAATTTTGGCTTCTGCCGCGCCCGCAGCGGTGGCGGCAATGCGGATTGTCTCATCAAGGTCAGCTTGTGCGGCGGCGCGGGCAGAGTCGAGCGATGCGAAATCTGTTGCGTCACGGCTGAGATGAACGCGATAGCGGCCTTCGGATGGACTGGTGATGCGGATCGAGCGTTCGATGCGGATTTGCCCGGCGACCGCACCAACGGCATTGGCGACCCCGGCATGGTCGGGCACCATGCAAGCTGTGCCGAGTGTCTGGGCGATGGTGGGGTAGTAGGTTGGGGCCGATGCACCGAGGCCGATGAGCGGTAGGGTCAGCCCGATATCAATCCGCGCCGCGCCGCTATGCTTGGCGAGTGCGGCATCGATCAGGGGTGAAGGAGGGCTGTCGATGCCGTCTTCGGCCAAGGCGGTGTCGAGGATGACCTGCGCCGAGCGACGGGTGAGGGTGTCGATCACCATGCGGGCCAGTGCATCGGCATCCGCCGCAATGGCGGTGCCTTTGCGCCCCTTTCGACGGGCGAAGAGTGCGGCAGCGCGGCGGGCGCTTGCCGCGTCCCACGCATCATGCAGGCCGATGA
>CALFVD010000100.1 GCA_937928005.1 uncultured Neomegalonema sp. | reverse complement strand
GCGTCCAGGCGCGGCTCACCTCCATTGGTACACCTCTGCGGCGAAGTGGGAGCGAGCCCGCCACCCAGCGTCAGGTCCACCCCCTGTAACGCATGGGACTGGCCATAATAGACGTTCAGATCGCGCACATCGAGCGCGGGGGGGCCGATACGGTCAACCATCGTCGCCACCCCCCAGATATAGCGCCTGCACCTCTGGGTCGTCTTCGATTTCCGCCGGTTTGCCTTCCTTGAAGATGCGTCCGTTATGCATCATCGTCACGCTCTCGGCGACGCGCAGGGCGACGTCCATGTCATGCTCGATAATGATGAACCCCATATGCCCCGGCAGGCCGGTGAGGATATCAATGAGTTCGCGCCGCTCGGTCGGCGACAATCCCGCCGCCGGTTCGTCGAACAGGATGAAGCGTGGTGCGCCGGATAGGGCCATCGCGATTTCGAGTTGGCGTTGCTGTCCATAGGATAGCTCGGCGACCGGCGTGTGGGTTGCGTCTTCCAGATGGACCAGCCGAATCAGGTCTTCGGCACTGGCCATTAGCGCATCGTCGCGGCGGGCACGCAAAAAGCTGAACCGCTCGCGGCTGACGCCCACGCAGGCGAGATAGATGTTGTCGATCACCGTCAACCCGCTGAACAGTAGCGAAATCTGATAAGTACGGCGCAATCCGCGCCGGATGCGCTCATGGGCGGGGAAGGCGCTGACATCCTCGCCGAAAAAGCGGATCGTACCGCTGGTTGGCAGGAAATCCCCCGTCACACAGTTGAATAGCGTCGTTTTGCCTGCCCCGTTCGACCCCAGCACCGCCCGCCGCTCGCCGGGGCGCACTGAAAGCGAGATATCCTCCATCGCGGCCAGCGCCCCGAAAAACTTCGACACATTGCGTAGCTCCAACGCATTGGCTGTGCCGGTGGCGCTCATGCGCTCGGCAATGGCTGAGGTGGTGGGGGCGTTCATTGCGTGCCCTCTTCAGCAGGGAACATGCGCATAGACCCCCCCACCCTAGCCCTCCCCCGCGAGGGGGGAGGGGACGCGGGTTGCGAGGTTTTGTCATCCATACCTCCCTCCCCCTTGATGGGGGAGGGTTGGGGTGGGGGTGATCTCTCAACAAGAACTGTCCTTACAGTTTCGAGCACGCCGTCGAGGTTCGCTAAAACGTCGTTGTTCCAGAACCGTAGCACCCGATATCCGCTCGCCTCGATGTACCGATCACGCTTGATATCAGAGGCAGACTCGGCGTGCTGCCCCCCATCCACCTCGATCACCAGCCGCGCCGCGTGACAGGCGAAATCGAGGATGTACGGCCCGAACGGCACCTGCCGCCGAAACTTGGCACCGCAGAGTTGTTGCGCTCGCAAGGCCCGCCACAGGTGCGTTTCTGCATCCGTCATTCGGCGGCGCAAGGCACGGGCATGAGAGACGGTGGCGGTCACGGAGCAACCTCAAGATTTGTACATGGATGGACAGACCTCCCCCGCAAGGGGAGAAGGGATGCGGGTTGCGAGGTCGGTTTGGGTTTGCGGGTGGCTCCCCTCTCCCCTTTAATGTTGGAAAGCGGGGAGGCAGATATTGAATATCTCATCATCTCTCCCTCCGCTCGCCCGTCAGCGGGTCGCGCCCCCGGTTTTCCTTCCAGCGATCCCATAGGCCGAGGATGCCGTCTGGCGACCAGAAGACGATTACGAGGAAGCCGATGCCGATTAGAAGCTGGAACCGCTCTCCCGCCAGCCCCAGCGAGATCAGCACATCGACCGCGAAGGTCTTGAGCAACACATAGATCAATGCGCCGATGAACGGGCCAATGGGCCTACGCAACCCGCCGATGACCGCGATCACGAGGATATCCACCACTGGGCCGATCCCGGCGGTTCCGGGCGATACCTGCGCCGATTGCCAAGTCAGTAGGATACCCGCGACCCCCGCAATCAGCGCCGCAAAGGCATAGGCGGCGACGCGGTGGGCGGTGACGTTATAGCCAAGTGCGGCCATGCGGCGAGGGTTGTCGCGTACGCCCTGCAACGCCAGCCCGAACGGCGCTTTTGAGACGTAGCGCACGGCCAGATACGAGACTGTCGCCCAGAATAGCGTGAGGTAGTAGAACGCTTTCGGCCCGCGCCAATCCACACCGAACAGGTCGGGAGGCAACACCCCGTTGAACCCCGAAAATCCGTTGAAAACCACGTAGTTTTGGCGTGTGAAATAGAAAAATGCCGAGGCAATCGCCAGCGTGATCATGATTGTGTAGATGCCTTCGGTTCGCACCGCCAGCCAGCCGCAGATCGTCGCGAAGAGTACCGTGACCAGCAAAGCAAGCGGGATCGACACGTACCATGGCCAGCCCATCGAGATCGTCTCGATTGCGCTGGTCCCGAAAATCGCGACCATATACCCCGCCAATGCCGCGAGGGACATCTGGAGCAGACTAACCATGCCGCCATAACCAGCGAGGAACATCAGGCTCAGGGCAATCATGCCGAGGATGAAGGTCCAGCCAAAAATTTGATACAGTACGAAATCATTGGCAAAGGCGGGCATCATCAGCAGCGCGAGGCCCAGTACCCAATAGGCGAGCGGGATGCGCTCGATCCATCTGGCTTCCGTGCGCCGCGTCGCCGTCAATCGTGTGTCCTCTACCGCCATATCAAGCCCGCCCCAGCAAGCCCTGCGGCCTGAAGGCCAACACGATCACCATGATCAGGAAGGTCAACACCACGGCATAGGTCGGGAAATAAACCGACCCGAATTGCTCGGCCAAGCCGATTAATAATGCACCAAGGGCCGCACCGGGGATCGACCCCATGCCGCCGACGATGACCACCACGAGTGATGCGAGCAAAAAGCGGATATCTTCGCCCGGTGCGACCGATTGGAATGTGCCGCCCACGACTCCGGCAACGCCCGCCAGTCCCGCCCCGAAGGCGAAAACACCAACGAAAACGAGTTGGATACGTGCGCCCGTCGCCGACAGCATTTCACGGTCATCGACACCCGCGCGTACCATCATCCCGATTCGTGTGCGGTTGAGCAGCAACCACATCCCCACCCCGATTACGACCGAGGCGGCGAAGATGGCGATGCGCACCACCGGGTATTTCATGTAAACCAGATCGCCGGAGCGTTTTTGCCCCGTCACGAAGAATGTCTCCATCGGGCCGGACAACCATTCCGGCGGCGTGATATTGTAGAAATCACCACCAAAGCCCCAGAGCATCAAGTCGGCCATGACGATGGAAATGCCGATGGTCACGAGAGTCTGGCGCAGATCTTGTCCCTCCATCCGGCGGAATACGAAAATCTGCATCAATATGCCGAGCGCACCGACAACGATGAACGCCGCTGGAAAGGCGAGCAGCCAATACCCCGTCCAATCGGCAACGAAAAACCCGACATAGCCGCCTAGCAGGTAGAGCGAGCCATGGGCGAGATTGACGTTGCGCATTAGCCCGAAGATCAACGTGAAACCGCTTGCCACCAGAAAATAAAGGCCGCCAAGCGTAATCCCGTTGAACAGGGCGTTCAGGAAAACTTTCTTGCGCCCGATCACCTCGATCAACCCTTTGGGCCAGACCGCGAAGATGAGCCACAACAGAATCGCCACGGCAAGGGCGATCAGCGCGGTCCAGAAAGGATGACGGGATGCAAAGGCTCTCATCCGTATGCCTTTGGGCATACGCGCACGTCAAAAGCCTTCGCCAAGCGAATAGTCAACACGGTCTCTCCCTGTCGATATCGGGGTCTATCGCCCTTAATCCATACGTCAGCCTAGACCGGATACGCGCAATCGCAATACCTGAAAGTCTTCACTGTTGACGCAGGAGCGAGGATTCGTTGTGTCAGGACGCCAAGGCTACCCGTCGGTAATCGCTGGGCGGGATGCCGACATTGGATGAGAAGAACCGTGTGAAACTCGCCTGAGACGAAAATCCAAGGTCATAGCTGATATCTGTCACGGATTTATCGGTTTGCATGAGGTCATCAATGGCCCGCTCTGCGCGCAAGGTATTTAGATACAGGTTTGGGGTGATCCCTGTTTGCCGCTTGAACAGTTTGAAGAAATGAGGGCGCGACAATCCTGATTCCCGTGCGAGCCAGTCTAGCTCCATGTCATCGGTGAAGTGTTCTTGCATAATCTCCAGCGAGCGGCGCACCCGGAAATCTGAGAAGCCGATATCGCGCCCTAGCGCGTCGCGCTCGGTAAAGCCTCGCGACCATGTTTGCTCGAAACAGCGACTCGCAATCTCGTAGAGGAAGGTATCGAACAGGATATCACGGTCGTTATTGGCCAGCACTTCAGCCAATTCCCTGATCCAGCGTTCTATTTCAGCGGTTACTGTAATATGCGGGGTGCCAAAGCGTAAGGCTCGGATGCCGCCATGTGCATGGTCGCGAAACCATGCGGGGTTGATATAAAGGACGAGGCATAAGGCTAGCTCGCGAGCGTCGGGCAATGGGGCGAAGCTATGCGCCTCCCACGGGCTGATTGCGACGCCGCAGCCGGGGGAGACGTGGATAGGGTTTCCCATGACATTGACGCAGGCGGCGGCGCGGTCGATGTGAAAGACAAGATGCCCCTCGCGATGGGCATGGGTCACGAAAGGCCGATCTAGTCCGTAAAGTGCCGCGCGCCCGAACACGCCGTGCTGAACCGCAATGGCTTTGCTCATCGTGTGTTTCCTTCTTCAACGGTATCTCGCTTACCGTTTGAAGACGTTAGCGTAAGCGGCGATCTTAGAGTCTGTCAAATCGCGCTCAGGTCGCGGTATATGCGGTCTTTAGTGTTGTGAAGAATTCCGCCGCGTGGCGGCCTTGTTCGCGGGGGCCGTGGCTGCTGGCGCGGGTGCCGCCGAAGGGGACGTGGTAATCGACTCCGGCGGTGGGTAGGTTGACCATAACCATCCCCGCGCGCGCGTAGCGCTTGAAATGGGTGGCATGGCGTAGCGAGGTCGTGCAGATGCCCGCGCTGAGGCCGAAGGGCGTATCATTGGCGACGTGTAGTGCTTCTTCATAATCGCGAACCCGGATGACCGAAGCGACAGGACCGAATACCTCCTCACGGTTGATGGTCATGGCGCTGGTCGTATCGGTGATGAGGGTTGGCAGCATGAAATACCCCTCGGTTGCACGGCTGACCGTCTCGCCGCCGCAGCGGATGTTACCCCCCTCGCGCCGTGCCGTTTCGACATAGCGCATGTTGCTGTCTAGTTGGTCGCGGCTGGCGACGGGGCCGATATCGGTGGCCGGATCGAGGGCATGGCCGATTGTGAGGGCGCGGATGCGCTGCACGAGCGTCTCGACGAAGCGCCCGTGGATCGCCTCGGTCACGATCAGGCGGGAGGAGGCGGTGCACCGCTGGCCCGTCGAGTAGAATGATCCGTCGAGCGCACAATGGACCGCTGTTTCAAGATCGGCATCATCCAACACGACGAGTGGGTTTTTGCCGCCCATCTCCATCTGTACCTTGCGCCCCACCCGCATAGACGCCTCGCCCACCCGTGCGCCGGTCGCGACCGAGCCGGTAAAGGTGATGGCATCAATGCGCGGATCGTCCAGCATGGCCTGTCCGACGCTCGTGCCCGGCCCCATGACCAGATTGATAACCCCTTTTGGTGCGCCCGCGCGGGTCAGGATATCGGCCAATGCCCATGCGCAGCCGGGTACGCTGTCGGCGGGTTTCATGACCAGCGTATTACCATGGGCGAGGGCGGGGGCGATCTTCCATGCGGGGATGGCAATGGGGAAATTCCACGGGGCGATGATGCCGATGACGCCGACTGGTTCGCGTGTGATTTCGACGCCTATATTGGGGCGGATGGAGGGTAGGATATCGCCGGTCTGGCGCAGTGCCTCGCCCGCAAAGAAGCCGAAGATATGCGCGGCGCGAGTCGTCTCGGCGATGCCTTCGGGGAGGGTCTTGCCCTCTTCGCGGCTAAGGAGTGTGCCGATCTCTTCGCGGCGGGCCATGATCTCGGCGCTGGTACTGGCGAGGATATCATGGCGTTGTTGCGGCGTACTCATCGCCCAGTCCGGCGCGGCATTGGCGGCGGCGGTCACGGCGGCATGGGCATGTTGCGCATCGGCTTGCACGTAGGTTTCGACGGTTTCAGACAGGTCTGAAGGATTGATCGTCTGGATGGTGGAGGCACCCGCGAGCCATTCGCCGTCGATGAGGAGTGGTTTCATGGGGTCGTGCATGCCTCAATGGATGTGGAGAGAAGCTTCACTCTGGTGGATTGTTTGTTTTGTGGATCAACTTATCTCTACATTTGAATAGCTTACATCAAATGCCTCGGTCGATCCAGTAGCCCTCCCCCACAAGAGGGGAAGGCAGGAGGGGGCTATCTACCCGCATCATTCTTCTGGATCAGTACGATGCCTTGCAGGCCGGAACATCGCGGCTAGGCAGGCCGATCTTCGCGAACTTGGCCGCGTCGATACCCAGCGTCTGATTCACGTTTTTCTTGATCGACACAACCTGCGTGGCGAGGTTGCCGTCGTCCAATTCGACCACTTCGGTTACGAAATTCGTGCCGATGGCCTGACGGTTCTCGTCCAGCGTGATCGTGCCGTTCGGGGCGTCGAGCTTGAGGGTCGAAAGGCAACCACGGAAGCCTTTGTGATCATCAGACAGGTCGCCTTTTACGTCTTCGAGGCAATCAATCATCGCCGTCGTTGCGTTGTAATACCCGGTGCCGAGCAGGGACGGGCTAGGGAAGCGGTCTTCAGGCTCGAACGTGTCCTGATACTTCTTCACATAAGCCTGCCACTTTTCGTTATCCCACGTATCCGCCTGTGGGCCGGAGGAGGGAACACCGATCAGGGCTTCTTTTGCCTTACCTTTGGAGGAGAGGACCGTGCCATCGACCATGATCGAGCCGCCGATCAGATTCGCATCACCACCCGCCTGTTGATACTGATTCAGGAAGTTGACGGCATCGCCGCCGCCCAAGCCCAGATAAATCGCATCGACGTCATCCGGCAGCGATGCGATGATCGAGCCGAAATCCTTGGTGCCGAGGGGCACCCATAGACGCTCGGTAATTTCGCCGCCCGCCTGACAGAACTCGGTCGCAAAACCAAAGACCTGCGTGTAGATGAACGAATAATCCTCGCCTACGGTCGCGACGGTTTCATAGCCTTTTTCGTTGAAGACGTAATCGCCAAGACCCGCCGACCACTGCGCCCCATCCATATTGAAGCGGAAGAAGTTTTCCGAGGGTGTGACGTAGGTTGTTTCCTGTGCGCCGGAGATGCCGTTGATGAAAGTAACCTGTGGCTGTGTCTTAGAATAATCGCGAATCGCGATGCCTTCGGAGCCGGAGAGCGGGCCGAGGACGATATCGACTTTATCCTGTTCGACCAATTTACGCGCCCCGCGCACGGCGCTGTCTGGAGAAGCATCGGTGGATTGGATGATAATCTCCAATTCGCGCCCGCCCGCTTCTTCGCCGAATGTGGCCAGCGCCGTCTTCATGCCGCGCACGCCATCTTCGCCAAGCGCCGTATAGGTGCCTTCGAGCGTGGCAAGGACGCCGACCTTTACAGGGCCGCTCTTACTCCCGGCGAAAGCATTGGTGATGCTCATAAGAGCGACAACGGATGCCGCTGCGAGATACTTGAATTTCATGGTTTTCTCCCGTTCAAACTTCTTTTACAGCGGTTTATTCCGCCTTTTACAGCATCGTAACCGTGCATGATGCGGCGTTTAGAGCCTTACCGCACAGTCTTTTTTTCACGGGCAGTCACCTCTGCGCGAGAAGGTTGCGCACTCAATGTCACATGGTCCATCAGGACAGGAATTGATGGAGGAAATGTCCGATGCCTAAGCTTACACGACGTGGTGCCCTAGCGGCAATAGCCGCCGCTGCCGCCGTCCCTTCCGCCCCTTTGAGGGCGCTGCCCGTGGGTACGCCCGCGCCGGAATGGGATATTGCTGAATGGGTGCATGGTCAGCCATTGAAGCTGCATGAATTGCGCGGCCAAGTCGTCGTGATCGACTTTTTTCAGCTTTGGTGTCCTGCCTGTAATTCATTTTCGATCCCGACCACCCTACAATGGGAGAAGGATTTCGCGGAGGATATCGCCGCCGACCGGATGAAAATCGTCAGCATCCACACCGTTTTTGAGGGGCATGAACATCAGAATATCAGCCGTTTGAAAAAGTTTGTGAAGAAAACCGGTTTTGGCCATTCGGTCGGGCATGATCGGCATGATATCGACCCGCATCTGCCGAATACGATGATCCTGTATGGGACGCGCGGCACGCCGGAAGTGGCGATTATCGATAAGAACGGTTTGATTGCTTACCAGAAGATCGGGTTCTTTGACCCGGAGGAAAAGGCGCGCCTGATCCGCGATCTTATGGCGGCGTGAAAAAAAACCCCCGGAAGCGATGCTCCCGGGGGTTTTTTATAATCGATGCACTTACAGCGATTTGCGCAACTCGCTGTAGGTGTCAGAAGCGATAGCCGACTTTGAATGATAGGCCGACAGCGTCCGCTTGATCGAAAGAGGTGGGGGGGGCGGCCCCTGCTTGTACGCCGGAAGTTCCTTCAAGCCAGCGGTATTCACCAGCAAGCTGTAGCCGCAGCCCTTCGTCACTTTCAAAGATTACACCGCCACCGAGGCTGATGCCGCCATCGACGGATTTGAAGAGGCTGATTTCTTCACCACCATCGGCCTCGTAGCTGCCGGTTACGAAACCAACGAAGTTTTCGTTGATCCGCTGTGCAACGGTCAGGCGATAGGTGAAGGTGTCTTCGGTATATTCAACGACCGGACCACCGAAATTTGGGTTGTTGAAGAAGTTCGGCGGTGAGAAATTTACACCGCCCCAATCGACCCAGCGAATATTGGCCCGAACGAGCGTTGATTTGGAGATTGGTGCCTGCAAATCGAGGTTCACCGATTGCGGCGTCTCAAGATCGAAACTCGATGGAACCGAAACGAAGCCCGTCGGGCCAAAGAAAGTTTCCTCGGTATCAACATCATGGGTGATCGCGGAATTGTAGGTCAGCGCCGCGCGTATCTTGTACTCTGGAATTTCAGCGGCAGCACCAGCGACAAAACCGAACGCCGTATCGCCCACGTCAATCTGAAAGACGGAGAAGGGCGTAAATGCACCCGTTGCCGGGTTTCTTGCGAATGGCCCTTGCAGATCGATTCTGGCCCGTTGGAGGCGTGGACCGCCATAGACACTGAAATTCTCGCCAAATTTCAAACGTCCAACCGCCGTAATGGTGTTCGCCTCGACATCGGCTGCCGTCCCTGTGAATGGTCCGGCCTCATAGGTCGTTTCGCGCTGGAACGGTGTGTCATAGATGATTGCGGCGGAGAACCAATCCGTAATATCTGTCTTGGCACCGAACGTCAGAAAAGTCAGATCATCGGCAATATTGCCGGAATTGCCAAGGGCATTGGTCCCCTCGACATCCGCCGTGACAAGCCCAACGCTACCTTCGATGTAGTTGCCTTCCTCGAAGATGATGCTGATGGGCTGACCAGTCAGATCGAAGCCGCCCGCATGGGACAGCGATGGAGCCAATATTACGGTTGATGCGTAGAACAGCGCCTTGAGGCTTTTCATTCCAATTTCTCCAATGTCGCCAGCATCCGAGGGAGGTGTTGCCCTGCAAAATGGTCTGGTCGATACAGGTTAGCCTGGTGCGTGCCGAATATCGGACACGACCATATGTGATGACGAACGAAGGAAAAAAACACGGCGCAAGGCCATGTCATACGCTGTAAACGGACTGTTGTTTTTGCCTAGCGCGAGCCGTCTTGCATTTCCACGATGACCTAGCGTTAACGATAAAAGAATAGGTCATTGAAAGCCCGAATGTGATGCATTTGTTACAGTGTGGCGTAACCTTGGCTCTCGCCGTTCATTGCAGTGACCCCATAAATACTAGAGATTGCCGTCGTCATCCCATTTGCAGTAGATTGCGTGCGAACAAGACGGAGACTCCCCGAAAATGCCGATCCTGCGCGATATTTTCACATGGTGGCATGGTAGCACCATCGGCACGAAACTCTTCACCGCACGCAATGGCGAGAAGGTGGGCGAGGATGAGTTTGGCAATGTCTATTACTGCAATGCCGATGATACGCGCCGCTGGGTAATCTACACCACCGAGAGCGAGGCATCGCGCATTTCGACCGATTGGTTTGGCTGGCTGCACCATACCTTTGATGAACCACCGACCATCTCGCCCGTGCGCAACTGGGCATGGCAGAAGGATCGTATTTACAACAAAACCGGCACCGATGAAGCCTATCGCCCGCCGGGTAGTCTGGTCACGCTTGGTGGCGATAAATCGACCGCCAAGCCCACCTACACCCCGTGGGTTCCCGACTGATCCATAGGAGAGCATGTCCATGGCCAATAACACCGTAGAAACCCTGATCGGGGCCGTCGTTCTCGCTGTTGCGGGGGGCTTTCTCTACTATGCGAGCGCAAGCGCCGATTTTGGTGGGGGAGGCAGCTATCCCCTGACCGCGCAATTCTTCAAGGCGGATGGGATCGGCACGGGGGGCGATGTGCGGGTTTCTGGCGTGAAGGTCGGGACTGTTGACAGCGTGGAACTGGACGCCGAGACCTTTCAGGCAAAACTGACCATGGCGATGCGTAACGGCGTGAAATTGCCAAGCGATTCTTCGGCCAAGATTGCAAGTGACGGCTTGCTTGGCGGCTCCTATGTATCCATCGAGCCGGGAGGGTCTGAATACATGCTCGAATCCGGCGAGGCCATCGAACATACGCAAGGTTCCGTTAGCTTGCTGGATCTGATCGGAAAAGCCGTTGCCGGAACGAACTGACCATTGGTCGGCGGACCGGTATGAAGCCAATGCGCGCTTTGTTTCTGATCTGGGCGCGGGGGTGCTGGAGTGGCTGGCCCCGCAAGCGGGCGAGCATATCCTCGACCTAGGATGCGGTGACGGCGCGCTGACCGAGCGGTTGGTGGCGGCGGGGGCCGAGGTGGTTGGCAGTGATTTCAGCGCCGATATGGTTGCGGGCGCAGTGGCGCGGGGCATTGATGCGCGGGTGATGGATGGCCATGCGCTCGACTTTGATCAGCAATTCGATGCGGTTTTTTCCAATGCGGCCCTCCATTGGATGACCGACCCTGATGCGGTGATTGCAGGCGTGGCGCGCAGTTTGCGGCCCAATGGGCGCTTCGTTGCGGAGTTTGGGGGACACGGAAATGTCGCCGCGATCCGCGTGGCGCTGTCATCGGTGATCGAGCGGTTGACCGGGCAGGTGAATGCGCCGGGCGATATCTGGTATTTCCCAAGCTGCGCCGAACATAGCGCACGGCTGGAGCGGGCGGGCTTTACTGTTGACCGGATTGCCCCGATCCCTCGCCCTACGCCAATCCCTTCGGATATGGCAGGGTGGCTGGAAACCTTGGCTGCGCCCGTATTGGCCAGCGTGCCCGAAGCCCTGCGCGCCCAAGTTCGCGATGAAGCCGCCGCCCTGCTGCACCCGGCCCTATGCGATAGTGATGGCAACTGGACGGCGGATTACATGCGTATTCGGTTTGAGGCGCGGTTGGGTTAGCTAACTTCTGCTTGCGCCAGAACATCATCCATACTGGCATTCTCATCGAGCGCCCCAAAATCCCCCTGACGATCGAGCGCGGCTTGCAGCATTGCCTGATAGCGACCCCGGCTTATCGCAACGCCGCCCATTGATAACAGGTGATCGGTGGTGAATTGTGTGTCTAGCAGGCGATATCGGCCCGCCCGCAACCGCGCCACCAGCCATACCAGCGCGATCTTGCTTGCGTCCGGGGCGTTGGAAACCATGCTTTCCCCAAAGAACGCGGCACCGATGCTGACACCATAGAGGCCACCAATCCGCGCATTATCCTGCCACACCTCGACACTATGGGCGAAGCCGCGTTGATGCAGGGCGGTGTAGAGGTCGAGGATTGTCTCGTTGATCCACGTCTCCTCGCGCATCGCGCAATCGGCCATCATACCCCGGAAATCGCGGTTTATATGCACCTCAAACCCCCCGCGCCGAATGGTCTTGCGTAGGGATTTTGACACATGTAGCCCGTCAAGCGGCAGGATTCCGCGCTCGTGGGGATCGACCCAATACAGCTCTTGGTCGCTGCCTTCACTGCCCATCGGAAAGATACCGACCGAATAGGCCTGTAGCAACAGATCGGGCGTCAGGTCTATGTCTTCATCGGCCATCAGTTTTAGGTGGTGGATTCAATCCAGTGTTCAAGCCAGTGAATGTCGTAATCACCGGAGAGGAAATCTGGCTCCTCCAGCAACGCTTGAAACAGTGGGATGGTTGTCTCGACACCGTCGATTACCGTTTCGCCCAAGGCGCGGCGCACGCGGGCGACACATTCATCGCGGTCGCGGCCATGGGCGATCATCTTGCCAATCAAGCTGTCGTAATAGGGGGGGATGCGATAGCCCGCATAAAGCCCCGAATCCATCCGTACGCCAAGACCGCCGGGTGCATGATAGCTGTCTACAGTACCGGGGGAGGGCGCGAAGCTGCGCGGGTTCTCGGCATTGATGCGGCATTCGATGGCATGGCCGTTGGGCACGAGGTCTTCTTGGCGGAACGAGAGCGGCATACCAGAGGCGACGCGGATTTGCTCGCGTACTAAATCGACGCCATAGACGGCCTCGGTCACGGGATGCTCGACCTGTAGCCGTGTGTTCATTTCGATGAAGTAGAAGCCGCCGTCTTCGTAGAGGAACTCAATCGTTCCTGCGCCCAAATATCCCAATTCGCGCAGGGCAATGGCGCAGCGTTCGCCGATATCGGCGCGCTCTTGCGGCGTTAGGATGGGGGAGGGCGCTTCCTCCAGCACCTTCTGGTTTCGCCGTTGTAGCGAGCAATCGCGCTCGCCCAGATGGACGACCGAGCCGTGGCTGTCAGCCATGATCTGAATTTCGATATGGCGCGGTTTGCCGAGATATTTCTCCAAGTAGACCGCCGTATTGCCAAACGCTGCCCCAGCTTCCGAGCGGGCGGTGGAAAGGGCGGTGGAGAGGTCGGCGGGGGTGCGCGCCAGCTTCATGCCGCGCCCGCCGCCGCCTGCGGTCGCCTTGACCAGCACTGGGAAACCGATCTCGTTGGCGACTTTCAGCGCCTCGGTATCTTCTGTCACTTCGCCATCGGAGCCGGGTACGACCGGCACGCCGAGGCGCTTCATCGCGTCTTTCGCCGTGATCTTGTCGCCCATCATGGTGATGTGGTCGGCGGTCGGGCCGATGAAGGTAATGTCATGCTCCGCCACGATTCGGGCAAAGGCGGCGTTCTCGGACAGGAAGCCGTAACCCGGATGGATCGCCTGTGCGCCGGTCATCTCGGCGGCGGTAATCAGTGCGGGGATGTTGAGGTAACTGTCCTTGGCGGCGGGCGGGCCGATACAGACCGTCTCGTCGGCGAGGCGCACATGCATGGCATCGGCATCGGCGGTGGAATGGACGGCAACGGTGTGGATGCCCATTTCGCGGCAGGCCCGCTGAATGCGCAGGGCGATTTCGCCGCGGTTGGCGATGAGGATTTTCTGGAACATGATCTGTTATTCGATGACCACGAGGGGCGAGCCGAACTCAACCGGGTCGCCGTCGCTGACCAAGATCGTGCGCAGTGTACCGGCGCGGGGGGCGGGAATCTGGTTCATCGTCTTCATCGCCTCGATGATCAGGATCGTCTGGCCTTCGGTCACTTTATCACCGACCGAAACGAAGGTGGCGGCACCGGGTTCAGGGGCGAGATAGGCGGTGCCAACCATGGGCGAGGGGACCATGCCGGGGTTGCTCGCCGGGTCATTTGCGGGTGCGGGAGCCTCTGGTGCAGCGGTGGCGGCAATCGGGGCGGCGGGTGCGGCGGCCATGAATGGCGCGGGAGCCGCTTGTGGCGCGGGGGCGACTTGTTGGATGGTGGCGGGTTTGGCCTTGCTCAGGCGTACTTTGAGCGCGTCATCCTCGGCATAGTCGCGGCGCACTTCGATCTCGTTGAGGTCGCTGTCTTTCAGCATCGCTGCAAGCGCGCCGATGAAGGCGACGTCAGAATCGGTCTTGTCACTGCTCATCGGGGCGGGCCTCGTCTCTTGTGGTCGGGATCAAGCGGATTTCGGTTTTAGTAAGTTGGCGATTGCGTCGAGGGCCAGCAGATAACCCTGTGTACCTAGTCCACATATCACGCCCGTTGCCGCTTTTGAAACCCATGAATGGGAGCGGAATTCCTCGCGGCGATGGACGTTGGACAGATGCACCTCGATGATTGGTCCCTCGAAGGTCAGCAAGGCATCCATGATCGCAACCGATGTATGGGTATAGGCGGCGGGGTTGATGGCGATGGCCGCCGCCTCGTCGCGTGCGCGGTGGATCGTCTCGACGATCTCGCCTTCGTGGTTGGACTGGTGGAAGCTGACGGTCAGGCCCAGAGCCTCGCTCTTGGTCATGCAGGCGGCCTCGACATCGGCAAGGGTCTCATGCCCGTAAATCTCCGGCTGGCGCTTGCCGAGGAGGTTCAAGTTTGGGCCGTTTAGGACGTAGACGGTCGGCATGGTGAGCCTTGGAAATCATTCGGGGTGTTTTCCTTACACCGATCAACGACGATGGTGAACGAAAAAACCCTCCGCGTTGCTGCGGAGGGCTTCATTACTGCGATGATATGGTCCGTATCAGCCCGCGTTTTCGACTTCCTTGCCGGTCGACTGATCGACCATCTTCATGCCGAGGCGGACTTTGCCGCGATCGTCGAAGCCCATCAGCTTGACCCAGACGACATCGCCTTCTTTGACGAAGTCTTTGGGGTTCGCGCCGCGCTCGTTGGTCATCTGGCTGACATGGACGAGGCCGTCTTTCGGGCCGAAGAAGTTCACGAATGCGCCGAAGTCGAGAACCTTCACGACTTTGCCTTCGTAGATCACGCCCACTTCCGGCTCGGCGGCGATGGCCATGATCATCTTCTTGGCTTTGGCGATGCTTTCGGCATCAGGCGAGGCAATCTTGATGATGCCTTCGTCGTTGATATCGACCTTCGCGCCCGATTCCTCGACGATGCCCCGGATGACCTTGCCGCCCGATCCGATGACTTCGCGGATCTTGTCGGTGGCGATCTGAAGCGTCTCGATACGCGGGGCGTAATCGGAGAATTCTTCACGGCCCGCGCTGAGGGCTTTGGCCATCTCACCGAGGATGGTGTTACGGCCCTCATGCGCCTGCGCAAGCGCCTGCTTCATGATGTCTTCGGTGATGCCCGTCACCTTGATATCCA
>CALFVD010000099.1 GCA_937928005.1 uncultured Neomegalonema sp. | reverse complement strand
TCCGACGCGATGCATTCGCGTCCTTCGAAATGCAGGCCGCTTCCCGCAACTCCACAGCCGTCAAATCCTCGCGTGTCACCATCACTGTCATCGAAACCTCCTTGCTTCGATGACAATGATTCAGAATTCGCAGGATTTGGGAAGCCTCAAAATGAGTCGCCAGTCAGGGCGATTGGTATGAGTCGCGTAGACCCCTCCAAGCGTGATATCGCTTCGGTTTTCTACTCATCCGTGAAACGGCGGCGTATTTTCCTGGTCATTCTTTCCAACTCCCAATGCTAATATCAATTTAGCACCTGGTCAGGGATTTGGAGGCAAGCTCATGTGAGGGTCTTCGCCATGGCGGGACCGGCGATGAGGAAGGCAATGGTGGTTTTTATGCTGTCACCCTAGATTACGGCCCGTTCGATGAATTCTTCGTTGTTTCGCACCCGCTCGATGCCCATTGGGGCCATGTCCAATGTGCGGTATTCGCCATAGGTCACAAGCTCGCTAATGGCGCGGCCCATCGCGGGGGATTGTTGAAAGCCATGGCCGGAGAAACCGTTGACGTAGAGGAAGTTGGGCACCTCCGGGTCTGGTCCGACGATGGCGTTCTGATCAAGGGTGTTGAAGGCGTAATGGCCCGCCCATTCGTTGATGACCTTGATGCGCTCGAAAGCCGGGATGCGGTTGGCGAGGGTGGGCCAGACGTGATCCTCCCAGATATCGTGGTCCATCTCGAAATCGCCATGGGCGGCGGGGTCATGCACTGGCGGGCATCCGGCGAGGTAGTTGTTGCCATCGGTACGCACATGCACGCCGACGGGGTCGATGGTGAGGGGGAGATCCATGCCGAGCGGTTCCTCGGCGGAGAATATCCATGTGAAGCGTTTGCGCGGCTCGACCGGCAGGCTCAGGCCCGCCATGCGTGCGGTGGTATCGGCGGCGGGGCCGGAGGCGTTGACCAGATTGCCACAGGCGACGGTCGCGCCGGATTTCAGCGTGACGCCGGTGATGCGGGGGCCGTCGCGCTGGATCGAAACGACTTCATCGGTGATGTATTCTGCGCCGTTCTGGCGGGCTTTCTTGCGCCACCACTCGAACATGGTGCTGCCGTCGAAATAGCCCTCGTTCACAAGGTTATGGTTCGCGCAGATGATCCCGTCCATGTTGTAGAAGGGGTAGGCGGCGAGAACCTCGTCAGGGGTCATCGTTTTGGTGCCCGCGCCAAAGGCGGCCTGCACCGATTGCATGTCTCGCAGGTTCTCGGCCATTTCCGGCGTGTCGGCGAGGTACATGTAGCCGTAGCTTTGCAGGCGGACGAAGGGGGCTTCGGGGTCCTTCATCCGCTCGGCGAAGGACTTGATGAACTCGACCCCGAATTGCGAGATGCGTACGTTCAGCTCGTTGGAGAATTGCTGACGGATGCAGGAATTGGTGCGTGAGGTGGAGGCGAATTCGTAGGACGGATCACGCTCGACCACGAGGATCGACCCGTCGAAATCGGGGTTGTCCGTTAGGAACCATGCGGAGGAGGAGCCGATCATGGCCCCACCGATGATGATGACGTCGTAGCTGTCGTGGTTGGGCATATCGCTCACCTAGTTATACGGGTCCATCGCGTCGCGGAGGCCGTCGCCTAGGAAGTTGAAGGCGAGGACGACCAGCATCACGGGGATCATGGCACTTGCAACCCAAGGATAGAATTCGATCACCGTCAAGTCCTGTGCATCGTTGAGCATCACGCCCCAACTGACCGCCGGGGGGCGCAGGCCGAGGCCGAGGAAGGACAGGGCCGTCTCGCCGAGGATCATGGCGGGGATCGAGAGCGAGGCGCTGACGACGATGTGCGACATGAAGTTGGGGATGAGGTGCGTGCGAATGATGCGGGCGGGCTTTGCGCCCAAGAGTTCGGCGGCGCGGACGAATTCTTCTTCGCGTAGACTGAGCAGCTTTGAGCGGACGGCCCTCGCCAGCCCCGGCCAGTCCAAGAGGCCGAGTATGACGGATATCATGAAGAACACCGCCACCGGCGACCATTGCGGAGGGACGGCGGCGGAGAGGGCCAGCCATATCGGGAGTTCGGGTAAGCTGCGGATTACCTCGATCATCCGCTGGACCGTGGAGTCGATCCAGCCGCCAAAATAGCCCGCCATGCCGCCAAGCGTAACACCGATCAGCAGGGATATCGTGATGCCGATTAGGCCGACTGTGAGCGATATTCGCATCCCATAGACGAGGCGTGAAAAGACATCGCGCCCCAGCCGATCACCGCCCAATAGGTAGAGCGTGCCGCCCTCTGGCGGACAGACCAGATGCCCGCGTGCCTCGAACAATCCCCAGAAGCGATACGGTTCACCCTTGCAGAACCAGCGCACCGTCTGACGCTCGGTTCGATCCTCGGTATAGGTCCACTGGAAATTCTCCAGATCGGCCTTTGCTTTCAGCGGGTAGACATAGGGGGCAACGAACGCACCGTCGTGGAAGAAATGCAGCGTTTGCGGCGGGGCATAGAGGTATTCGGCGTTGCGCTGATTGGCGTCATAGGGGGCGATTAGCTCGACGAACGGGATGCAAAGATAGAGGAAGGCAAGGAAGAAGGCGGATACGACCGCGAGGCGATGGCGCATAAAGCGTCGCCGGATCAGTTTGCCGGTCGGCATGTCAAGATCGGGGCGCGCGCCGCCGATATCGGCCTCTTCGCCGTATTCGCTCGTATCGACATAGCGGGTATTGGGGTCGAGCGGGTCAGTGCTGTGCTTGCTCATCGGCTGCGTCCTCCGAAGCGAATGCGCGGATCGAGGATCGCAAGCAGGATGTCGGAAATCAGCATCCCCAACAGTGTGAGCGCCGAGACGAATAGCAAGATGAACCCCGCGAGGTAATGGTCTTGTGAGCGCAGGGCGTCGAGCAGGGCCGGGCCTAGCGTTGGCAAGCTCAGAACAACCGAAACAAGGACCGAACCACTGACAAGGGATGGTAGCAAATTACCAATATCGGCAACGAAGGGGTTGAGCGCAGCCCGTAGCGGGTATTTCACGACCTGCTTAACCGGGCCAACGCCCTTGGCTTTGGCGGTTGCGACATAGGGCTTGCCGAGTTCATCGAGGAGATTGGCGCGCAACCGGCGGATCATGGAGGCGGTTCCTGCGGTGCCAATCACGATGGTCGGAACGATGAGGTGAGCGAGGATTGACTTGAACTTGCCCCAAGAAAACGGCTCACCCTCATAGACCGGATCGACCAACCCGCCGATGGGGATGCCCAGATATTGCTGGCCATAATATAGCAGGATCAGGGCGAGGAGGAAATTGGGGGTTGCGAGGCCGATATAACCAATAATGGCAACGGCGTAATCGGTGATCCCCCCTGCGCGCACGGCGGCGATGGTGCCAAGGGGTAGGGAGACAAGGTAGATGAACAGCATGGCAGCGAGGTTGACGATGACCGTCATCCACAATGCTTCCTCCAACACCTCCGACACTGGCTGATCAAACTCAAAGGACCAGCCGAAATCCCCTTGGATCAAGCCTGAATACCCGTCTGGCCCCGGCATCGCGCCAAGCCAGATGAGGTATTGTTTCCATTGTGGTTGATCGAGGGAATATTGCTTGCGTAGGAATTCCGCCTTTTCGATGCTCGCGCTTTCGCCTTGGGCTTGTAGCTCGGCGATCTGGTTTGACAGAAAATCGCCGGGGGGCAAGTTGATGATGAAGAAGATCAACGCGGAGACGAGCGCGAGGGTGAACGCCATCGTCATCAGGCGGTTGAGGAGGTAGCGGATCATAGGGCGGGTCTCGATAAGGCTGCACCGCAGCCCCGGAATTGATCAGGGGTCTTGATAGGCTGAATGCAGCATGTCGAGACCCCGGATAACGCCGTGCGTTTCCGGGGATATACCGTTTGATAGGCTGCTTTCGCGCCCTTCATTTTAACGCCGCCGTCTTTTCATCCGCATCGACAAACCAGAATTCATCCATTCGATGTACGCCGAATTGTGCGCCGGGTTCCCATGCGTAAAGACCCTTCACAGGTGCATTGCGTAGGCGCTTGCTGACAACAACCGGTTGGGGAGCTTGGGCCACAACGCCGATGATGAGTTGCTCTTCGGCGTGGATGCGTAGCATTTGCCGCCATGCCGACTCGCGGGTGATGGGGGTGCCATCGGTGAGAGCGCCGGAGCGCCATGCCTTGTAGAGATTCATTAGCTTGATGGCGGCGGGCATGTCCGGCACGGTGCCCATTGACCCCATTGACTGATAATGTTGGCCCCATTTGGGCCAGATCAGCGTCGATTGCATCGTGGGGGCAAGTTCTTCGGGTACGCTGTTCGGGGTCGGTACGCCCAAATCCCAACCGGTCCAAACTGTCATCATTGTCTGGCCCGCAAAGGCGCGATTGCGCAAGATATCGCGGTCAGAGGGGCGAGCAAGCAACTTGACGCCGATCTCGCGCCAAGTCTCGGTGATGAGTTCGAGGGCGTCGATTTCCTCGGACCGCTCACCAGCGGTTTCGATGATGATTTCGACGGGGCGCCCATCGGGCAGAAGGCGCATCCCATCGCCGCGTCGCTCGGTCAGGCCCAAGCCGTCGAGCAGGCGATTTGCGGTTTCAGGGTCGTATCGGGCGAAGGCCGCCGAATTGCCCTCGTCGTAGAGAGGGCTGCCTTCGAGCGCCGAATTGCCGACTTCCTTCGCTAGGCCGAAATAGAGGGTGCGGTTGATGATGCGACGGTCGATACCCAGTGATAGAGCGCGGCGGAAATCACGATTTTGCAGCAATGCGCGCCATTCATCGTCGTAATAATTGAGGTTTGGATAGAGCGCGATATGCGATGAGAAACCGGTCGGCCAGAGCCGCGTGTCATAATCCTCAAGCCGCTCACCGCGTTTAAGGAGCGGCACGCCGCCAAAATCAAGACCTTTGGCGAGTAGGTCAACCTCGCCGACCATCGCTTTGGCGGCAAACAGGCTGGATGCTGCAACGCGCATATCTACGGTGTCGATATAGGGAAGCTGCTGCCCGGTGGCATCGAAGCGATGGTAGTAAGGGTTGCGGGCCATGACGAAATGCTGGCCCTTCTTGCCGGTGATATTGACCCATGGTTGTAGGGTCGGCAGATCGGGATTGTCGTTTTTGTAGAGATTATCGTAGCGGTTATGAAGCTGCGCCCAGTTACGCATTTTCTTCTTTTTGATCTTTGCTTCAAGCTTTGCCGGATCGGTATAGCGCCCATGGACCGTTTTTAGGTAATGCGCCGGGCGATAGATAAAAGGCGGGCGCGCGGCGGCCAAGGCAGTCAGGAATTCGGGGTTCGGCGAGTCCCATTCGTAGCGGATGACCGTATCGCTGACGATCGTAACTTCGGGCGGTTTGCCATCCGCCATCAACAGGCTGGGTGGGCCGGTCGGGCTGAGATCAGGATCATTGGCGACGTCATCCCAGTAATAGCGAAAATCTTCGGTCGTGAAAGGATGACCATCGGACCAACGGTGGCCTTCGCGAAGGGTGAAGGTGAAAATGCGGCCTTCCTCGACCGCCACGTTCTTTAGGATATCGGGCTGGAGGGCGTAGTTTTCGTCATATCCAACGAGCCGGGCATAGCCCCAGACGACCAGATAGCGAATGTTCTTTGATTTCGCGATCAGGGTATGCAGCGTGCCGCCCGGCTTGCCGGTGCTGCGGTTTCGACTGGCCAGATCGACGATCAGCGGTTCGCGCGGTGCGCGGGTTTCGATGGGGGGCAGGTCGCCGGATTGGACGCGCTCGACAAGCGAGGGAGTCTCGATGGGCGTGAAGGCAGCGGCAGGGCTGGCGAAGAGCGCGAGCGCAGCCGCTATGCGGAAAATCGAGAAAATCATGCGGACATCCTCACGAAATGGCGGGAATCGACTTCGTGCAAAGGCAACGGATCGTTGCGGTCATAGCGATAGGGTTCGGGCCATGCTTCGGGCCGCGCGCCTGCACCCATTGCGATGATGTTGAGGTCGAGTTTATGGTCGGGATGCGGGTCGGGCGCAGCGGCCATCAGCGCCTTGGTGTAAGGATGCATGGGTGCCTCGAACAAGGTCTTCGCCGGAGCTTGCTCGACGATGGCACCTCGGCACATCACCGCGATTTCATCGGCGAGTCGTGAGACGACCGCAAGGTCGTGGCTGATAAACAGATAGCTGAGGCCAAATTCCTCGCGCAGATCTTCGAGTAGATCCAACACCTGCGCTTGCACCGATACATCGAGGGCGGAGGTCGGCTCGTCGCAGATCAGCAGTTTCGGGTCGAGCGCCAGAGCGCGGGCGATGGCGATGCGCTGACGCTGTCCGCCAGAAAAGGCATGGGGGTAGCGGGTCATGTGATCGGCGGAAAGGCCGACCCGCTCCATCATCGCAACGCCGCGCGCGCGCATATCGGAATGGTCGCAATAATCATGGACTTTAAGTGGTTCGGCGAGGATATCCTGCACAGTCATGCGGGGGCTGAGGGAGGAATAGGGGTCTTGGAATACAATCTGTACATCGCGGCGGAATTGCATCAGGGCTTCGCCGGTTAGTCCCTGCGCCTCAAATGGCCCGTCACCCATATCGTAAATAACGCGTGCGCTCGGATCGGCGCTGGAATCGCGCATAATGATGCGGGCGAGGGTAGATTTGCCAGAGCCGGATTCGCCCACGAGCGCAACCGTCTTGCCGCGTGGAATCGACAGGTTTACGTTGCGCAAGGCATGGATATTCTCAGAACCAACACCAAAGAGGCCGCGCCCACGCGAGATAAAGGTCTTTGACACATTGCGCGCTTTGACGATTAGGTCGCTTGCGGCATCGGGGGCATGGGCGCGGTTGGCGTCCACGGCGGGGGCAGCGGCGATTAGCTTTTTGAGATAGGGATGTCGGGGCGTGCAGAGCAGGTCGTGCGCTGGACCACTTTCCATCACCTCGCCCTTACGCATGACGGTGATGTAATCGGCGATATTCGCCACCACGCCAAGATCGTGAGTAACGAGAAGAACCGACATGCCCGTCTCTGCCTGTCGTTTCTGGATCAGGTCTAGGATTAGGGCTTGAGTCGTCACATCAAGGGCGGTGGTTGGTTCGTCGGCGATTAGCAGATTCGGCACACAGATCGTGGCCATGGCGATCATGGCGCGCTGGCGCATTCCGCCCGACAACTCGAACGGATAGGCGTCGAAAGTGCGGGCGGGATTGGCAAAACCTACACCTTCGAACGCCTCGATACAGCGGTCACGATGGTCGCGCGTATCCTCGGCGCCATGCAAGGACAGCACTTCCGAAACCTGCGCGCCGATCGTATGGAATGGCGAGAGCGAGGACATCGGTTCCTGAAAGATCATTGCGATGCCATCGCCGCGAATGCCGCGCATCCGTTTTTGCGAAACGCGGAGCAGGTCTTCGGTGCCATCGCTCTTGTCCGGGCAACGATAGGTGATCGTGCCGCGCGTGACCGTGGCCGTAGGGGCGAGTAGGCCCATGATCGTGCGGCAAGTGACGCTCTTACCGGAGCCGGATTCGCCCACTAATGCGAGCGTTTTGCCGGAAGGGATCGAAAACGAGACGCCGCGCACGACTTCCTGCTTTCGCCGTCCTTTGCCGAAGGCGACGCCGAGGTCTGAAACTGAGAGGATTGTTTCGCTCATGCGTGTCACGCTAGCCGCCAAACGGGGTGTACGCCAGTGGCAAATACGGCGGGAGCGTTGGATGAAGCACTTTGTGCCAAAAGATGTTTCGATGCGCGATGCGTGGCGCTAGGATTCCTATTGGAATGAAATCAGGCAAGGCCACGCCATTATGCAAACGCAGAAAGTTATCGTCTTTAGTGATATCCATATCACCGCTCCAGCTCGTGAAGGACAGGCCGACCCTGAACGCCGATTGCGGGCCGGTTTGGCGCATATGCAGGCGGTGATTTCGGATGCGGATCTGGTCGTAATATGCGGCGACCTGACGCATCACGGCGATGAGGCGTCCTATCGGCGTTTGAAACCCGTGATCGACGGGCTGGATTTGCCAGTCCTGTTGATGCTGGGCAACCATGATGATCGGGGTGCTTTTTGTGGCGTGTTTACGGATGCGCCGGTCGATGGGGATGGCTTTGTGCAGCGGGTCGTGGCGTTGGGCGAGTGGCGATTAATCGCGCTCGATACGCTGACGGTGCGGCGGGAGGGCGAAGAGTTCACCCATGCGGGGGAGTTATGCGCGCGGCGGCTGGCGTGGCTGGATGCGCAGCTATCGGCGGCGGGGGACAGCCCTTGCATCGTGGCGATGCACCATCCGGCCCATGATACGGGATTCGCGGCGATGGATTCGATCAAGCTGCGCGAGGGCGAGGCGTTCTACGATCTGATCGCGCGACACGGGAACGTGCGCCACATAATTGCGGGGCATATTCATCGGACGATATCAGGCACTCATCGCGGCGTACCGTTCTCGATTTTCAAAAGCTCGGTGGGGCAGATGCCCTTGGCTTTCGAGGGGACCGACACGGCAATCGAATGCGACGAGCCACCCGCCTTTGGGATCGTGCTGCTGCGGGGCGACGATGTGCTGGTGCATACGGAGGATTATGTGGTGGGATGATACAGTGTACCGATGATCGGCTCCGTCTATTAAAACCTCGGATCAGCCGTTAGATGGCATGTTCGGAGATGAGCCTGTTACCTTGACGGAAGCATTGAGAAATGGCTTCCCGCCTGCGCCGAGATGGCGGCAGGGCGCATTGTGATAGTTGTGGCATCACACCGCTCTGGTACAGAGCAGGCGTAGCCCCTATATTCTGCGTAGGCCGCAAGGAGAGAGTGATGTCCGATGCCACCGCGCACACGCCCGCAGAGGGCGAGCCATTGATTGCACCGTCGAGCGAGGCGCATCCACGCTATGAGGAGGTGGTCGAGGCCATTCGCTCAGTCTATGACCCTGAAATCCCAGTGAATATATTCGATCTAGGTTTGATCTATTCGATTCGGATCGATGATGAGAATGCGGTCGAGGTCGATATGACGCTGACCGCCCCCGGTTGTCCGGTTGCGGGCGAGATGCCCGGTTGGGTCGCCGATGCGGTCGAGCCTTTGCCCGGTATTAAGCAGGTCGATGTAAGACTCGTATGGGAGCCGCCGTGGGAAATGAGCCGCTTGTCGGATGAGGCGCGGCTCGAATTAGGCTTCATGTAAGGAGATTTGCGATGTTCGGCGTACCCGGCGATAAAGCCCTCCTAACCCTGACCCCCAAGGCCGTAACGCAGTTGCGTAAGCTGATGGAATCAAATGATGATCCCGTCTATGCCTTGCGCATTGGCGTGAAGAAGGGCGGCTGTGCGGGCATGGAATACACCATGGATTACGCACAGGAAGCGACGCCCGGCGATGAGATGGTCGAGCAGGATGGTGCCCGTGTGCTGATTGCGCCGCTGGCGACCATGTTTATGATTGGCACTGAAATCGACTACGAGACGGGGTTGCTGGATTCTGGTTTCCGCTTTCGCAATCCGAACGTGTCGGAGGCCTGTGGCTGTGGCGAATCTGTAAAATTTGATATGCCCGCCGAAGCTTCCTGAACGATTTTCAATCGCTATGGATGCCTCTGGTATCTTGTTTGTCGCGTTTTTGCGACGCCTGACCGCTCCGGTCAGTCTGGAAAATGCTTAGTGCTTGAGAGACTATATGACCCGTACCCCCCTTGTCGCCGGAAATTGGAAGATGAACGGTGTGCCGGATTCGGCATCCGAACTGCGCGCGATGATCGATGCGCTGAAGGGAGGCGGGCATTGTGATGTGTTGGTTTGCCCGCCGTTTCCGTTGATTGGGGCTTTTGTCGGCGATGCTGCGGATAGTGGAGTCGAGATCGGCGCGCAGGACTGCCATTTCAACGAGAAAGGCGCGCATACGGGGGATGTCTCCCCGGCACTGCTGGCCGCTATCGGGGCGAGCGCCGTGATTCTTGGCCATTCCGAACGCCGCGCGGACCATGGCGAAGCCGATGCGCTGGTGAAGGCCAAAGCACAGGCGGCGTTGGCCGCTGGCCTGCTGCCCATTATCTGCGTTGGGGAAACCGAAGCGCAGCGCGATTCAGGGCAGGCAGAGGCGACAGTGCTAGCGCAGCTTGACGGATCGCTACCCGATGATGCGGGGATTGTGGTTGCCTATGAGCCTGTCTGGGCGATTGGCACAGGGCGCGTACCAGAGAATGCTGATATTGCCGCCATGCATGCCGCAATCCGCAAGGCGGTCGTGGGCCGCTATGGTGAGGCGGGGCAGGGTATTCGGTTGCTCTATGGCGGCTCGGTCAAGCCGGGCAATGCCGCCGAGATTTTTGCCATTGATGATGTGGATGGAGGGTTGATCGGCGGGGCGAGCCTGAAGGCCGATGATTTCTTAGGGATCATCCGCGCAGCGTGATGCAAAGATCCGTTCGCATCAAATAATCGTTTCATAGCCCCGGCCAACATGCCGGGGCTTTTGTTTTGTCGATGCGATCAGTTTTTGACGGAAAACGTCTTTGCTTCTTCGATCCATTTGGCAGGGGAAAAGCGGATCGATTTAATGTCGAGCGAGGCGAGGAGGTCGGCGAAAGCGCCCTCATTCATAGCGGCGATATCGGCAAAGCGTGTGACGCCCGCACCGTTCAGCTTTTTCGCCGTGGTTGCGCCGATGCCGCTGATGACGGTCAGATCGTCTGCTGCGGTGATCTCTTCGATCTTGGCAGCAGGGGCGATATCGGCCATGGCGACATCTTCGACCAGAACGTCATGTGCTTCAGGTTCGAGAGCGAGAGGGGCGGTGGCCTCGGCCTCGATTTTCTTTGATGCCTTAGCCGCTTTCTTGGCGGGCTTTGGAGTGGCCTTTGGCTTCACAGCCTTTTCTTTTGCTGCGAACGGCGCGTCCGGGATCGAGCCGCTTTCGCCGGTGAAACGCTGGGCCAGCGTATCGACGCCTTCATTGACCATGCGTGCGACCGATGCGTTGACCGCGAAAACCGGGCCAAGGGGCGTCTTCGCCGTTGCGTCCGCGAGGCCGGTCAGTGTGTCGGCGTGAATGCGTCCCAATGACGATGCCAGCTCGAAAAACCGCGATCCCGCCTGTTCGACCATGAGCCTGTTCATGGCAATCTCCTAATGTTGCGTTGCAGCATAAATAACAAGGCACGAGCAAGTCGTCAAGGATGAGGCGCTCTCCAAGCGCGGATTTCTCCATGTTTTAATGGTCTGCTTTCCTTCTGGTAATGCTCCACGAGACGTTGCAGTGCAATCTTGAGGACAATTTTACCTGATCGCGCGGACCATGACATCTGTGCCTCCACGACCTCTAGCCCTTCGAGAAAGCAACATGTGCGCAGGGCGGCATCGGACAGGCCCGGCCCAAGATATGTCAGCGCATCCATAACACGATGCCGCGCCGCTTCGGCCCCTTCCTCGACTCCGCGTTCCTGTGCTGAAGTGCCGCGCTGCGCGTCTGGGGCGAGGAAGCGGCGCCAATCCTGCGTTACAGTGGGGCCGAGTTGCGCGCGTTCAAAATCGGCGCGCAACCGCTCACCCGCATCGACTTCGGCTTGCGAGAGGAAAGGCTGACCGTTTGCGTCGCGCCGCCGCGATAGCCAACCGAGGGGTGATTCTCCCAGATTGACCGTTACCGCCTTTGCCGGGGTGTTATCAGGGCTTTTGAAGAATCGCTCCGCTTCCAGAAATTTTGACCGTCGCCGTTCCGCCGCCGTTGGCCCCCGGTTGCGCGCGTTCCAGTTGCCATTGGTTCGGCGATAACGGATGCCGCGTGCCGAGCGGGTCATTTCCTCGGCGATCCCACGCTCGACCAGCGCGCTAACTTCGCCCCGTTCGAGCCGACTGATGAGGGTTGATATCCCATTTGGGGATTTGAAAATCCCCGCATGCAATTCGGAAAAACAGAGATAGATGAATGTGTTGTCTTGACTGATGAGTTGAGTCAGGTATCGAATACGACGTGAGCTGATGAAAGGGGCGGGCGCGGGTAGGCTGGATGTCATCGGTGTCTCTTTCACTAGAAAATTGCATCGTCTGAAAGGACTTCAAGATTAGAACATAAATAGAACATTTGCAAGGGCTAGACGGCGTAAATGTATCCGTTTGCTCGTATAATTATCCATGTACACGTCGTTCAGTGTCGAAAATTTTAGGCAAAACGATTGCCTCTTACGCCTTCTCACGCATCCGAAAACGGCGGCCCTTTACGTAAAGTTAGGCGAGCCATGCACATTGTATGCGCCAGTGAAGAGCACAAATTGGCGGACAAATCTAATGGCGGTCATGGCGGATAAGAGCATCGTGCGTTGGGCAGCGGCAGCCGTTGTGGGCCTGATCGTCGGTCTATCCACCCTTGTCGCCTTTTCCGGTGCGAAACGGGGTGATCTGGCGACACAGCAAGCCGGTTATACCGCCACCATAGGGCAGGGCGGGACCAGCGCGATTAACGAGATCGACCAAGCACTTGCCGCCGCTAGTCCGCTCGTTGCCTCCTCAACCCAAGGCGCGCCAACCGAGCGTAGCCTGTTTGCGCGGGTCACTCGCGACTTTTTCCAGCGCACTGATGATGTGCGTGCCTTCGTCTTCTTTCGCAGCGCCCCAACCGGGGATATGGCGAATCGGATCGCGCAGCCCGTTGCGGAAAGCTATGCACGGCTGACGGCAGGGGGACGGGAAAAATTCCTCGCCGCCGCGACAATCTCGACGCCTGAAGGCGCGCGGGGCGGGGTTTTCCCGCTGATCGGTAAGGGTGGTAAGCTGCCCGCGACCTTGTCGGCGGGGTCTGAGGTGCAGCGCATGATGGGCAGGGCCATCGCGCTTAATGCGCCGGTATCGTCGGGCATGTTCGCATGGGATGGCGGCGATGTTCGCGATGTGCGCCAAATACGCATTGCCGATGCGGGTGAGCGTGTGTTCTGGCGGGCGATGCCGGTGCAGATGTACAATCCGAATACTGGTCAGGAAACACTGGTCGGTGTGGTTGCGGCGCTGGTCGACGCCAAGAAAATGTTGAGCGAAATTGCCAATAGACCCGCTTCGCTGAGCGGCCCAGTGGATCGGGTCGCGCTGCATGATGGTATTCAGATATCAGCCGACGGCACGATGCGCAGCGTCGGTATCCCCACGGGTGATCAAGGCTTTCTCGCCACGGTGCCGGTTGAATCTATCGGCCTGTTTGCTTCGTCGTTCTTTGCCAAGCTGGGCGCATTGGTAGCGGCGCTGGCTTCGGCGGGCGCGGTTCTCTTCGTGACGCATCGTGAAGCACAGGGCCGTATCGAAGCGGAAGACCGCCTGAACAAGACCCGCCGCAACTTTAAAAAGCGGACAGGGGAACTGAAGCGGTCTGAGGAACGGTTCCGCCGCCTTGCCGAATCCACCAATGTCGTGCCTTGGGCCGCTGATCTGAGCGACCAACGGTTCACCTATATCGGGCCGCAGATCGCCAAGATGACCGGTTATCCGGTCAGTTCATGGTGCGCCGCCGGGTTCTGGGTCGGGCATGTGCATCCCGAAGATCGCCACAAGACTTTCGTGGATGGCTTCAAATCGCTGGATGATGGCGAATATGCGATGCTGGAATACCGCATCCGTTCGGCTGATGGCCGGATTATCCATATCCGCAACATGCTGACGATTGCGCCTAAGAAGGACGGTAGCCGCATTGCACAGGGCTATATGCTCGACATTACCGAGATGAAGACCGCGCAGGCGAAGCTAGACGATGCGCGCCGTCAGGCTGAAGAAGCGAACAAGACGAAATCCGAATTCCTCGCCAATATGAGCCATGAGCTGCGCACGCCGCTCAATGCCGTCATCGGTTTTGCCGAGGTGATGAAGGACGAGTTGTTCGGGCCGATTGGTGAGCGGTACAAGGATTATGCGGAAAGCGTCCATTCCTCCGGCAAGCATCTACTCGACCTCATCAATGATGTGCTTGACCTGTCAAAGATCGAAGCGGGCAAGATCGAGCTGATCGAGGAAGAGACGGATGTCTCCACGCTGCTGTCGAAATGTCGGACGGTTCTGCACGAGCGCGCGTCTTCCGCTGGCCTGCATATCCGGCTGGAGATTCCTGCGCCGCTGCCGACTGTTATCGTCGATGGTCGCCGTATCAAGCAGGTGATCCTCAATCTGATGTCGAATTCGATCAAGTTCACGATGCCCGGTGGGCGCATTACGCTGCGCGCTGAACTCAAGGCACCGCAGGGGCTATGCATCACTGTTGGTGATACCGGCGTGGGCATGGACAAGGATGAGTTGGAAGTTGCGCTAGAGCAATTTGGCCAGATCGATAACGAGCTTGCCCGTAATCATAGCGGTACGGGCCTTGGCCTTCCCATCACGCGCTCGCTGGTTGAGCTGCATGGTGGTGAGTTGGATATCGATACCCGTAAGGGCGTGGGTACCAGCGCGCATGTCTGGATCCCCCTGACCCGCGTGGTTAGCCTTGCCGGGATAAAGGGCGGTGAGACGATTGAAGGCGAGGCGCAGAAAGCGGGCTAGGAACGAACGCGCCGCTGCGCCCTATGCGATTGATGTACAAAGCTTCCGTCCGGTAAGGGCGGGAGCTTTTTTGCTGTGTCTCTTATATTTATGAGAGGGTCACGTCATAGAGCTATTTGCGTATGTATTGAATCAGGTTTCGCGCCAAGAGCTGCACGAAACACGGCACTTGGTGATTCAGGATACTCGCGATTTACGGTTGTGAATCCCGGAGACAAACTGGTCCACGGAAGCGGTCAGATATTCTGACCGTCGCGGAGTAAAATTCCGCCACTTTACGCCTGATGCAACGAGCTGAAGGCGGGGAGATGTATTCTGTGGATTTATATGCTCGGGTAC
>CALFVD010000098.1 GCA_937928005.1 uncultured Neomegalonema sp. | reverse complement strand
AAAGTTCAATGCAATCTGGACAAAGTAATTTCCCTGTTTGTTATTGATACACTATAACAGGGAGTCAACTGATCATAGCTCAGCTGCTGGTTTCGTTTAGACATTTTGTAATGCCTACATGTGTATTAGTCGATGGATGGTTCACCTGATAGGTTTTAAAATTTATTCTTTGTAATTTGATTCTAGAACCTCAACCAGATGGAAAGCGGCCAACACGCCGGAAAAGTCACCAGTGCCGCCTTTTCTCCCGCGCTCGATACCGCTATCGCTATCGGCATGGTGGAACGGGACTGGTGGGAGCCGGGAACCGCTCTGTCTGTCGAAACGCCAGAAGGGCCGCGCCCCGCAACCGTAACGACCTTGCCATTCAACGCCTGACCAAGGAGACCCGCCATGAGCTTCAATGCCCTGATCGTGACCAAGGACGACGAAGGCGCGGTTTCCGCCGCGATTCAACAGATCGACGAAACCCGTTTGCCCGAAGGCGATGTGACCGTTGCGGTCGATTATTCGACCGTCAACTACAAAGACGGCCTGTGCATCACTGGCAATGGTGGCCTCGTCCGCAACTACCCCCACGTTCCCGGCATCGATTTTGCCGGAACTGTCGAGGCGTCGGATGACAGCCGTTACAAGCCCGGCGATAAAGTCGTCCTCACCGGCTGGCGTGTGGGCGAGGCGCATTGGGGCGGCTATTCTCAGAAAGCCCGCGTCAAGGCCGATTGGCTCGTCGCCCTGCCCGATGGTCTGACAACTCGGCAGGCAATGGCCGTCGGCACCGCTGGTTTTACCTCCATGCTCGCCGTCATGGCCCTTGAGGATCATGGATTGGAGCCATCCAAAGGCGAAGTTCTCGTGACGGGTGCGGCGGGCGGCGTCGGCTCGGTCGCTGTGGCGATCCTCGCTGCGCGCGGCTACGATGTTGTTGGCGTCACGGGCCGCCCGGAAACCGCCGATTATCTCAAAAGTATCGGCTGCTCCCGCATTGTCGCGCGTGAGGAACTGAACGAAACCACCAAGCGACCCCTCGAATCCGAAACTTGGGCGGGTTGCATCGATGCGGTGGGCGGCGACATGCTCGCCCGCGTGCTGGGCCAGATGAAATACGGCGCATCCGTCGCCGCCGTGGGCCTAGCGGGCGGCATGAAATTGCCCGCCACTGTGATCCCGTTCCTGCTGCGCGGCGTGAATTTGCTCGGCATTGACTCGGTTATGCAACCCCATGAAAACCGCGTCCGCGCATGGAAGCGCATCGTCGAAGACCTACCGATGGACAAGCTTGACGCGATGGTCCAGCCCGCGACCCTATCCGATCTCACCGACCTCGGCCCCGCCATCCTGAAAGGTCAAGTCAAAGGCCGTGTTGTGGTCGATGTGAACGGGTAAAGTAAATTCAAGGCAGGTAGTCTGACGCTATCTGTCTTAAAGCGAATTGCGATAAACGGAAACTATGCTGTCTTTCGGACGGCGTCCGCTAGAGCTTCTCTCATCTGTTCAGGAAATGATTGGATGAGAGTTAGGTAACTTATGGCTGTTGCATCCGGTTTGCGCGTTCCCGCTTCGTAATTCTGGATTGTTCGGATCTCCATGCCATAGGCTACTGAGAATTGTTCTTGACTCATGCAAAGCAATTCTCGGAGGGCCTTGACGTCCACATCGGGTGAAGGGGTCGTGATGCGGGGGTCAATGCCTGTGTCGATCAGCATTGTTTTCAGGATATCAACCGCCTCTACTTTTGGCAGCACAAGGTCGGCCCGGCCATTCTCGATCACAGCCTCGATTGTTCGTTTTGCCTTGAGTAATGACACACCACACGATGCTAGTATGCGTGTGGCTGCAATGGCATGGATTTCGGTATCGTCAGAACGCAGAAGAACCACAAGCTCTTTTGATCCGGAGGCGTTCTGGGAGACGGCCCGGACTGGCCCCAGTCGTTCTAATACCGCCTTCGATGATGAGTTCTTCATACTCTAGTCTTTCCAGTATGGTCCGCGCGATCTTGCGTAAGCGTGCATAGCCCAGCTCATTCGCGTTTAGCCCTACGCCGTGAATATGTAGGCCCTTTGCTATGATCGTACTGCCTTCCAGTACAAATTCAGCCATTACCTCAAGGGTGCCTTCAGGCATGCTGATAACGATAATCAATACATCGCCTTCGCTGTCGCTTTCGACCTCGAAGGATATATCACACACCCTCAAAACATATACGCCATTGAGTCACTAAAATCAATTTTTGGAAATTTATACCGCCTCCTCCTCGGCCTCCGGTAACGGATGCTGAAACACCAACCGCATCTGAAACACTGCAAAGATCATTGTGATCGGTAGGTTGCCCCAGACCTTGAAATTCACCCAGAATTCTTCCGAAAAATTGCGCCAGATGATTTCGTTCAGCACCGCCATGCAGATGAAGAAGATCGACCACCGCACAGTCAGTAGATACCAGCCACGATCCGTAATCGACCACCCTTCCTGAAAGATCAGCTTCAGGAACATCTTGCCGAAATACAGCCCCGTCAACAACACGGCGGCGAAGATCAGGTTCAGGATCGTGGGCTTCATCTTGATGAAGGTCGCATCGTTGAGCCAGATCGTCAGCCCCCCGAAAACCACCACCAGCACCAAGGATACTAGCGGCATGACCGCAACTTCGCGGGTAATCCAAAACGATGCCAGCACTGAGACAACCATCGTCGGCACGAACACGACCGTCGCCGCCACGATGGGCAGCATATCTGGATAGCCAAGCCAGTTGCCGATCGCCTCGCCCCGGTTATAGGCGAGGAAGAAGATCATCAGCGGGCCAAGTTCGAGCAGCAGTTTGACCCATGCGCCCCCCTTGACCTGCGATTCCTTGGCCTTCGGCGCGGTCTCTTCGGGCGTGATGGCCATGGGATTCTCCGTTTGGTGGACGCTTGTTTGATGTTCATCTAGGATAGAAGCCGGACGATAACAAATCCCTCGCGATAAGAAGCCCTGTTTTCCCTCGAAGGATACGCCATGGAGGGAGCGCACGATAAGCCCGAATCCGATGATCAGTCGTGGTCTTGATCCGAACCGATATCACGACGGCGACGAAGGCCTTTTCTAGACTTCGACCCATAGGAGAATCGATCCTGCTGCGAGAAGGAGGTATCCTCTTTTCAGGTATTCATGCACCGAATGTCTGTAGGTGCCGGGATCGCTGTGCAAAGCTTTATAACTGCGTGTGAAATTGTAGAAGCTCCACACGATACACCCGATCCCGATGAAGCCGGTCGCAAGCCTCACTCGCTCGCCCCGGTCAGCGCCCGCGCGAACTCATCCGGGTCGAAGGGTTGCAGATCATCAATCTGTTCGCCCACGCCGATAGCATGGATGGGCAGGTTGAATTTCTGTGCCAGCGCCACCAGAATCCCGCCCTTCGCCGTGCCGTCCAGCTTGGTCATCACGATTCCGGTTACATCCGCCGTTTTCAAGAATACATCCGCTTGGCTAATCGCATTCTGCCCGACCGTCGCATCCAAGACCAACAGCGTGTTATGTGGCGCGCTCGCGTCGAACTTGCGGATTACCCGCACCATCTTTTCCAATTCGCTCATCAGGTCGGCGCGGTTCTGCAACCGCCCCGCCGTGTCGATCATCAGGATATCCGTCCCTGCCGCCCGCGCCTGCTCCAACGCATCGAAGGCGACCCCGGCGGCATCTGCGCCGACCGCCTTGGCGATCACCGGCACGCCCGCCCGATCGCCCCAAACCTGTAGCTGCTCGATGGCCGCCGCGCGAAACGTATCCCCGGCGGCGATCATCACCGATTTCCCCGCGCCTTTAAGCTGCGATGCCAACTTGCCGATGGTCGTCGTCTTGCCCGACCCGTTGACACCAACGACCAAAATCACCTGTGGTTTCGCCGCCATCAACGGCAAAGGCTTTGCCACTGGCTCCAGAATCCGTGCGACTTCCCCCGCCAGCAATCGCTTGATTTCTTCGGCGGCGATTTTCTTACCAAACCGCCCTTCGGCCACGGCGGCGCTGGCCTGCAAGGCCACATCTGCCCCCAGATCAGCTTGAATCAACAGGTCTTCCAATTCCTCGATGGCCGCATCGTCCAGCACCTTGCGCTCGGCAATCGCCTCGACCCCGCCCGAAATCTTCGAGCTGACCTTCGTCAACCGATCCTTGAGTTTTTGAAAGAATTTCATGGCACTCTCATCTCACTGGCAGGGGGGATCAGCACCAGCTTGCCGGTGAATTTTTTTGCGAGGAAATCCTCCTGCGCGCGCTGGATTTCTGTTAAGGGATAAGTCTGCGACACAAGCGGCCTGATCTCGCCGCGTTCGATATAACCGACGAGATTGGCGAAGACCGCATCTTCCTGAAACGTACTCCCAAAAAACGTCAGGTCTTTCAGGTACAGGGTCCGCACGTCCAACTCGACCATCGGCCCCGCGATTGCGCCAGATACCACATACCGCCCGCCCCGTCGCATCACATCCAGCAATTGCCCCCAGCACGGCCCCGCCACCAGATCGACCACCAAGTCGATGCTATCCTCGCCCAGCGCCGCAACCAGATCGGCATCGCGGTCCAGCACCGTATCGGCCCCGATATCCGCGACCTCAGCCGCCTTCGCGGGCGAGCACAATGCCGTCACATGCGCCCCTCGCCGCTTGGCAAGCTGCACAGCCGCCGACCCGACCCCGCCGGATGCGCCGGTGATCAGCACTCGCTCGGCCCCCACATTCGCCCGGTGCAGCATCCCTTCGGCGGTTGAATAGGCGCAAGGGATCGAGGCCAATTCCGCATCCGTCCAATCGCATTCCACCGCATAGGTTGCCCGCGCCGGTGCCGTTGCAAACTGTGCAAACCCGCCATCGCGCTCGGAACCGAAGGTGATGCAGCGAAACGGGCGCGGATCACTCTCATCCCGCATCATTGATTGCACCATGACCCGCTGCCCGATTCGCGCCGTATCGACACCATCGCCCACCGCCACGATCCGTCCGCAGACATCGGCCCCTTGGATGCGTGGAAAGGCCAGTGCCGTGCCGGACCAGCCTGCATCGTCATCGCTGACCTGCGCAAAGCCCTCGGCCCCGCCCGCTTCGGTATCCCCGGTCACGGCCTTGGAGTACCAACCGATCCGCGTGTTGATATCGGTATTGTTCACCCCCGCCGCCGCCACAGCGATCAGCACCTCGCCGGGGCCGGGCGCGGGCACCGCCACATCGTCCCGATACGCCAGCTTATCCAACCCGCCATGCCCGGTCAGCAATACGGCGCTCATCTTATCTGGAATATTCATGGCTTATACGGCTCCATCCCTGCACGCGCCAATTCATCCGCGCGCTCGTTTTCTTCATGGCCCGCATGGCCTTTGACCCATTCCCACGATACCGAATGGCGCGAGACGGCTTCGTCCAGCCGCCGCCAAAGATCTTCATTCTTCACCGGCTTTTTCGCGGCGGTTTTCCAGCCATTGCGCTTCCAGTTATTGATCCATTTTGTTAGCCCGTCCTTGACGTAAACCGAGTCCGTCACGATGGTCACTGCCCCCGCCCGCTCCAGCGCCTCCAGCGCCGAAATCGCGGCCATCAGCTCCATGCGGTTATTCGTCGTTAGTTCCTCGCCACCCGACAGTTCCCGCTCCTTCAGCACCGCTTCCCCGTCCTTTGCGATCAGCAGCACGCCCCACCCGCCGGGTCCGGGATTGCCGCTACACGCGCCATCGGTATAGGCGAAAATATCGGGCATGAAAGCGTCTCCACTGGCATTGGCTTTACGAGGGACGTATGCCGGAGACAGGCACCGCGCAAGAGGAGAGACGACATGGCATTGATGGAACTTGACGAGATTTCCAAACTGGCAACCAGCACATTGATGCGCTTTGGGGCCGACGAGGCGAATGCGGGTGCCGTCGCGCGCATCGTCACCGGGGCCGAGCGTGACGGCTCCCATTCCCACGGCCTCTTCCGCCTGCCCGGCTACGTCAAGGCGCTGAAATCGGGCCGCGTCAAGGGCGATGCGGCCCCCACCGCCGCCGAGATGGCCCCCGGTATCCTGCGCGTCGATGGCGATGACGGTTTCGCCCCGCTGGCTCTCGAAGTCATGCGCGACCCGCTTA
>CALFVD010000097.1 GCA_937928005.1 uncultured Neomegalonema sp. | reverse complement strand
AACATAACCCGCATCGTCACTCTCCGAGCGAGGGATAGAGTTCTCTTACAAACCGCAAGTCCGAATCTCCGATTTCGGCCGGGGGAACTATGCGCAATCCCGTGCGTCCCGGACACCAGTTTACTGCCGTGGCTCCGGCATATGTATTCTGACCATCATATGGGCAGTGATGCGATGCAGAAATTGGATATCCCATCACCGTCGTCCATCGCCCGTTCGCAATGTCGATGTCCGGCATGGGGCTGGCTGTGATATCGGATTTCAGCGGGGTGAGGATCTGAGCATCTACCCGTTCCGCACAGTCCTTTGCGTTCATCTTCACGTAGTTTCCGGTTGCCGGATCCTGCCTTTTGCATCCAGACCAGTCTGATTTAAAGTAGTAATCGTACATGACCGGTCTGTTCCAATTGAGCCTGAATTGCGTGTGGAGTTGTTCGTGATAAAGTCCGAGAGCATGCCCGAACTCGTGCCGCACGACGGACCGAGCGCGATCCGTGTCAAGAGCTGCATCTTGGGATAGACCAGCAGCTGCGCTAAGGCGCATTGATGGATTGGTGTTGTAGAATGGATGCGTTGCCCGACTTCCAAGCTGGGAGAAATTAGCCCCTGAAAACGATACCTTAATATCGGAAGATGACTGAGGCCCCGTAGATCGGACAAATTTCACGAACGCGCCTCGGTCGTCTCCGTATCCACTGGCGCTCCATTCATTTGCAAGTGCCAACACGCGATCCTGACGCCACACCTCGCCATCCATAAAATGAACAGTCAAAATCCTGTAATCACCCTCGACGGTATAGTGCGTACTGCGCCAAAGGGTTGACGGTGCAGCGGCGGATTTCGGAATCTCCGAGCCGACGAAGTCTCCCTCATGCGTCGCATCGCCAAAATGTGGCGATGTGCAAATCCATTCGTCATCTGCATTTTGCGATGCGGCGATGTCTATCGAGGATAAAAGCAACAGCGCAGTCCCAACACATGTATTCCGCATCATGATTGCTCATTCCTCCAATAAGAACTGAATTCTTCAGTCTACATATAGAGTACCAATATTTTTCGCGGTTTCAATGCTACATCCAATGATTGGATCGGCCCGTCGCATCTCATCAGTGTGGCGGTGGAAATTTGGCGAAAGCTTATGTAATTACTTAACAATTTTTTTCATTCCGTTAAACGCTCTGATTACACGGCAGCCCATCATGTCTACACCTCGAACTGCCTTGCGACCTCAAGCGCCTGCTCCTCCTCGATACCGAGGTATCGGGCGGTGTTCTCGATTCTCTTATGCCCGAGGAGCACCTGGGCGACTTTGAGGTTAGCAGTCTTGCGGTAGATATGGGCGACACGGGTACGCCGCAGGGAATGCGAGCCGTAGAGGGCAGGGTCGAGACGGGCCAGCGCGATCCAACCCTTCACGAGGCGGCGGTAGCGATCAACGCTGAGCCGTCGCCCCTTATTGCGTTTTTGGGAGGAGAATATGAGTACCGGCTCAATACTCCCCAGAAGTTGGAGTGCGCCCTAAGGTTGCCAAGGAAAAGAAGACCGTCGCACCCAAATACCGTAATCCAGCGGATGCATCGCAGACATGGACCGGACGCGGACGCAAACCGAAGTGGGTCGTCGAGGAACTTGCTACGGGTGGCAGCCTCGACGACTTCCTAATCCGCGATTGATGGTGGTGGGGATCGGCCTACAAGCCTGATCGGATAAGGGGGGCTGTATGATGCCAAAAGATACACAGATATTATCTGTTCATATTTTGTTCTAAAGACCTGTAATTATAGTTATGATAAAATATTTAGCTAAGAATTTAAATAATTTAGGAGATTTGCTCCATCGGATGTATGGTGAGCTGCCAAACCGTCGTCTTAGACTGGTTTCGGAAAGGAGCCGCTGCAGATTGTACGCTCTCACGCCGCAGGAGCGCGAAATGCTTCAGGGCTTCCGCTCGACACTCGATTCTGCGGGCAATGGACTCGATCATGCGGCCTTGTTTCGCATCTTCGGTCATTCGGGCCCGTTCGCGCACCGCTTGCCGCGCGCTATCGGAGGCAACATACGCGCTTTCCGCATCCAGAACGGCGATGCGCAGGGACACCGCTTCCGCATCCATGGACACAGGCGCAACTGTGGAAACCATACGCCTCTGTCTTGCCACCTCGTTCGGCAAGCCGGATAACGCCGGTGGTCTCGCGCGCGGGCGACAAATGACACGACCCTCTTTCGCGCGGGGATCTAGGCGAGCGACCACGTGTTCGGTCGGAGCTTCCTCCTCCGAGACCACTCCCTTGTCGATATAATTTCCGGATAGAAAGAACCGGGATAGGCAAGCCAGTCGAAACCAGCGGTCGTCCGACGCGAGCATCGCAGCGAACTGACGGTCGAGCGATGCGCGGTCTCCTTCATGTGCAATCTCCAGGATCTGTTCGATTCTCGTCCGGGACGGAGTGACCAGCTGCCACTCGTGCAAAGCGACGGTGACGAGCATGGGGCGACGGTCTACCAGCGCGGAATGCCCGGGAGGATATTCGACAAGAACCTGATGCACATCGCCGCTTTCGAGCACGGCCCGGCCATTCGAGATGCAGGTCTGGCAAAGCTGCTCGTGAAACGTGTCGCCATGATCCATGAAGTTCAGGGCAAGCGCGGTACCCTGTTTGCGAGCGACCATCCGGCGAGGTGGATCGGACAGGTGGCGCCGGTACATATTGAACCCAGCGAGACCGATTCCCGGATTGGTACCCAGAACGTCGAGATGGATCGGGCGCGTATCCTCGGACGAACGGGTGCCGGTGTCCACGTACCATGTTGACGAATACTTGTTGCCGCCCTCGTTATGGTCGCGCACACCGAAGCGCGTATCGAGAAGCCGGGTCTGGTTCAGGGCACCCATCCACCCGCGCAGAGCGCTTTCCTCGATCCCGCGCCCCCCCTCCTCCACGCTGCCGAGTAAAGCGCCGGGCAGGGGCGGGGCAGCGGTGCGGGCAATGTGATCGTCACGCGCAGCTTGGGCCGAATAAGGGTCGAACCGGGCCAGCCGCGAAAGGGCGTTATCGAACACCTCGTCATTGGCGAGGGTTTCGAGTTCCGCGAGAGCGCTCTTTCGCTCGTGTCCCGCCGCGAGGTCGTGCAGCAGCTTGGTCGTCCTTGCTTCGGTCTCTCCGGTTGCCGGAGATACGGGATGCGTGAACACGCCCAGCCTCTCCAACCCGTCGACGACGTCGGCTTCCGGCGAGCCTCGCCATGTGATGACGTGAAGGCCGATCCGACCCTGGGCCTGCCCCCTCTCCGCCCGTCGACCCGCGTTGCTGCGCAGCCGGTCCAGCCGTCCGATCAATTGATCGACACTGCGCACGGCCCAGGGGCAGGAGTAGAAGATCAGCTCGCTGCAATCGTGATGGAGATTCAGTCCAGCCTCCATCCAGTCCCCGATAAGCATGATACGGTCATCACCCTGCGCAAAGCTGCGCAGGGTCGCGTGACTCCGGCGGATCGCATCCTCCACGTCCCCGGCGGTCTGCCCTGCGCGAGCGAGACTGGCAATACCGGCTTCTTCTCCCGTGATGCTGTCGGCGAGATAAAGGGACAGGCGGCGGCGCAGGCGTGCAACGGTATCGTTGTCTCCCGCGACGATCAGGACACGGGCTTGCTGATCATGCCTGTGGATCATGGCGAGGCGGGCGAGCAGGGCATCGAAGCGGGCATCGCCCCTAATGTCTTCTTCATTGTTCTCCTCGCCGTGGAGGATCAGAGCGTCCGGCACCTTCGCCACCGCGTCACGCGCCGACCGACCGATACGGTGAAGTGCCTGTGCCAGTAGGACTGGATCGGTACCCCCCTCCCTACCCTCACGATGCGATGCCATGACGGCGCGCGCCTGCGCCGCCAACGTTACCTCACGTCCGAATGGAGGAACGTTGGCACGGGTATAGCAGCGCTGGGGCATGTAGTCCGGCCAGTCCTCGCGCGACCAGCGGCAGATGCGCCGCCCCAGTGCATCGCGTGCGAAAGCCAGCGCAGGAGACAGTGTTCCCGCCACGACTTCCCGCATCGCAGCAGCCTCCCGGTGCTGGAAGGCGGGAAGGGGGTCGATATCATCGTTTTTGCCCAGACCGATCCGTGTCGGTTCAAGCATTTGCAGGAACCATCGCCGCATATCTCCGCGCCCGAATTCCGGCGTGGCGGTCAGGGCGAGAAACTGGGCGAAGGGTCGCGCACGGGCCAGAGCATCGCGCTGCTCAACCGTGAAACTCTGCGGTTCATCGACCACGAGCATGTCGAAACTGTCCGCCCCGAAACGCAGAAGGTTGGGATCCTGTCGCAGGCGCGAGGGCTTGACCAGCCGGACGGATATATCGTCGGGTACGGCATCCGGGTCGCCGTCACTGTCGAGGAAGGCAGCCGCCAGATGACCTCGTGTGGCCAGTTCGTTGATCCATTGCTCGATCAGATGGTCCGGCACGACCAGCAGGGCGCGATGGCCAGGGGTCTGGAGGCGCAGGGCGTTGAGGATCATCAGTGTCTGGACGGTCTTGCCCAGACCTACGCCGTCGGCGATCAGGTGGCGAATCTCGTGTGCTCCGAGAATACGCGCCACATTGGCGGTCTGATGGGGCATAGGCTCCGCCGCCACCCCGAGGGCACCCAGCAGCGCGCCATGCGAGCGTTCCGCCCGACGGCGCAAGGCCTGACAGCCGTGAACCATGGCGAGGTACGGATCGAGCGCGGTCATGACAATATCTCCGTGGCGGCGTTCGTATCGCGCATCCGCAACGCGGCGTAACGCACGGCACGCGCCGTCATCCTGTCTTCGAGAAGACGTCGGGCCAGCGGATTCCAGTCCAGCCCGGCAAAGGCGCGCGGAAGGGTCCAGAGCGCGAGAGCGGACAGGATATCATCCCCGCCCATGCTGCGCGCCCGTCTCGCCAAGAGCCCCTGATCGAGACGATGATCCATGATGGTGCGGGCAACCGTCACGGGTTCCGCGATAGTGAATGCTGTCTCGCGCAGTTCCTCGGCCAGTCGCAGCGGCAGAATCATCGCGCTTAGGTTTCGCCGCTCCAGCGCGGCGAGCGCCTTGCCCCAGGACGACCGCCAGCTTTCGGGGTCGTTGCCGGTATCGGGATCGACGGGGTCCAGCCCCCTTGCAGCGCGGACGGGGGTCAGCGCCTCCCAGGCGGAATCGACCGCAATATCCAGATCGGCCACGGCCTCGTCCGACAGCACCGTCTCCGACGGAATGGCGAGCAGAGGACGGCATCGCGCGGCAAGGGCATCGGACAGGGCATGGCGCAGCGCGTCCATGTCGTTCCGGTCGATCCGCACTCCCTCGGCACGCAGTTCGGTGGCCTTCACCCTGTCATCCGCGATGGCCGCATCGATTAGCAGATGGGCAAAACCGGTGTTGCGCGACCTTGCCTCGGCGGCAAGCCAATCGGCACCGCACAGGGTCGCCACGGTCGCACGCTCTGCCATACGGGCGGCTCCATGCGCTTCCATGATCGCGACGGCGTGGACGGGCCGCGCACAGGACCACCCGAGCCAAGCATCGATCTCGGCGCGCAGGCCGGGCAGGCTTCCGCTGCGCGCGAAACGGCGATGTGCATGGGGCGGCATCTCCTCACCCGCCCCCAGACCACGCCGTATGCGGGGGCTGACTACAACGGCGCTCGTCGGCGAGTAACCTGGAACGAACAGCAATTTCGCTTCATCCCACGGAATGTCGTCCTGCGGTACGGCATCCGACAGCGGGTCGGATACTGCGACGGCCCGCACCGGCAGGACGGTTCCGTCGTCGTGAACGGCGGGGACGGCGACCCATCGCTCCCCGTCCTCGACCCAGTGCAGTTCCGGCTCCGGGTCCGAGAAACGTAGGGTCTGTCGGGCGACGCCATAATCCACCTCCAGGACGGCGTGGCGGGGAGAGCGCCCCGCCCCCGTCATGGCTGTCAAACCATCGACGATGGTCGCAAAGGCGGGATCATCGCGGGACAGTCGCCCCGGAACGGTCGTTAGCCGTTGGCGCGCCACGGTGTCGGGCACTCCCGGAACGCGCAGGATCAGCGTCACCCCGACGCCACGCAATATTCGGGGTCGTTTCAGCAGTGGACGGTCAGGTGGCATCGCCGCGAGGTCGAAGATCAGCACGGGGCGACCCTCGCGCAGATCCGTCAGGGTCGCCTCGGCGGGATGCACCCTCATGCCGATCAGAGGAGGCGAAGGGGCCACATCGTCGAAACGCAGCGACACTTCCCGCGACGTCCCGGTCTCGTCGGCATAGCCGAGTGTCAGGCGCGCGGCATCCACAGGCGCGAATACCGCGCTGTCGCCGGGAGCAAGTGCGGTTCTGCCGCGCACATCGCCCTCTTGCAGTCGCGCCTCCACCGCAACGCTCTCGCTATGCAGACCCAGCGGAACCTCCGTGGCGTATCTGCGTATGTCGAGCGGTAGTCCACCGAGCACATGGTAGCCCGCGTCCACCGTATCCGGCGATACCGGTGGGGCCTCGGGCACGGCCCGGGACTCGGTCGAGCGTTTGCGCCGACGCTCTGCCCGCGCGCGGGTTAGGCGGTCATGGACTGTCGGCGACGCCAAGGCATCGGCGGCCAGACGCTCCACGATCATGGCCGACAAACGCTTATCCCGCTTGCCGAGCAGGGCGGTCGCGACGGTATCGACGCGCTGTTCGTTCGCGGACCAGTCGATCAGGCGCGGGGTTCCGCTGCGACGGCATCCCTGGCTCACGACCCGGGCGAAGGCGCCGTCGCCCGGGTCGAAGACGGCAGCAGCCAGCAGCGCCTCCGACAGGCCAGCATGGATCTGGCGCGGAGCCAGCGCATTGACGAGAGGCCAGGCGATATGGCGGAAGGACCGGGCGAAGGCGGTGTCGTCGGGACGGGCGAGGCCGACACGGCGATGTCCCTCCTCGAAGAATTCCGTAAGGGTCTCGCGATCCCGCGCGGGCAGGGGGCAACGAAGCAACGCCTCCAGCCGGGGCCAGTAACCCGGCATCATGCCTTCGTAGGTGTAACCGGTCTCGCTGGCGAGGGCCAGATAGACGAAGAGGCCGTCATCCCGGTGAATGCCGCGACTCTGGACCCTTAGCGACAGACGACCGGCAAGAACCCGCACCTGCTCCGCGCCCAGACCGTGTTCGACGGCATAGACGGGATGATCCGCGCGTTCGTTCGACAGGGCATGGTAGCGCTGTCCGAGGGCGTCATCGATATCGGAGAGGGCAATCATGCGCGGCGGGGTTGAATCATGTGGATTTCTCGTCCAGCGTCGGATAATTCCACATCGATACTTTGCGAATGGATTGTCAAGGATGCCGTTTCGCGGGATCCTTTGGAATTTGCTCAATATGGATAGCATCTTGGTCTCCACATCCGACGCAAAGAAAAACGACGGTTTGCAGGCGGTACGTGTGGGCGTGATGAGGATCGCCTCGCTCGCCGGGGCGGTTTCGATGACCGATCTCGAAGACGCACTCGTCATGATTACAGAAGAAGGATCGTCCGAGCTGAAAGAAGTTCTGGACGAGCTGATCGAGCGCGGAGACCTTTGCCGATACGAGACAGGTCACGAGCCGGTCTTCGCTGCAACGGCTCTACGCAGGGTCATGCTGGCGGGTCGCACGCTCGATATCGGAGTTGGATACCCAGCCGCCGATCCGCCGTCCGGGTCTGTTGCTGATGACGAGATCATCGCTTCGCTGCTCGGTCCGCCTTCGTGGAGAGCGATGGCTTCGGGAAGCCGTACGTTGCTCGATTTTGCTACTGGAAACGGAGAGACGACGTCCGGAAACGGGGATAAGGAGGAGATGTTCGCGTGGCGGGCGCTGGCCGAACGCGGCATGGCGGCATGTTCGCTTTCGTCCCTGCCCCCGGATGCCCCGGCGCAGATACGCCGCCTCGACCGGCTGACCTCCGACTGGGATGCAGCGCATCGTTCCCGCCTCGACGATCCCCTGCGCCTGTGGGCCGGGTTCGAGGAAGAGACGATCCATCACGACCCGGCACAGGCCCGCGTGGTCGCCCTGCCCGCCGATGCGCGGAGTGTCGTTGTCGCAGGGCCGGGTTCGGGCAAGACGTATACCATCCGCGACCGTATCGCGGCCTTGCTGGCGAACGGCGTTCCGGCACCCGGCATCACCGTCATCGCCTATTCCAAAACGGCGGTATCGGAGTTGCGGACCCGGCTAGCGGCGCTTGCGGCGGAGGAGCCGTTCGACGTCACGACGATGGATTCCCTCGCCGGTCGGCTGTCCGCCACGGCCACCGGCACACCGGACGGATCGGATTACGAGGATACCATCCGCCATGTCGCCACGCTCGTCCGCGACGGCGACCGGATTGCGCGGGCGTGGCTGAACGAACGACAGCATGTCATCCTCGACGAGGCGCAGGATATCGTCGGCGCGCGGCGTGACTTGATGATGGCCGTTATCGATGCCCTGCCGGTCGGATGCGGCGCGACGGTCTTCTGCGACCCGGCCCAGGCGATCTACGGCTATGCCGAACGCAAGGCTGGGCGGGACGATCCCGCGCCTGTCGATGCGCTGCTGACGGAACGGGCCGGGTTCGACCGGGTGCTTCTCCAGCGCAACCATCGCACGACCGATCCCGCCCTGCTGCGCATCGCGCGGGAGGGACGCGACATTCTCGATGCCGCCCCCGATGGCATGGCCGCCCTCGCGTCAATGCGCGCCCTGCTGCAGGAGATATGCGGAGACCCGGTGCCGGAGCTGAACGGCGCGGCCCCCATGCCGACCCTCAGCCTCTTTCGCAATGGGCACGCGGCGGCATGGCACGCGGCACGCATGACCCGTGATGGTCTGACGATGCGCATGACCGGCAGCGCAGGCGATGCGGAACCGCCCATCCTCGCCCCCGCGTGGGTCGGGCGGGCGATGACGATGCTGCACGGCAAGGGGACGGACGCCCTGTCCGACGCCGTGGCGAGCCTGAGCGACGATCCGCTGGCACCGGGCTATGACGAATTGAAGCGGGTCATGGCCGGGGCATGTCAGGGTGGCCGGTACGACACGGCGCGCATGGCGGCAATGATGCGTGTGGGCACGGCTCCCCCGCTTCCCGACCCCATGTCGATGCAACGGTCTTCGACCATCCACTCGGCCAAGGGGCGCGAGGCGCAGGACGTCGCCCTCTATCTGCCCCGTGCGCCCGAACCCGGCACGCCGGATGCGCAGCTTCGGGAAGAGGCGCGTCTTCTCTATGTCGGAGCGACCCGCGCCCGGCGGCGTCTCTACGTCGCGTCGGAGCGAGGCGGGATGTCCCGGCAGGGAACCCGGTTCTGGCGTCAGCGAGGCAATGCGGTTCAGGTGCAGATCACGCGGCACGATGCGACCGCTACGATTGCGGCACCCGATGCGGACAGGACGGCGCGGCGCAATCCTGTCCTGAAATGGCAGCGCGAGACACGGGCATGGACACTCCATGCGGAGACGCCATCGGGAAAGGAGGCCCTTCTCGCCACGCTGCCCGATGCCTTCTCCCGCGATGTCGCAACGCTCTGCAAGACCGCGCGTCCGGGGGCGCGCTTCATACCGGTCGCCCGCGGAACGCTGCGGGTCGAATGGTGTACCATCGCCCGGAAAGACACGCTCGATATCGTGCCGGTCATCGAGGGCTTCGTATGGATCAACTTCCGCAGGCAGGACTGAGCCGATGACGACGAATCTCCATGCTCCGGGCGAGCCGGACGCCCCCTATCGCCTTCTGCTCGACCGCCTCGCCGCCGACCTGATCGGCCCGGCACCGGGCAGCGGGCCAGGTACGGACATTCCGTCCGAGGCGTTCATGACCGGTATCCTGTTCCCCAAGGATACGCGCCATGATCCGGAGGAGGACAGGGAGGAGGCCGCCGATGTCGAACTCGCCGGAAAGGCGAAGGACGAAGGCGAGGAGGAGCGCCCGCCCCGCATCGAGAAAGCCATCCGCCCCGCCGCCGCCGGGCTGTCGCTCGCCGTGCTGACCGATGCGACGGCTCCGGCGGCGGTGTCGCTGACGATCACGGGGGCGCGCTATCGCGACGAGGTGGTCACGGATCACGAGGGAAAGACGAAGCGCTACTGGCATCGACATGCCGTCACCGCTCCCCTCGATTGCGTCTATGTCGATGGCTCCCACCGGATCGACCTCGCGGCGGAACTGGGCGATCCGGATTTCGAGGGATTGTTCCTCGCGGTCGTCTCCAGCCCCTATCCCGAAGGGGATGCGGCGGGGGACGAGGCGCGTCTCGTCACCCTCGTCGTCTATAACGAAGGCAAGGACGACGGGAAGAAGCCCGACCGTTTCGAGATGAACCGTCAGGCGCTGTTCGAGTTTCGCATGACGGTGCGGGCCGCCGAATGCTCCCGCCTGATCGGACGCCCCCTGCGCGGGCGGAACGATGGGGAGGGCGACGACCGCGCGGCGGCCCTGCTGTGGCGCGATGCGCAGGAATACGCGGTCGGGCACACCTGCGCCGCGCACTGGGATGCGAAGGCCAATCCGGTGGGGGAGGTTTCGACCGCCTGGCTGCCGGCCACGCGCGTCGAGGATACAAGCGCCAGGGGCCATGACTGCTTCGCAGATGTCGGACCGCTGCTGAAGGCCGAAGCGTTGGCGGATCCCGCGGGTGAGGCGCAAAGCCTTGCCCTGTGCGACCGACTGGTGACGGCCTACGAGGGGTGGATCGAAGAAACCGGGTCGCGCGTGGCCCGCGAGGTTCCGCCGGACCTGCACGATCAGGCGCACGCGCATCTCGCCACCTGCGCGGAAGCCGCGCAGCGGATGCGTGGCGGCGTCGAGGCGTTGCGGGACGACCCCGTCCTGATGCGGGCGTTCCGGTTGGCCAATCTCGCCATGCACCGTCAGCAGACCTGGAAGCGCGACGAGAACGGAAAACCGCTTCCCGTGCTGGTCTGGCGACCGTTCCAGCTCGGCTTCTTCCTGCTATCCGCCGCGTCGTCAATCCTGCCGACGCACGAGGACCGGGAGACGATGGACCTGATCTGGTTTCCAACGGGGGGCGGCAAGACGGAGGCCTATCTCCTTCTGACCGCCTTCGCGATCTTCGCCCGTCGGATGAAGCGGGGCGCACGGGGACAGGGCGTCTGCGCGATCATGCGCTACACGCTGCGCCTGCTGACGCTGCAACAGTTCGAGCGTGCCGCCGCAATGATCTGCGCCGCCAACCTGATCTGGGGCGAGGAGGGAAACGACATCGCGCAGGAACCGGTCGCCCTCGGCCTGTGGCTGGGCTCCGCCACCTCGCCCAACCGACGAAAGGATGCGGTGAAAATTCTGGAGGGCGGAAAGGTGCCGGATGTCGGCTCGCCGGAGCGGCTGGAGAAATGTCCCGAATGTCACGCCGAACTCGACTGGCATACCACGGGCGAGGCGGTCGAAGTGACCTGCGGCACCGATGGCTGCACCGTGGGCGAGGCGGGGGCGTTGCCGCTCTATACCAATGACGACGACATCTACGACCACCGGCCCGCGCTGGTGATCGGCACGGCGGACAAGTTCGCCCAGATCGCGCGCAAGTGGAAGACGGAGGCTCTGTTCGGTGCGCGGCACGACGTGAACGATCCCCCCGACCTGATCGTACAGGATGAGTTGCACCTGATTTCCGGCCCCTTGGGCACACAGACCGGCCTCTACGAGACCGCCATCGACCGATTATGCACCAAGGACGGGTGCAAGCCGAAAGTGATCGGGTCCACCGCCACGATCCGACGGGCCTCCGAGCAGGTCAGGGCCCTGTTCGCCCGCGCGACGATGCAGTTTCCGCCCCCCGGCATCGATGCGGACGATTCCGCCTTCGCCGTCCGGGAGACCAGACCGGATCGGCGCGGTCGGCTCTATCTGGGCATCTCGACCATCGGTCATTCCAAGCCGGAGATGTTGCAGGCGGTCTGCGCCTCGCTGCTGCAATCGGCCAGCGTTCTCACGGGCAAGGAGCGCGATGCGTGCTGGACGCTGCTCGGCTATTTCAACTCGCTCAAGGAACTGGGGGGATCGGTTACCCTGCTTCAGGTGATAGCGCCCGAGACGATGAAACGCTTCGCTCGCGCTCATGGCGACAAGGAAGTGCGCGCCGTCGACGAGCAGACCGAGATCACGAGCCGCATCCCGTCCGAGGACATCGGCGGCGTCCTCGACAGCCTTTCCATCGCCCATGACGAGCCGGGGGCCATCGACGTGGCGCTCGCGACCAACATGATCTCGGTCGGAGTCGATGTCGAGCGCCTCGGTCTGATGGTGGTGGACGGGCAGCCCAAGGGCATTTCGGAGTACATCCAGGCCACAAGCCGGGTCGGGCGTAGCGGAACGGACGGTCTGGTCGTCGGGCTCTACACCGCGTATCGCCCCCGCGACCGCAGCCGGTTCGAGACGCATCGAACCTGGCACGGGGCGCTCTACCGGGATGTAGAGGCGACCTCGGTGACACCCTTCGCCCCCCGTGCCCGCGACCGCGCCCTCCATGCGCCTTTCGTCGCGCTCGCCGCGCATCGGTACCCCGAACTGTGGCAATCGCCCGGCAAGGCGGAGACCCTGCGCCCTGAACTCGAAGCGATCATCGACGAGATCGTCGGGCGGGTGCGCGGCCTGGATCGCAACGAGGCAGACGAGGCCGATGCCACGCGCGCGCAGCTTCTCGACTTCCTCGACGACTGGTGCGGACGCGACGGACTGGAGGCCTGGTGGCAGGATCCGGCGACCTCGCTCCTGATGTCCGTTGAGGACGCGGCGAAACGCAAGGCGGCGCGGCGCGGCGAACGGCCTGCCAAGGCGACCCCCAACAGTATGCGGGGGGTCGAGGCGACCGTTCGGATCGATCTGGAGGATTTCTGACCATGGCCCAGACAGGAAACGGCCCAAAGATGGGCGACCTGCGCCGCACGCAACTGGTATCGACCCACGGCCCCGGCGCGGTCGTGGACTATCTCGCGTCCAGAGGGGGAGCCACTTCGGGGGTGACGCTCGGCCTCGACAGCTGGGAAAAGGGCGAATGCCGCCGCGTGGTCGAACCGGTGCTTCAGCGCATTCTTGGTGTGCGCGAACTATACGAGCCGCCCGTCTCTCTCTCGAACGGTCGCGACGAGCGAATGCCCGCCCTGCCCGCCGCGCGGTTTCCCGAATGGCTGGAATGTCCGGCCTGTCATCATCTGCGGCACTGGAAGTACTGGAAGAAGAAAGGCGAGGGTAGTGCCGTTCGCATCTGCCACCGCTGCTCACGGGATCAGGATCGCGACGTCGCCGTGCTTCCGGCGCGCTTCATGGTCATCTGCGAGATGGGGCATCTGTCCGATTTTCCGTGGATCGACTGGGTCGATCATGAAGCTACCTGTTCAAAGACGGGCAAGATGAGGCTGCATTCGAGCGGTGCCGGCCTGCGCAATCTGTTTGTCCGCTGCACCGAATGCAGCGGAAGCGAAAGCCTGCGCGATGCCATGAACGATGTCGGGCGCGTGATGAAAGGCTGCTCCGGCGAACGCCCCTGGCTGGGGCCGGATGCGATGGAAGAATGCGGCGAGAAGCCCTTTACCGCCTTGCGGGGCAGCGCGAACCTGTACTTTCCGCATATCGCTTCCGCCCTGACCATCCCGCCATGGACGCATTCGTTCCGCGAAGTGCTGGCCGATGGCGGCTTCTGGGATCAGTTGATGCAGGCGAAAGAGTATCACGAAAAGACCAAGAACGACGATCTGTACGAAATGACGCTTCAACAAATCGCACATTTCGTCGCCACCGCAACGAATGCCGACGACCCCGATGAAGCTGCCGCACGCAGCCAGATCGACAAGGCGCTTGCAGCATTCGACACTCTGCCCGGCGATGCCGACCCGGACGCCGAGGCGGCGCTGCGGCGGGACGAGTGGCGGAAGTTCCGGGAGGGGAGCACGACGCGCGAAGACCCGACCTTCGAGGTCCGCGAGGAAGCGGTTCCCGCCGATCTGCGACCATGGTTCGGGTTCTTCGCCCGTGTTCCCCGCCTGCGCGAGGTCCGAACCCTGAAAGGCTTCACCCGCCGTTTTCCGCCCGACGGAACCGGTACGCAGAAAGTCGCAAAACTGGCCGCGAATGCCAAGTGGCTGCCCGTCATGGAAACACTCGGCGAGGGCATTTTCCTCGCCCTCGACGAGGAAGCGGTCGTGGCATGGGAACGTGACGATGCGGTGCAGGCCCGTGCCGCCCGGTTACATGACGAATGGGTCAAATCCTGGCGCGAGCGGTTCAGGCGCCCCGACGAGACCCCGCGCGAGACGGTAACGCCGCGGCTCCTGCTCGTACACGGTCTTGCTCATGCCGTGATGCTTGAACTGTCCATCTCCTGCGGTTACGGGGCCGCTTCCCTGCAGGAACGGCTCTATGTCGGCGATGCAGGATCGGAGGAAGCGATGGCGGGGATACTGATCTACACCGCCTCCTCCGACACCGATGGCACGCTGGGCGGTTTGGAGCGTGAAGGGCTGTCCTCCCGTCTTTCCGCGACGCTGGCGCAGGCGATCGACCGGCTGCAATGGTGCTCATCCGATCCCCTCTGCATAAAGGGCATCAGCACGACAAGCGACCCCATGAACGGCGCGGCCTGCCATTCCTGCCTGTTCGTCTCGGAGACCTCGTGCGAGTTTTTCAACCGCTCGCTCGACCGGACGATGCTGATCGGTGACGACGGGTTGCCCGGCTTCTTTAGCGGGATGAGGCGATAATGCGCCGGTCATCCGGTTTTCGATGCTCATAACCTTGTAGTTGAAGCAATGCCTTTCCTTCTTTCCAAGTTGCTAATCGTGGACGCCCATGGAAATTTGAACGATAAGATTAGGCATCCGTTAATAGGCCTTCTCCTGTAAAGGACAGTCGACTTGATATCAGGAAAGTTTCAGGATTTGCCGATTCATGATATCGAATTGGACATTCGCAATCCCCGCATTCGCCGACTACTCGAATATTATCAGGAGGATTCGATTACCGAAGAAGCGCTTGGTCTCGCTCTAAACTCGTATTCGACGGAGAACGATGGTCCTGCAAGCAACTCCGCAACGCCTGTCCGCTTGCGCGAGTCGATTGTCGCGAACAGGGGAATTCGCCAACCGATTATCGTCAATCGTCATCGAGATGGTCGAATGGTGTGCATAGAGGGCAATACACGTCTCTATATCTACCGCGACCTTCACAAGAATGAAGCCGAAGGCGATTGGTCTAACATACCGGCGCTTGTCCATGACGAGTTGGAAGGCGAGAGCATTGATGCTATCCGGCTACAAGCGCATCTCGTCGGCCCCCGTCCGTGGGACGCCTATTCGAAAGCGCGTTATCTGCATGAATTGCAGAACAAGGAGCATATGTCGCTCACCCGGATCGTCGCGCTGTGCGGCGGCAGCGAGCGCGATGTCGTTAGATCGATACAGGCTTATGCCGATATGGAAGCCTTCTATCGTCCTCTTTGCAAGGCAGCATCTGAATTCGACGTAGAGCGGTTTTCCGGTTTCGTGGAGTTTCAGGCTCCTCGCGTGCAAGATGCTATCTTCAGGCACGGCTTTGATGGCACTGATTTCGCAAAGTGGATCAAAGACAAGAGCCGCATCGGCTCGCTCGCCGAAGTCAGGCAGCTCCCTGCGGTCCTGAACGACGAAAAAGCGAAAGAGATCTTTCTCAAGAAAAATATGAAGGAAGCGGTCAAGGTTCTCGACCGCCCAGCGATGAACACTGACCTTCAGAACGCTTCGCTCGCCCAGCTTGCGCGCGCCTTGGAGACTAAAGCTGGTCAGACGTCGATGCAGGAACTACGCGCATTCCGCGAGGAAGACGACGGCCATACGCTGCGCCATATCGATCTGGCGATTGAAGCTCTGGAATTCCTGCGCACCGAGATCGATGCGGGATCCTGATGTCGGGGGAGTCGGACATTCACGAACGTCTCGTCCATCATCTGGCCATGCATATTCGCGAACGGCATGATACCGATGGCAATTTGGCGCTCTTCGTCGATGACAACGCGGTTGGGAGCGAACGGCCCCTACGCATCGAAAGCCACCTCCCCGATCTGTCCGCCTTCGACGTTCCCAAGACATTCATGATTCTGGGAGAAGCCAAGACGGCCCGCGATATCGAGACTGCCCGCTCACAACGGCAAATCCGCGCGTTCATGGATCACCTTGCGCTCCGGAAACGGTCATTCTTCTATCTCGCGGTTCCCTTCTTCCTTCAATCGCGGGCCTGCAACATCCTTCGGAACTGTCGCGACGAAAGGCACGACGCCGTCGAGGCGACAGTCGTGTATTTTCCGGAGGTGGGGTAGAATGCTGAAGCCCGATCCGCATCTGAACTTTACGCCCGTTCACCGTGGCTATCCCTATCAGGTGGACGCGCTGGAAGCCGTCCGGTCGCTGGAATATTCTGCGCTGTTCCACGAACAGGGTTTGGGAAAGACGAAGATCGGCATCGATCTTGCGCTCACATGGCTCGCCGCGAACGAACTCGATTGCATCATGATCGTGACCAAGCGCGCCTTGGTGGAAAACTGGCGACAGGAACTCGACAGTCACACCAATCTCGCGCCTCGTATCCTGACCCAGGATCGTTCCGGCAATTTCAACATCCTGAACTCGCCTGCGCGCTTGATCCTTGCACATTTCGAGGTCGTGCGAACGGAAAAGGAGAGGTTGCGCCTATTTCTGGCGACAAGGCGCGTCGGAATCGTGATCGACGAGGCTCAGAAGATCAAGAACCCGGACGCCGCCCTCACCCGCGCCTTTCATGAATTGCGGGATGGTTTTAGAAAACGGGTGATAATGACAGGCACTCCAGTTGCCAATCGTCCCGAAGATATCTGGTCGCAGATATTCTTCCTCGACGGCGGCGACGCCCTTGGTGAGGATTTCGATGCGTTCAGGACGGGACTAACACTCGATAACGACCTTTACCGCAGCGATACCCGGCAGAAGGAATTGTCCGAGGGGCTTGCCGCGGTCTTCGACAGGATACGGTCGTTCTCGGTTCGGGAGACCAAGCTCACGGCCGGTATAGAGCTGCCGGACAAGACCGTGCGAACGCTCGCCATCCAGATGGAGCCGCTCCAGGGCAAACTGTATGCAGATTACCGGGACCGGGCGAAAGCGGAAATCATGCGCGACGACCGGCAAATTGTCGACGATGCGGAAGCGGTTCTGAAGAGACTACTGCGTCTGGTGCAGGTCGCTTCCAATCCGATGCTTGTCGATGATGACTATCGCATTTTGCCGGGGAAGTTTCCCGAACTTCTGCGTCTGGTTCGCGACGCTTCCGATGATGGTGGAAAGATAATCGTCTGGACGTCCTTCGTCGAGAATGCCGAATGGCTGGGCCGCTCGCTCGCGGATTACGGAGCCGTCGTCGTGCATGGCGCACTGGACATGGATACCAGGAACGCCGCAGTCGCCGCCTTCAAGAGCGATCCCGATACGGAGGTTCTGGTCGCCACGCCCGGAGCGGCGAAGGAAGGCCTCACGCTTACCGTAGCCAACCAAGCTGTCTTCTATGACCGCTCCTTCAGTCTCGACGACTACCTTCAGGCACAGGATCGGATTCACAGGATTTCTCAGACCCGGGATTGCATAATCTGGAACCTCGTTTGCGAAAATACGGTTGACGAATGGGTGGATCGCCTGCTTGGCGCGAAACGTCTTGCAGCACAGCTGATGCAGTCAGATATTTCCCGGGAAGAGTATGACCGTTCCGCCGACTACGAGTTCGGTCGCATGGTCGCGGAAATCCTTTCAGCCGCCGAGGTGCCATGAAGACCGACGACTATATCCTTATAAAGACCTGCAAGATCCCCGCTCAGAACCGGGACATCGACCAACGGGAACTCAGATTTTGGAGCGACAATCCCCGCGTCTATTCGCTGCTCGACCGCACCGGCGAAGACCCTGGGCAGGAAACGATCCTAGAGCGAATGCTACAACTCGATCACGTTAAAGAACTAAAAGGCGACATCGAGAAGAATGGCGGACTGATCGATCCCCTTATCGTCCGCGACGGTGACATGGTTGTCTTGGAAGGCAACAGTCGCTTGGCTGCGTATCGCGCGCTGGAGCAGGCACAACCGGGAAGATGGACCCACATCCGCTGCCGCGTCCTTCCGGAAAATCTGGACGATGCCGCCGTCTATGCGATGCTCGGTCAATACCATGTAAAAGGAAAAAAGGACTGGGCTCCGTACGAGAAAGCAGGATTCGTGTACCGGCGGCACAAAGGTCAGAACGTCGATCTTTCAGTGATAGCTGATGAGCTTGGAATTTCTTCGCAAGCCGTTCGTCACATGGTCGATGTCTTTCAATTTATGCTTGATAACGAAGACGATAACAGGGAGCGATGGAGTCATTATGACGAGTATTTGAAGAACAGGAAGATTAAAGCCGCTCGGGAAGAGATCGCGAGTTTCGATACAACCGTAGTGGGCATGATCAAGGCCGGCAAAATCAGGGCTGTAGATGTCCGGGATCAATTGCCGCTGGTTTGCCAGACACCTAAGGTTCTCAAGAAGTTCGCGAAGGGCGAGAAAGAGCTCGAAGATGCCTTCGACGACGCAAAACATTCCGGCGCGGACAGCGTCGAGCTTGGGAAGTTGAAGAGATTCAAAAATTGGCTCGTGACCGACGAGGCTGTGGACGAAATTCTCGATCACAATCGCAACGTCCGCCTGAAGATCGACTACGAGTTGAAGACCCTCGAACAGCGGATCAAGGCAGTTCGGAAAAGGCTTGAAGAAGAATCTTCTCGACTTGACGACGATGCCTGATCGAATTGGGTATGTGTCATCAAGACACATTAGGGGTAGATCGACGCGCCGAAATGTGCAATCTGCATTTTGCAGATGCAATTCGGAGTTTTCTAGATGCAAGCTGACGGGTCATCCCCTGACATTCTGAAACTGTCATGCATCAAAGGTTCTTCAGGAGCGCGCACGGTCGTCGTGGGCTTCGCGTCCTGTTCGGATCTGTATGATGCAAGCTTTGCGGATGTTCTGGACGAAACCACAGGCCAAGGTTACCAGCGCCGTTTCAACGTCCGGCATTCCCTGGATTTCCGTCGCTACATCCAGCGTGCGGATGGAACCAGCACCCCGCTCATATTTAATCTGCGCCCATCCCGCAGTCGGGAATGGAGCCTTCATGAAGGTGAGCGAGGGCAAACCGTCCTTTCTGTTTCCCGCACCCGCAAGGCTCTTGCGCAGGTCGATTGCCAGCATCGTCTCGGGCATCTGTCGGATCTCGATATTCCCGTGCCTTTCATGGCCTACGTCGGTCTCTCTGAATACGAGGAACTCGAACTCTTCAATACGATCAACTCGAAGGCGAAGGGACTGTCGGGAAGCCTGACGCAGTTCCACGAAGCGACATTGGCGAAGGACGCGGCGGATATCAGGCCGGAACTCTTCATCGCCCTCCAGCTGGTCAACGAGGCGACATCACCCTGGTATCGTCGTATTGACCTCGGCGGAATGAACACGTCCGGGCTGAAAAGACGCGCTTCGCTGGCAACGATGCAGAAAGCTATCCGAAAATTTCTTTCCCGCTCCAACATTCTAGAAGACCGCTCACTGGCGGAGGCCGCTGCGACAGTCCAGAACTTCTGGCAGGCGGTGGCACTGGTTCTGCCAGAGCAATGGGCCGATCCACGGTCTCACATCCTCACGAAGGGTGTTGGTGTCTATGCCTTGATGGAAACTGCCGCCGACATCTACAAGGAACGGGAGCACAAAGCGTTCTCTGTCGCACACTTCTGCGAGGCGCTTTCAGATTTCGCCCTAGATTTTGACTGGACAAGCCGTGGCCCGCTACGAGGGTTCGGGGGTCAGGCAGGAGCTACCCACGCAGCCGCCTGCATCCGAGAATTTCGCCGCCGTCCGAGGCTCGTCGCCCATGGCTGATCGCAATATCCTGCTGATAGAGCCGGGCTACAAGAACAAGTATCCCCCCCTCGGGCTGATGAAAATCGCCGCCTATCACGGACCGCATGGCAAGCGCGACACCGTTCGTTTCGTCAAGGGCGAGGACGAGAGCGTCTTTGGAACGGCCTGGGATCGGGTATACATCACGACCCTCTTCTCCTTCGAATACCGGAAGATCACCGAAACGATAGATTACGCCCTGAAGGTCGTGAACGGGCAGACCGACAAAGTCTTCGTAGGCGGCATCGCCGCATCTCTGATGCACGAGCGCTTTCTCGACGAACCGCGATGGATGGGTGTTCGGTTCATCAAGGGCCTTCTCTCGAAGCCGCCGGCCGAAGCTCTCGAACTCGACGAGTTCATGGATGAACTCTATGCCGACGATACGGACGGCAAACCCATCGAGGATCTGGTTCCCGATTATTCCATACTAG
>CALFVD010000096.1 GCA_937928005.1 uncultured Neomegalonema sp. | reverse complement strand
CTTCTGGACGCCCCACTTGCGGATCTCGACGAAGTCGTCCGCTCCAGCCATCGTCCCGCAAAGGATCACCAGCAGCACTTCAGGCAGGGGATACAATACCTTCCAGTGCTGGCGAGGATCGTCGAGAGCAGAAAAATGGTCGAGTAACGAGAAGGAGGACATCGCAAAACCCCAAGTGGTGAGGTCTGCTATGAATCACGCAACATCCCGAAAGGGAATCCATCAGCTTTCAAGCGATTGCCGTGCGTTTGAGACTGGACACTTGCACATCGCCATTTTCCGTTTATGTATGCGCCTATGCCCTTGTAGCTCAGCTGGTAGAGCAGCGGTTTTGTAAACCGAAGGTCGGCGGTTCGACTCCGTCCGGGGGCACCACATCACACTTTCCCAAGTGCAAGCCCTCTAAGGTCTTGAAAAGCAACAAGGTTTTGGCGATTTGATAACCTTGATTCCGATCATATGCCAATCTGTCGGTAAATGTCAGTTTCAGCACCGCTCTTTTGTCCTCCAATCGCTCAGAAGCCTAGAGAATGCTCGGGTTTGAGAGAAACGCAAAAGCGGTTCGATAAGTTTCGTGAAGTCTGTGGATGGTCGCTCGGATTTGCCAATTTTTTCCGATATCAGCGCCTTCTCAGCTTCCAGACCACGGACCTTTGCCTCATAGGCGGAGATCAGCGACGCGCTCTCGGCATCGACGATTCTGTCCAGAAGCTGCGAGATCTTGCGCTCGATGGCGGTAAGGTTCTTTCGTAGATCGAGTGTGGCTTCGCGCGATCGATTGACTTTGTGCTCCCAGATATTCCGAAACATATCGAAGGACATCTCGAACAGGTTTCGGGACGGCTGGAGTGTTGTCAGCAAGGCCTCGAAATCGCCCTCGATCTTGTCTCTACGGATCGATTTCCGGTAAAGGTCGCAGCCTTTCGTGTCGCAGAGATAGTAAGGATATTTCGCGCTCCGTCCTGTTGACCAGCATGCGGTCAGCGGTTCGTCGCAACAGCCGCAGGTGACGAAGCCACGCAGCGGGAAATCGGCGTTGATATCTTTTCGGGTTGCGACCCTCGCCACGGATTTGCGGCGATCCTGAATCGCCTGCCATGTTTCCAGCGAGATCAATTGCTCGTGCTTGGCGGGGATGAAGTTGAGATTCCAGCGCTCGTGCGAAATATGCCCAGCGTAGATCGGGCGCTCGAAAAGCTCCGTAATCCGGGACGGATGGACTTCGCCATTCTTGTTCTTTGGAAAGACGTGCCACCAAACGCCCCTTCAGCAAATCACCGTGAATACGGCGGGGCGCTTCACCCGTGATCACGTCAAAACGATGCGGTGATTGCCCTATCGTTGTACTTTGCGCTTTAAACTGCGCATTTCTCGATACTTTATGGCCTAGCCTGATCGTGATTCACGGTAGCGAGCCACGCTGTTACGCCATGTGCTGCTGCTACCCCTGTCGCGAAGGATGCTTGGAGGAGGTAGCCCCCTGTTGGAGCCTCCCAATCCAGCATCTCACCTGCAATGAAAGTTCCGGGGCGGGCGCGCAGCATCATATGCGCGTCAAGCGCCTCAAAACATACGCCTCCGGCGGTAGAAATTGCACGCTCTAGCCCCGCAACACCCGTCACATTGAGAGGTACAGCTTTGATCCGCGCAGCAAGTATGCCCGGATCGCGCGGCAGGTCGCCTTCGCGCAAAATAGCGATGGCGGGCGGATCGAACCGGGCCGCCTTGCGTAGCACATTCGAGAGCGAGTCGCCTTTGCGCGCCTTTGCAAGACGCGCGGCGAGGGCATCGACAGCCAAACCCGGTTTGAGATCAAGGGTGAGGGTTGCAGGATCGCCTGCATCAAGCCGGTCACGGATCAGCGGGGACAGCGCATAAATCGCCCCCCCTTCCAGCCCATCGCGGGTCAGAATGGCCTCTCCTTGCACCGTCTCATCATCAAACGAGAGCGCGATAGTCTTGAGCGGCGCACCGGCGAAGCGGTCGAGAAGCCGGGCGCTCCATGCGATATGGATGCCGCAATTCGAGGGGCGCAGCGGAGCGATATCGGGCAGGTGCGCGGTCCATGAGCCATCCGAGCCAAGCTTGGGCCAGCTTGCACCACCCATCGCGAGGACCGCCGCATCTGGCGTAATCTGGCGCGGGCCATCGGGGGTGTCAAAGATCAACGCATCGCCGTCCCATCCCCGCCAATCATGGCGCAAGGCAAGGCGCACGCCCTGCCCTTCGAGCCGCATAAGCCATGCACGCAGAAGGGGCGATGCCTTCATTGCCTTTGGGAAGACACGCCCCGAACTGCCGATGAAAGTCTCGGCCCCCAACCCATCGGCCCAATCGCACATTGCCTGTGGCCCAAACGCTTCGAGCGCAGGGCGCAGGGTATCCGCTGCCTCGCGGTAGCGTGTGATGAGGCTATCGACCCTCTCGGAATGGGTGAGATTCAGCCCCCCGACCCCAGCCATGAGAAACCGACGCGCAGGGGTCGGCATCCGCTCGTAGACAGTGACGGCATGGCCCTCGCCTGACAGGATTTCGGCGGCCATAAGCCCGGCTGGACCTGCACCGATGATCGCGACACTCATGCGCTGTAACGGAAGCGACAGGCGAGGATGACGACCGTATCGTCCTGCACGTCATAGACGAGGCGGTGTTCGCTATCAATCCGCCGCGACCAGCACCTCACCAGATCATACTTGAGAGGTTCGGGTTTGCCGATCCCGTCGAACGGAGAGCGCAAAATATCTTCGATGAGTCGATTGATCCTTCTAAGGAGCGTCTTATCAGTCTTTTGCCAATGGCGATAATCGCCCCAACCCTCTGGCGTGAAGGCGAGGTTCATTCCGCCATGCGCTTTAGGTCATCCAATGTCTTTATCGTCCGTTTTCCGCTATTGCCAGCATTGGCGATACTCGCGCACAGGTGTTGGGCGTTGGCCTCATCCGACAACAGGTAATCGGTTTCCTGCAAAGCGTTATAGTCTTCAAGCGACAGGACGATGGCATGGGCACCGTTGGCGCGTGTCACCAATAACGGCTCATGGTCATCGCTCACCCGGTCAAGATGGGTGGCGAGATTTTGGCGCAGATCCGTGTAACTCGTGACCTTCATATGCACATGCGTACAGAAATCTGTACATATTTTCAAGCTCTATACCTTCGCTACCTCGGCCTCCGCCACCTCTGCCAAGGCGCGACAGATTTTGAAGGCGCCTTTGACGCGGGCATCATCATCGTCCCAATCGCGGCGGATGACAAGTTTGGTGCCTTTGACCTTGGCGAGGTTGTTTTGACCCGCCATCCATTGGGCAAGGCCCGCCGGATTGGCGAATTTGTCATTGCGGAACTGAACCGTCGCGCCTTTCGGGCCGCCGTCGAATTTGGCGATACCCGCGCGGCGGCACATGGCCTTCACGCGCATGATGCCAAGTAGGCTTTCGACCTCGGCGGGCGGCTTGCCAAAGCGGTCGTGCAACTCGGCGGCAAAGCCTTCCAACTCCTCACGGGTCACCAGCGAAGAGAGGCGGCGATAGAGGCCGAGGCGGACGTCAAGATCAGCGATATAGGCTTCGGGTAACAGGACGGGGACGCCAAGGTTGATCTGCGGCGACCATGTGCCTTCTTCATCGGGGGCATCGATTTCGCCGGAGCGCATCTTGGCCAGAGCCTCCTCCAGCATATCCTGATAGAGTTCGTAGCCGACTTCCTTGATCTGACCCGATTGCTCCTCACCCAGCAGGTTGCCCGCACCGCGTAGGTCTAGGTCGTGGCTGGCAAGGTTGAAACCCGCGCCCAGCGTATCAAGGGAGGCCAGCACCTTGAGGCGCTTTTCGGCCTGTGGAGTTAGCGGCTTGCGCGGGCGGGTGGTGAGGTAGGCATAGGCGCGGATTTTAGAGCGGCCTACGCGGCCCCTGATCTGGTATAGCTGCGCCAGCCCGAACATATCGGCGCGGTGAACGATGAGGGTGTTGGCGGTGGGAATGTCCAGCCCGCTCTCCACGATCGTCGTCGCCAGTAGCACGTCAAACTGGCCGTCATAGAAAGCGTTCATCACATCATCCAGCGCGCCGGGGGCCATCTGACCATGGGCGGTGGCGAATTTGATCTCCGGCACCTGCTCGCGCAGGAATTCTTCGATATCGGCAAGATCCGAAATGCGAGGGACGACGTAGAAGGACTGACCACCCCGGTAATGCTCACGCAGCAAACCTTCGCGGATCGTCACCGGATCGAACGGGGCGACATAGGTACGGATCGACAAGCGGTCGACGGGCGGGGTCGCGATCAGACTCATTTCGCGCACACCGGTCATGGCGAGTTGCAACGTACGAGGAATGGGTGTGGCGGTCATGGTCAGGACATGGACATCGGATTTCAATGCCTTGAGACGCTCTTTGTGGCGTACGCCGAAATGCTGCTCCTCATCGACGATCAAAAGACCCAGATTGTTGAACTTGATACTCTTGGCGAGGAGCGCGTGCGTGCCGATAACGATATCGACGATGCCGTCGGTCATGCCCGCTTTAGTGGCCGTCGCCTCCTTGGCGGGGACAAAACGCGATAGCTGTCGCACCTTGATCGGCAAGCCACGGAAGCGTTCGGCGAAGTTCTTGGCATGCTGACGGGCCAGTAGGGTCGTAGGGGCAATGACGGCGACCTGAAAGCCCTCCATGGCCGTGGCAAAGGCGGCGCGAATGGCAACTTCGGTCTTGCCAAAACCCACATCGCCGACAACGAGGCGGTCCATGGGGCGGCCAGAGCCGATATCCTCGATCACATCCTCAATGGCGGCCATTTGGTCATCGGTTTCAGTATATGGAAAGCGGGCGCAGAACTCTTCCCACGCGCCTTCGGGCGGTGTGATGACGGGGGATTTGCGGAGCTGGCGCTCGGCGGCGATCCGGATCAGGCGTTCGGCCATGTCCTTGATCCGGTTCTTCATTTTCGCCTTGCGCGCCTGCCACCCACCGCCGCCTAAACGGTCAAGCTGCGCATTCTCGTTATCGCCATAGCGCGACAACAGCTCGATATTCTCAACGGGCAAGAACAGGCGTGCCTCATTGGCATATTCGAGGGCGAGGCAATCATGGGGCGCGCCCAGTGCCTCGACAGTCTTGAGGCCGGTATAGCGGCCCAATCCATGCTCGACATGGATCACGAGGTCGCCAGCGGCGAGGCTAGAGGCTTCGGTCAGGAAGTTTTCGGCTGTCTTGCGCTTGCGGGTTTGGCGGACGAGGCGGTCGCCAAGGATATCCTGCTCGGCGATGATGGCCAGATCGGGCGTCTCAAAGCCGCTTTCCAGCCGCCAGACAATAAGCGCGGTCGTCCCCTTAGGCAGCTCGTCGATCTCGGCCCACTTGGCCACCGTAGCGGTCGCCTTCAACCCATGATCAGTCAGCAACGTACGCATCCGATCACGGGAACCATCGGAGTAGGAGGCGATGATCGTGCGCTTGCGGTCGTCGATACGGCCCTTCACATGGGCGACGACGGTATCGAACAGATTGATACCGCCTGTGCCCTTCTCCGCCTGTCGTTCAGCGGCGAAACTACGGCCCAGCTTGCCGCCCGCATCGATGGTGTTGGGGCCACTGCCTGTGGGAATGGCGGTGAAGGCGCGCAATGGACGGTCAGTCAACGCCTCGGCCCATGCCTGATCGTCGAGGTAAAGCGTATCGGGCACAATCGGTTTGTAGACCGGCGCGCCCATCGTGCGGGCATCCTGCGCAACGCGGCGATTCTCGTAATGGTCGTTGATCGTATCCCAGCGGGCGTTGCGGATATCCTCAACGCTACCGTCAAAGCTGACGGGGGCATGGGGCAGATAGTCAAACAGGCTGTCGAGACGCTCGTGGAATAGCGGCAGCCAATGCTCCATACCCTGATGACGCCCACCGCGCGAGACGGCCTCGTAAAGCGCATCTTCGCTACCCGCCGCCCCAAATTGGTCGCGATATCTACGCCGGAATCGCTCGATGATCTCGGGCGTCAGGGGCGTCTCGGAAACGGGGGCGAGGGCAAGGCGGTCAACACGGTCGGCGGATAGCTGGGTTGCGGGGTCAAACCGTTTGATCGTCTCCAGCACATCGCCGAAGAAATCGAGGCGCAGGGGTTTGGCTCGACCGGGGGGGAAAATATCAATGATACCGCCCCGCACGGCAAAATCGCCCGGCTCGACCACGGTGGAGGAGCGAGTGTAACCATTGCGGGTCAGGTAGCGCATCAGTTTTTCGGGATCGATGCGCGTACCCGCTTTGGCGGTAAAGCTAGCTTCCTTGATGACCTCACGGGCTGGCACGCGCTGAATCGCCGCGTTGATACTGGTCAGGATGACAGAGGGGCGCTCCCATTTGCGTGACAGGGCGGCGAGGGTGGCTAGGCGCTGGGCGGCAACTTCGGTATTGGGCGATACCCGGTCATAGGGCAGGCAATCCCATGCCGGAAAGCGCAGGATCGGGATGGCGGGGCCAAAAATGCGCAACCCATCAACCATCGAAGCCATATGCGCATCGTCATTGGCGATATGGATGACTGGCCCATCCGCTCGCCGCACCAAATCAGCGAGAAGCGCGGCATCATATCCCTCCGGCGCACCCCCGACGCGCATCAGGGTGTTTTCGAGAGGGGCGGTCTGTTTGGGCTGCGGCTGGCTCATGACAGGCGGGGTATCCCGCACAGGAGCGGGTTTCAAGCACGGTGTGCACGTAAACGCACTATCCGCCTACACTCCAAGCGATGCGAGCGGATAGCGGCGGCGTGTACGGTCTTCTGAAGGCACCTTTCCTCAGATGCTTCGACCATTTGGCAGGTAATCTGCATTCTCATCGCGATTAACCGGATCATGACCAGTGATCAATACACTTACGCAACGCGAGAACGCATAGCCGATTACGCACCGGCTTCGAAGGGATGGACAATGGGCGAGCTAAAATTTCAGCTTCAGCATTACTTGGCCGAGTTGTGGAAGCGCCGGTGGAGCATCCTGCTCGTCACATGGATCGTGGGGGTCGCAGGGTCACTCTTTGCCGCGACCGCCAAGGATGTCTACACCTCCAAGGCCACGGTCTACGTGGATACCAACTCCCTGATGCAGAAGATCGTGGGCCGCGAATTGCAGCTTGGCGATCCTTCTGCCCAGATCGAGAACGTGCGCAAGCAGATGTATGCGCGCCCGAATATCGAAGAAGTGATTCGCCGCACAGATCTCGATCTGACCTATCGCGACCAGCGCGGCAAAGAGGCTCTAATCGAGACACTCAGTACCGAAATGAGCCTCAAGCGTCAGGGTCGCGACTTCTACAACATCGAATTTTCCAGTGCCGATCCCCGTCGCGCGCGTGATGTGGTGCAGGCACTACTCGACCTTTTCCTCGAAGAAGGTCTCATCAGCACCGGCGGCAAGGACAACAAGGGCGAAGGCATCCGCCGCGATATCGAAGAACGTCTCGCCGATGCATCCGCCAAGCTGGCCGCAACTGAAGCCACACTAGCGAGCCATGAGCGCCAGTATCGGGACGAATTGGCGGGTGCGCCTTCTGTCGCTGCCGAAAAACGTGGGATCGAAGCTCAGGTTGTGCAGCTCGAAAGTGACCGCCTGCTCTATCAGCAAGAACTCGCCAGCCTACGCTCTCGCCTTGCTTCCACACCGCCCCAAGTGCTGGAGCGTGTGGTGCAGCCACCACAGCAACAGCGCCCCTATATTGCCCCGCCAATTACGCAGCGGATACCAATCCCACAAGGTCCAACCCTTGAAGAACAACGCTATCAGTCTTTTGCCGCACAAGCGTCGAGCGTACAGGCCGAAGTGCAGCAGCTATTGCAGCGCCTGACGCCCCAGCACCCTGATGTTGCCGCCGCACAAGCGCGCGCAAACAATGTGCAGGCAGAATTAAATCAGCTTCAGGCGATGGCCCAACAGGCGAACGCTGCTCTTCAAGGTCGTATCGCACAAGCAAACGCCCATAATGCGCAGGTTGATGCTGAGTACCGCCGTTACCAAGAAGAGATCAACCGCCCTATTCCACAGGCGCAGCCGCGTGAAATCTATGGTCCAAACCCGGCAATCGCTGATCTACGCGCCCAGATCGACCAACGCCAGAGCCGCTTGACCGTGACAGAGCGCCAGATTGCCAGACTGCGCGGGGATATCCCGCAATTGCAGGCAACACTGGCCCGTCAGCCGGAAATCCTTCAAGTCTATCAAAAAATGCAAACCGAGCAGGCAAAACACACGATCGAAGTCGAGAAACTGACTGAAAAACTGCGCATTCTCAAAGGTATCGGTGATCCGAACCGTGAGAACTTCGTCGAATTCCGTGTGATCGAAGCGCCGCAGATGGCCGTGACGCCCGCCGGGCCGAACCGTCTTGTCCTGTTCATGGGGGCGGGACTGATGGCGCTGGGCGCGGGGGTCGGAACGGCCTTCATGCGCATCCAACTCGCCGATAACATGCCGACGATCTCACATCTGAAAAACTCGTTCGACCTGCCCGTCTTAGGCGGCATCTCGATGATCGGGACGGCGGGACAGAAGACGCGCACGGTGATGGGTAATCTCATCTATCTAGCCGTCGTCGCCGCCCTCGTTACGATCTTTGCATGGATAACGTATCGCTATCACTTCGAGCTGTGGCGTCCAAATGTCGAGGGGCTGATCGAAGCCACCGGCAAGACCTTCAAAGCGTTGATCTAGGAGTATCGCGTCGGGTCTGGGTTTTATGCCCGCCCCACGCGAAGGAGACCGCCATGAGCATTATCGACCGAGCCACTTCCAAACAGCGCATTACAAAGCCCACAGCCGCCGGTGCGAAACACCTCGCCCCTGGGCCGGGTCGTTCGCGTAAAGAAGCGTCGATTCTCGACGATATCGATGCATGGGAGCATGAGCGCGAACAAGGTACTCGCGCGCGTCGCCCCGCCGTACCAAAAGAACTGGCACAGACTGATCTGGACGCCTTCGGAGCAGCATTCAAACCTGCGCCAAAACCCAAAGCGCCCGCCATACAAAAGGCTTCACAGCCCAAAGCGCCAGAGCAGCCCAGCGCACGCAGCCGCGAATTCGCCTTCGATCACCAGCGGCTCGAAAAATTCGGCTTCATCACGCCAAAGGTACGCCGCTCGCGCATTTCAGAGGAATTTCGCCTCATCAAGCGCCGCCTGATGCAGCGCATGTCACTATCGGCGAAAAACAAGCGCAAGAATGGTGATAACGGTGGGCGTAATCACGTCATTCTCGTTACCAGCGCCCGGCCTAGCGAGGGCAAAAGCTTCGTGGCCATGAACCTCGCCCTGTCGATCATCTTCGACGAAGGGTTGAACGTGATGCTCGTCGATGGTGATGTCGCGCGCCCATCGATGTCGAAGATTCTTGGCCTGCGCAACGATCTGCCCGGCCTGACCGATTTGCTTCTCGATGGCGATGCGTCCTTGCCCGACGTCCTACTTCGGGAACACGAACACCCAATGACCTATCTTGCGGCAGGTGCCGTCGTGCAATCGGCCACCGATTTGTTCGGCGGCGACCGTATGGAAGCTCTCGTGACCGACATGGCCGAGCGTTATTCCGACCGCATCATCATCTTCGATGCCCCGCCATTGCTGGCTAGTACCGAGCCTGTGGCCCTCGCGGAACACGCGGGTCAGGTCGTCATGGTGGTCGATGCAGAGAAAACTTCGCGCAGCGCGGTCGATTCGGCACTGGATTTGCTTGAGACAGACCAGAACGTCAACCTGGTGCTGAACAAGACAACCGTCGGGAACCGCACCGAGCAATTCGGAAGCTATTATGAAGCATACAACCAAGCCTAGCCGTAAGGCCTTCCGCCTGTCTGCCCGTAGCAAGCTTCTGGCGGCGGGCAGTGCAGTTGCAGTATTCGCCGTAAGCAGCGCACTCGTCGCGCAGACTGCCGGAGAGCGTATCTATTCCGGTGGTTATGCAACCAGCGGAATCCCAGTTACAGACGATGCTTATGGCACATTGTCTCAAACTGGGCCTATCGCACCAACCGGCGTCGGCGCAGCGGGAACGCGCCCAGGTATTCTCGAACGTAACGCTCCTGTTCGCCGGGGTCGCTGGACCACGCAGGTGACACCATTTGTCGAAGGGTCGGTCAGCTATTCGGATAACATCAATCTCGATCCTGATGGCTTTGAGGAAGATGAAACTGTTCTCACCGCTACAGGGGGCGTCAATGTCGCCATCGAAAGCGAGCGGCTATCGGGTCAGGTTTCGGCCTCTCTCAGCTATGACAAGTACCTGAACGACACGAACGATGATGGCCTACGCGGTAATCTCGATACAGGTTGGTCGGCGGCAATCGTCCCGAATTTGCTGTATCTTGATGTCGGTGCGGGCGTCTCGGAAGTCTTCGTCGATGATGATGACCGTTTCTCCGGCAACCCGCTCGCCAATGCGGACAATCGTAGCCGCGCCTACTACGGCCTTGTTAGCCCGTCCTTGCGCAAGAACCTCGGTGGTTGGGCCAATGCAGAGCTGCGCTACACTGCCCGTGGCGAAGCCTATGAGGACAACGATCTCGACGGCGGCCTGTCACATACCGTATCGGCTGCATTGACCTCCGATCCGCGCAAGTTCCGTCGCTTCGGTTGGGCTGCAATCACTGAATACGAAGATTATGATCCAGAATCGAGTAGTGAAAACCTACGCCGCTGGACCTCGCAAGTCAGTGTCGATGTGCCCGTCTCGCGCACCTTGGCTGTTACCGGGTCCGCTGGTTATGATCACTTCTCCGAGAATGTGGGCGATGATTTCGATGGCGTCTTCGGTAATGTTGGCTTGCGCTATCAGCCGAGCCAGCGTCTATCCGCTCAGGCTTTCGCTGGTTATCGTTATGGCGGTGTGGATTATGGCGCGGCAGTCACCTACGCAGCCCAGCGCAATCTGGTTGCCTCGCTGGCGGCTCGTCGTTCGGTTCAGTTCTCGAACTTTGACGATGATGAAGCCCTGCGTACGGCTCTCAACGGTGTCGATGGTGGCCTTGCCAGCAACCTGAATCCGACCTTCGCGATTCAAGATGATGACGCCATCATCGACTCGATCAATGCGAGTGTCGCTGGCTCAGTCGGCCAGACTGGCTGGACCGCAAACGTCAGCGCCCTGCATCGCGACTTTGACGGTGTATTCGAGGATGAAACGGTCGTTTCGGCCAATCTCGGCCTGACTCGCGCCTTGACGGGCCGCCTGTCCGGTGAGCTTGGAGCGGGCTATAGCCGCTATACACAAGACGGTACGAGCATCGATGATTTCGACACTTTGGCCCTCGGAGCAGGTTTGAGTTACCAGCTTACCGAAATTGTCAATGTTTTCGGGCGATACACTTACACAGAACGATTCGCAGACGAATCAATCGACGAGTTCAAAGAGAACGCCGGCATCGTCGGTGTCACGGCCAGCTTCTAAACGAACGGACCGAAATAGCGGTCCAGACCAAGGGTGACGAGATGTACGAAGAATTCTACGGCCTTACCGCCAACCCCTTCCGCCTGACCCCGGACTCAAAGTTTTTCTACGGGTCCGAAGGTCACAGGAAGGCGATGTCGTACCTCAAATACGGCCTCTACCAAGGCGAAGGCTTCATCGTCATCACCGGCGGGGTCGGCACAGGTAAGTCGACCCTCGTAGGCCAGCTCTTCTCCGAACTGGACGGCAACGATATCGTCGCCGCCCAGATTGGGACGACGCAGGTCGATGCGGATGACTGTATCCGCCTGATCTGCAACGCTTTCGAGATCGATGTGGATACCCGCGACAAGGCGGACCTGATTTCCGCCTTCGAGGAATTTCTGATTGAGCAGAATCAGATGGGCAAGCGCGTCCTTCTGGTGGTGGACGAAGCGCAGAACATGCCGCTTCGTGCCCTCGAAGAATTACGGATGCTGTCCAATTTCAATGTCGCTGGTCAGCCGCTGTTCCAAAGCTTCCTTCTTGGCCAGCCGCAGTTCCTACAAACGGTCGCGCATAAAGATCTCGCGCAGCTTCAGCAACGTATCATTGCCTCCTATAAGTTGGCATCGATGAGCGCCGAGGAGACCGAAGAATACATCACCCATCGCCTGCAAATGGTGGGGTGGGATAACTATCCGGGCTTCACACCCGATGCCTTCGCAAAAATCTTCGATCAGACGCAGGGTGTACCGCGCCTAATCAACACGTTGGCAAATCGCATCATGCTTTTCGCCGCGCTCGAAGAGGCATCGCAGATCGACGCGGCTATGGTCGAGACGGTTATCGAAGACCAAAAGAACGAGGATATTGCGCCCGAAGATGCGGCACCCGCCAGCGGCGGTAGCGGTGGCGGCGGTGCAAATCTGTCGCCCGACCGCCTCGCCAAGATCGAACGCGCCGTTACGGTCATCGCCCGTCGCCTCGAAAAGCTAGAAGACCGCGTGACCGAGCATGACGAAGCGGTTCACGAACTGATCGACCTTGCCATGAAAGCCTATGGCGACGGAGAATCCGAAGACGAGCAACATCTTCGCCAGGCATGATTAACACCGCTAACGGGGGCGCGCTTATGGGCGCGCTCACCATCGACGTTGAAGAGCATTTTCACGTCCATGCTTTTACAGGCACGATAGACCGGGCGGATTGGTCGCGTCAGGAAAGCCGGGTCGAGGCTAATACCGACCGCATCCTCCAAATATTTTCGGACAATAACGCGCTCGGCACATTCTTCACACTGGGCTGTGTCGCCGAAAAGCACCCTGCCCTGATACGGCGGATCGTGGATGCAGGGCATGAACTGGCCAGCCATGGTTCAGCGCATTACGCCGTTTTTGATCAGGATCGTGCTGCCTTCTTCGACGATGTGCGCCGCGCACGACTCATTCTCGAACAGACCGGCGGCGTGGCCGTCAAAGGCTACCGCGCACCCAGTTTCTCAATCGATGAACGCAGTCCTTGGGCCTACGAGGCGCTGGCCGAGGCTGGATACACGTATTCCTCCAGCTCGCACCCGATCAACCACGACAATTACGGCAATCCAGACGCCCCAAGGCATCCTTTCCGCGAGCCAAGCGCGAATATGCTGGAGATCCCCATCACCACGCTACTTTGGCGCGGGCGGCGTATACCGGCGGGGGGTGGCGGATTCTTCCGCATGTTCCCACTCGCCCTGACTCGCACGAACATGCAGCGGATGCGCCGCGAAGGAATTCCACCGAATTTTTACCTGCATCCGTGGGAAGTCGACCCATCGCAACCGCGCGTTAAAGCGGCTCCTCTAAAGTCTCGGCTACGCCACTATATCGGCCTGTCTCGTTGCGAATCGAAATTGCGCAGGCTGGCCGGTGGCGCCCCTTCTGGGGGACAATGGACCCGAATGGACGAGGCGTATCATGGATGGCTCGACGATCTTTCCAACTCTCGAAACGCTGGCCGTCTCTCGGCTTGAAGCCTCAGACGAAACCGGATGGCGAGATTTTCTCGCCGCGCACTCGGACGCGACACCGTTTCACACGCTAGAATGGCGCGATGCTGTGCGGCAGGGTTTGGGCTACGACACGCCCTATCTAATCGCAAAGTCTGGCGGTGACGTGGTGGGTATCCTGCCACTGGTCCATGTCAAGACGCCGCTATTCGGCAATACCCTCGTCTCGACCGGTTTTTCTGTGGGTGGCGGTGTACTGGCGCGCAATGGCGAGGTGGCCGAGGCGCTGGCGGCGGCGGCAATCCGTCTGGGCAAGGAGCGCAAGGTCGATTGCCTCGAATTGCGCAGCGAGAAGGCCGCATTCGAGGGCTGGGCGACGAAATCAGAAACCTATGCAGGCTTCCGCGCGCCCTTGGCCGCGACCTCCGAAGACCGGTTAAAAGCGATCCCTCGAAAAAAACGCGCGGATGTGCGCAAGGGCATCAAGAGCGATCTGACGGTGGATACCGATGCGCCGGTCGCCGTCTTCCACGACCTCTACGCCCGCAATCTGCACGCGCTTGGTACGCCGATCCTGCCGCTGAAATGGTATGCGGCCTTGAAATCAGCCTTCGGCGATGCCTGCGAGATATCGACCGTCAACGGCGCGGATGGCCCGGTAGTGGCGCTAATGACCTTCTGGTGGGGCGATACCGTTTATCCTTACTACGTTGGCGCGCTGGCTGAAGCCCGCAAGCTACACGCCTTCGATCACGTCTATTGGGAATTGATGGAGCGCGCCGGAGAGCGCGGGGTCGCTACCTTCGATTTCGGTCGCTCAAAATACGAAACAGGCTCGTTCGACTACAAGAAATTTTGGGGCTTCGAGCCGGAAGCCCTGCATTACCAATATCACCTAATCGGCGCGACCGAGATGCCGGACGTGAACCCGAACAACCCGAAATACGCGCGCTTCGTGAAGACATGGCAGAAACTGCCCTTCGGCGTGACCAAGCGCGTTGGGCCATTCCTCGCGCGGCAGTTGGGGTAACGGATATGCACGGAATAGAACACTACACATACAGACCATTACCGCCGTCAGGTTCGGCAATGAACGAACAGCCTTCCCTCCTCGCGGGGGAGGGAGAAATATGACCGACAAACCCAAACTCCTCTTCCTCGCCCATCGCATTCCCTATCCGCCCAACAAAGGCGAGAAACTGCGCGCCTATCATTTGATCCGGGGGCTGGCCGAACGCTATGATATCTGGCTTGGTGCACCCGTGGACGAGGCCGATGACTGGCGCTGGCGCGATGCGCTCGATGGTCTATGCGTCGAGACTCACATGGCTGACGGGCGCGGGCGCTCTCGCCATCGGTCGGCCTTGTCGGCGCTGGCGCGGCGCGAGCCGGTTTCCTTCGCCTATTTCCGCCATCCCTCGCTTATGGGCTGGGTGGCGCGGGTGACGGGCGAGCATCGCTTCGACGCCGCCCTGCTCTATTCCTCCGGCACGATGCCGTATCTCGATGCCATGATCCAATCCCCGGATCGCCTGATCGTCGATTTCGTCGATGTGGATTCCCAGAAATGGCGCGTCTTGGGCGAAGCGGGCGGCGTAATGGGCCGGGTCTATGCCCGCGAAGCAAAACTGATGCAGCGTGCCGAGCGTGAACTGGCCCAACGCGCCGATGCCAGCCTACTGGTGACGGATGCTGAAGCCGCCCTGTTCACCCAGGTCACGGGCCACACCGAAAACATCCACGCTATCGGCAACGGTGTCGATATCGAATCATGGCAGGATGCCGCCGCCCTGCCCACGCCCTACCCCGCCGATGATCGTCGCCGTGTAATCTTCACCGGCGCGATGGATTACGTCCCGAATGTTGAGGCGGTGAGCTGGTTCGCGGGGCACGTCATGCCGATCCTACGGGCCGAGGGGCGCAATATCGACTTCATCATCGCCGGATCGAAACCGACCAAGGCCGTGACGGCGCTTGGCGCGCAAGACGATATCACCGTGACCGGGCGGGTTGAGGATATGCGTCCCTACCTTGCCCATGCCGATGTGGCCGTCGCACCCTTGCATCTGGCCCGTGGCGTGCAAAACAAGGTGCTCGAAGCCATGGCCGCAGGCACCCCCGCCGTTGTCACCCAAGGCGCGCTCGACGGCATCGACCATGACGGTTCTGTGACGCTCGCCACGACTGGCGCGGAGTTTGCGAGCGCAATCACGACCCTGCTCGATGATCCCACCCGCGCGCGTGCCCTTGGCATCAAGGCGCAGGCGGTGATCGCTGAGAAATATAGCTGGGCGGCACGGATCGAGGCGCTGGAGCGGGTCATCGCGGGCGACGATCCGCTGTCCGCAAGGAACGCCGCATGACGACGACCGATTATTCCGATCTCTCCCATGCCGCCCCGCGCGCGCAGACGGGGCCGCTTGTCCGTCTGGCGTTGATGGTGGTGGTCCTCTGCGCGGCCCAGTTCGAGACACTGGCCAGCATGGTCGATATCTGGTGGAACACGACGACCTATAACCACGGATTTCTGGTGGTTCCAGCCAGTCTTTACCTCATCTGGCGGCGGCGTGAGGAGGTGGCAAAACTGACCCTTGCCCCCGCGCTAAACGCCGTCCTGATCCTCGCCGCTTTCGCAGGTATCGGCTTTATCGGTGAGATCGCAGGCATCAACATACTGCGCCATGTCGGATTTGTCGGCGCGCTCATGGCGCTCGTACCGCTCTGCTTGGGGTGGGATTTCGCCCGGCGCTTTCGCTTTGCAATCTTGTTTCTCGCCTTCATGGTTCCGTTCGGTGATTTCCTAATCCCGGCGTTGCAGGAATTGACGGCAGATGTGTCCGTCTGGCTGCTGCAATTGACCGGCATTCCGGTCTACCGTGAAGGCTTGATGATCGAGATTCCCTCCGGCCTATGGGAAGTGGCCGAGGCTTGTGCGGGCATCCGCTTTCTGATCGCCAATATCTTCATCGCCTTCATCTTTGCGTATCTTAGCTACGACAAGGCATGGAAATGGTGCCTGTTCCTGACACTGTCTGTGGCTATCCCTGTTTTCGCCAATTGCCTGCGCGCTTATGGGATTATGATGCTCGCTCATTCGACAGATAATGCACTGGCGGTTGGTGTCGATCACCTCGTCTATGGCTGGGTATTCTTCTCATTGGTCATGCTTCTGATGCTGTGGATTGGTGGCCTGTTCGCAGATCGCAATATCGAAGATCCGGCCATGCACCCGGTCGAGCCAACCCGCTCCAGTGCGCGCAGCAACGGTTTCGCCGCGATGCTCGCCGGGGCGCTGATCCTGACGGGCGGTCCTGCGCTTGCGACATTGACCGATCCGATTGCCGAGCCGCTGCCCGCTAAGATTGCAACGACGATCGTACCGAGTAATTGGCGCACGATACCCATTGACGGCGAGGCACCTGACCGCTGGATTCCCCGTTTCGATACCGCCGATAAGACCGAGATGCTGCGACTGACGGATGGCAAGCATACGGTAGACGTCTTCGTCGCCGCCTATTCGCACCAGCGCGACGGGGCCGAAGCCCTGCATTGGTCGAACCGTTTCGATGACGACACGATCTGGAAGCGGGCCAGCCTGAAAACGATGACATTGGAAACCGGCAAGACCGGCCTGCCCCAGACCGCGCGGCGCGATGATCTGACTTTTTATGTACAGCATGAAAACGGCACGGATTTCTCGACCCGCACAGTCGCGTCTTGGGTCTTGTCCGGCGATACCTTCACCGCCAGCGCGAAGAAAGCGAAGATCGCCCAATTGCGCGCCCGTCTGACAGGCGGTACGGCCAAAGCCGCCGTGGTCGCGCTCTCCGCACAAGGCGAAAACGGTGTCGCGGCTATCGAGGCATTGCTGGTCGATATCCCCGCGCTGAACGGGATTCTCGACTGATGTGCGGCATCGCTGGGATCATCGATCTGAAGGGCCGCGCGGAAATCGGCCCCCGCCGCCTGAAAGCCATGACCGACGCCATCGCCCGGCGCGGCCCGGATGGGGAGGGCGCATGGCTTGCCCCTGGCGTTGCGCTTGGTCATCGACGTCTCGCCATCATCGACCCGACCGGCGGGCAACAACCCTATGTCAGCGCGGATGGGCGTGTGGCGTTGGTCTTCAACGGCATGATCTACAATTTTCGTAGCTTACGCACCGAACTCGAAGCCGCCGGGGCCGTCTTCACCACCGATTGCGACACCGAAGTCATCCTTCATGGTTGGCGCGTCTGGGGCGAGGGTGTGGTCGATCGGCTCGATGGTTTCTTCGCTGTCGCAATCTGGGATACGGCCAGCGAAAGCGTGTTCCTGATGCGCGACCGCTGGGGCAAAAAGCCATTCTACTACGCGGTTGTGAACGGTGAATTGCTCTTCGGCTCCGATCTAGACGCAATCCGCGCGGGCATGGACCAGACCCCGGCAATCCGCTCCGACGCGCTGGCCGATTACCTTGCACTCGGCTATGTGCCAGAGCCGAAATCCATCTTCGAGGGCGTCCACAAGCTCCCCCCCGCCCATGTCTTGCGCCTATCGCGCGGTGGTGAAATCGCCGAACCTCGCCGTTATTGGTCGATCAACATCAACCCCGAAAATCGCCTGACCCGTATCGAAGAGGCGGTCGAGGAATTGACCCCACTCTTGCGCTCGGCGGTCGAAAAACGCCTCGTCGCCGATGTCCCGCTCGGCGCATTCCTCTCCGGCGGCGTGGATAGCGCGGCGATGTTGGCCATTGCCAGCAACATTCGCGGGCCGGGGCTAAACGCCTGCACCATGGGCTTTGACGATCCCGCCCTCGACGAAACCGACCTCGCCGCACAGGTCGCCGCGATGCACGGCGCAACCCACCATGTCGAGCGCGTCACCCCCGATGCGATGGCCGATCTCGATGGCTTGGGCGGCGCGTTCCCCGAACCCTTCGCCGATGCCTCTGCCCTGCCGACGCTGGCCCTTTGCCGCATGGCCTCGCGCCATGTAAAGGTCGCGCTTTCGGGCGATGGCGGCGACGAGCTCTTTGCCGGTTATCGCCGCTACCCCCACCACCTCGCCGAGGAACGGGTAAAGGCCCGTTTGCCCGGCTGGGCCGCGCGCGGCGTCTTTGGGCCGCTTGCCAATGTTTACCCAGCATTGCAGCGCGCGCCAAGGGTCTTGCGCGCCAAATCCACCTTGGAATCATTGGCAACCGATGCCATGGGCGGCCTGTTCCGGGCTACGGCCATCATGCAAGAAGCCTCGCGCGACCGCCTGCTGGGGCAAGAAGCCCGCATCGATGCCTATTCCACCGCCGATCTGCTGCGCCATCATGCCCGCGAGGCACAGACCGACGAT
>CALFVD010000095.1 GCA_937928005.1 uncultured Neomegalonema sp. | reverse complement strand
ATCATTCCGGTAGGAAGTCGAACTGGATACGACGATTGCGGGCAAAGGCTTCGCGTGACGTACCGCTATCAATAGGCTGCGTCTCGGCAAAGCCGACGGCTGCAAGACGATCCGATGGAACGCCTAGCTCTTCCAGATACGTCACCACATTCGCGGCGCGTGCAGCCGACAATGTCCAGTTTGAAGGATATTGTGCAGTTGCAATTGGATCGGCATCAGTATGCCCTTCCACGACGATCTTGCCCGCCGCATCGGGCCGGGTAACGAGGAAGTTGTTGATCGCAATTGCCGCCCGGTCCAGCACAGCCCGGCCCTGATCGGACAGGCGCGCGGAGCCGGAAGCGAAGGTCGCGTTCGAGCTGAGGTAGAACGAGCCATCATTATTGATGATCACATCGTTTGGCCCAATGGCAGCGAGTAACTCATCACGCAGCGCGGTATTCGCTACGCGGCCCGAAGACTGAGCTTGCTGCGCCGCTTCGAGGTTTCGCGTCAATTGCGACGCTTCGGCCCGCGATACATCGAGAAGGCTTTGGAGGGCGATGATCTCCGCTGCTTGTTCTTCCAGATCACTCTGCGCTGTGCGGGCCGCTTCAAGATCTGCGAGCAGGCCAGCTTGGGTCGCCTGTGCCTCACTGAGCTGTGCTTCTAGGGTCGCCGAGTTTTCCTGAAGCGCGCGGATATTCTGGTTCGCTGCATCGAGATCACCCTCAATGCTTGCAACCATCTCCGCTTTCGGTGCCGCATCAAGCTGCTCTTCTAGCGTCTTGATCCGGTCGCGCTCTGCGGCCAGTTGCGCTTCGAGCTGCTCGTTGGAAAGGCCGAGCGTGCCGATCTCACCTTCGAGGCCGGTCACGGTTTCTGCCAATTCCTTCGCCCGCGCGCTTTCCGTTTCGAGACCCGCAATCCGGCCTTCCAGTGCATCCGCTTCGCGTTCAAGTTCGGCGTTACGACTACGCTGTTCGACCAGTAAGTCGCGCAGGTCTTCGGCCCGTTTGGCCGCCGTTGCCAACTCCTCTTCAAGCGAGGCGTTGCCATCCTGAAGCGAGGCGAGGGTTGCAGCGCGGGCTTCGCCTGTTTCCTGCATTTCGGCGAGTTCTGCGCGGGCGTTGGTGAGGTCGGCTGTCACCGCAATCAGACGATCACTGAGGTTTTCCGCCGTTGCCGAGCGGGCGGTGAGATCGGCATTGGCCGATTCAAGTTCCGCTTCCATCTCCTTGATCGATTCGTCGCGCTCGGAAATCCGGGCCTGTAACGCTTCCAATTCAGCGTTGGCCGTACCGAGATTAGCGCGGGTTTCGGCGATCTCCGCCTCCATCGCGCCTTGCGTATCGGCTGCCTCGGCGGCGGTGGTCTTCACCTGTGTTTCCAGCAATGCGATCTGTTCGTCTTTCTCCGCCGCAAGAGCGTCGAGGTCCGATTTCGCGGTATCGAGATTGCCTTCGAGCAGAGAGACGCGCTCCATGTTGGCGCTCTCGATCTCACTGATCTGGATTTCGAGGTTAGCGATCTGTTGGTCCTTCTCCGCCGCAAGGGCTTCTAGGTTCGATTGTGCGGTGTCGAGGTTGCCTTCGAGCAGCGAAACACGTTCTGTCTGGGCGCTCTCGATCTCGCTGATCTGGCTTTCAAGGCCATCGCGTTCACGGGACAGTTCACCCATGCGGGCGGTCAAGTCGCCGATCATCTTTTCGCGGGTTGTGGCATCTGCCTGCGCCGATTCGATCTGCGCCTCCAGCGCATCGGTTTCTGTTTCCAGTCCCGCAAGCTGTTCACGAAGCGCGTCACGCTCCTTAGTGCGCTTTTCTAGGGTCGAGCGAATCGACTCGATTTCGGCATTGGTCGTGGCCATCGCCGTTGTTATCGCCGCAACCTGCGAATCGGCGTCTGCCTTGCCTTGTTCCAGCGTAGCGATCTGGGCCTGATAGGCTGCGATCTCGCCGCTACCGGAGGCTTCGGTCGACATCAGCGCCTTGCGCGTATCTTCCAGATCCAGCTCGATATTGTCGCGCTGAATTGTCAGGGCTGCGAAATCCGCCTCTGCGCTTGTGGCCTTTTCAAGTGCCACATCACGTTCGGCGCTAATCGCCACCATCTCGGCATCCATTTCGCCGATGGTGCTGCGCAGGCGGCTGGCGTCGTCATTGGCGCTGGCCAGCTGTGCTTCATAGCCGGAGATTTGCGACTTCAGCCCGCCGATTTCCCCAACACGGGTTTCAAGCGCATCGCGTTCATCGTTCAACTCTGCGATGGTCGCTTCCATCGTCCCGATGGTCCCGCGCAGGCTTTGGAGATCGGCCTCACGCACGGCAATCTGCTGCTCGTAATCTTCGATCTGGGCGTCGAACCCGCTCACCTGCTGTTGCAGGCCAGCATTCGTCATCTCAAGAGCCGCCATTTCCTCAGCGGATGCCCCATTTGTCTCCAGCGATGAGATCAGCGAGTTACGCTCGGTTTTTGCCGCGTCTAGGGAAGCTTCGAGCGTGTCACGCTCTTCGTTCAACTCGGCGATGGTGGCATCCATCGTCGTGATGGTGCCGCGTAGGCGATCCGCATCCGATTGTACGGCTGCGATCTGCTGTTCATAATCTTCAACGCCCGCTTTGAGTGCGGCATTCTCGTCTTCGAGGGCCGCGACCTGACCAAGCGCCTCATCGGCGGCGGTGATACGGTCTGAGACGGCGCCATCCTCGATGGAGGCTTTCAGTGCCGCATAATCAGCCTGTGCCTGCGTTACCTGTCCGCCGAGGTCACTTTCGATTTCTTCGCGGGCGGCGGTTGCGTTGCTCAACTGGGATTCCAGCGTGCTGATCGTCGAGCGCGATGCGGAAACCTCCGCGCGCAGGTCATCGACCTCACTGCCAATCTCTTCATTGGTCGAGGAGAGAAGACCCAAACGCTGCGTGCTATCATCCGCTGTCTGTTCAGCAACTTTCAGCGCGCCGTTTAGACGTTCAATTTCGGTTTGAAGCGAGTCTTTCTCCTTGGCGATACCGGCCAGCTCGATTTTCATCGCCTGAGTTGAGCCGCCAAGTTCTTCTGTCTGTGCCGTCAGCGCCTGGTTGCGAGTCGTCAGCGTACCGACTTCCTCTTCAAGCTCTGCCTTGCGCCGTTCAAGTTCCGCGATATCGCCAAGAAGTTCCTGCTCTTTTGCAAGTCCGGCTTCGACGTTTTTCTCGGAAACCGAGAGCGCGCCTTTTAGCGATGAGAGTGCCGCAAGATGCGCGCTGCTTTCCGCTTCTTTCGCTGCGCTGACCGAGCGGGCCGCGTCCAGCTTGGTTTCGAGCGAGTCGATCTCGTTTTCATAATCGCCTTTGAGCGCCAGCAGGCTCGATTGCGAGTTCTGCTCTAGCATTGCTGCCAAGCCCGCGATTTGGGCCGAGACACCTGCCGTATCGCCCGTGCTTTCGGTCGAAGACATCAGGCTTGTTGGTGCCGTTACTGGCTCGGCGGCGGCGATTTCTGCGGCCTCCGCAGCGGCACTTTCGAGTTCAGCAATCTGCGCCTGTGCGGCTTTCAGTTCTTCGCTCAAATCCTCCGCGCTTAGGGCGGCATCCTCTGCATCCAACAGCTTGCCGCTCAGGGCGGTATAGTCGCTGCTGATTTGTGCGTTCTGTTTTTCCAGATCGGCGCGGGCGATTTCGAGCAATTCGGCATCCTGCGCCAACACCCGCAATTTATCGGCCTCGGCGCGGGCTGCATCGCGCTCGACTTCCAGTGCGGCCATGGCATCGGTATCGACCACAGGGGTCGCCATTGCCGTTTTCAGCTGTTTCTTGAGGCGTTCAGCTTCGAGATCGGCATCATCGAGCGCGCCGCGCATCGAATCGAGTTCCGACTGCAAAGTACGAGTGCGGGTTGCATAATCATCATCGATTTGCGCCCGCGCTTCTTGCATCAATTCAAGTTCATTGCGCGCCGTTTCAAGCTCGGCTTCCAGCGATCCGCGCGCGGTGCTGAGGTCTGCAAAGCCCGCTGCGACCCCTTCGACCGCTTCCACAGGGGGCGTTTGCGCTGTCACACCCTCGATCCCGATAGCCGCCAGCCCTGCGCTGACCGCCCCGATGGTTACGGCCTTGGCCGCATCGCTAGTGCGGGCCGATTCCAGATCAGCATTTAATGCCTTGGTCTGTTCCGCAAGCGCCAGCTTCTCGGTTTCCAGCCCGGCAAAGGCTGTCCGCTGGCTTTCCAGCTCTGCGCCCTGCGTTTCCGCCGTTTGTTGAAGGGTCTTCACTTCCGCGATTCGGTGCGAGTCGTCGGAGCACGTGGTCAAGCCAAGTGAACCAAAACCTAAAAGAAAGACTCCAAGTACCGCCCATACAAGCGCTTTGCAGTCCACAAGCCGTTGATAGAAGGATGACATCGCCACTCCGCTCCCGCCAGAATCCCTGAACACGGCCTAAAAGCCGCTCGGCGCGACGTTAGCCCGTACAAATTTGTGCGGCAAGGTTTGCCGTGATAAATTCACTATTTGTTCTGATGGTTCAATCCAGATGAAGCGATAGACGCCGTCTAGAATCTCTCAACGGGAGTGATTTTTAGGAGAATTTATCAGGAAGACCGCGCGCCACATCGGCGCAGAGGTCGGTCGCCGCGCGCCACATATTTGGTATAAATACCTTGCGTCCTCGCCCGTTGTCGCAGCAGCATCACCCCTGCAAACACACAGATCAAGGTCAGCAGCAGCACCGAAAAACCGGCGGCGAATATCAAGGGTGCGCTTTCATCGCGTGCAATATCGGGAAGCCTCGGTTCCATGGTGCCTCGCATCAATGTCTTCAATGGAGGTAGCAAGTCCCATGCCGCTTCCGCTGACCATCAAAAATATCAAGGAAAGATGAAAACGGTCTTGACGTGCGCACGCTAATATGGAACAAATAAGGAACATACCCAAGGAAGGCAGCCCCCTTTCCCTTGGTTATGTCGCTGCTCCGTGATGTTGCGGACAGCCAGATGCGCAGGCCACCTGTCGAGCAGGGAAAGAAGCCGCGCCCCTGTCCGCCGCCAGCCCCCCTCGCGGCGGACAGGTTTTCCTTGCTTCTATCGTTATCCCGTCACCGCCAACGCCGATCTCCCATCACCGTCTCCCGCGCGGTTCCGCGCTCCAGTCGCCGCCATGCCGAATGTATCCCCAAGGGGGCGGTCGGTATCCGTGTAATAGGGTCGGGAAAATCAAATACCGCCGCAATATACCTCACCCTCCCGTCTTCCTCTGTCATTGGCAGGGCAAGCTGTGAAAAATTCAGGCTTTCCCCAGCCAGCGACGTAACCGAAAACAGCCGCATATTAGGTGTGCGCGACAAGCGCACCGCCTCATAGAACATGCATATCCGCGCCAGATACGCCGCTGCGTAGATTTTCGTAAACCGCGAGCGGCCCGACCGTCCGAATCGCCGGATCACTTCGCGTCCTTCGATCAGGTGGCGATAATCCTCGCCCCCGTCGATTACCTCGACCAGATCGACATATTGTAGGCTGCGCCCATAAAACTCCGGCTTCAATTCTCGCCGCGTTACTGGTCCTTCCTTTGCCAGGTCGATCCACCCTTGCAAGGCATCGCGTTGGCGCAATCCTTCCACCCGATGCATCAGCGCGCTGGCCCGGGCAATCCGCTGCGCGTGTAAGGTTTCAAAATCACTCTTAATCATTGTGGCCGTTCGCCTTTTTTCAATCACGCCGGTAACGGTCTGAAAACTTTTCACTGTCAGGAACTGGTTATCGAAACCCCTTGTTGACGATAATTCTTACCCGAAGGTTAGCCATGTCCCCGAACCCCACCGAGAAGACCGTCGTCGCCATCGACCCGCGCCGCCCCGATCAAAAAGACGCCGTCACGGCCCCTGCTGATCTTGGTAAGCGCCTTCAAAATGTGCAGGAATTGTTGTTCGGCGATGCCCAGCGTTTGTTTGAGGATCGCCTCAATCAGGCCGATGACCGCCATGCCGATTATGCGGACGAGACCGCCAAGCGCCTCGACGCCATGGACGATATGATCGAGCGCCGCTTTGCCGCCCTGCGCGATGAGATGCGGGTGATGGATCGAGAGCAGACTGCCTCGCGCCGCAAGCTGGTCTCCCGTCTTGGCGATGCCATCAAAGATATGTCTCGCGATGCCTGATCCCGTCCGCCTCTCTGCTGAACAGGTTTCGCGCCGTAATGCGCGCGATGAATCGGAGCGAATCGAGGCGGATTCGGCGGCTGCTTTCGCCACTGTCCGCGCGCTCCTTGTCAGTGAAGAACAGGACGACCTTGCCACCCTGCGCGCGCGGATTGAGCGCATGGAACAGGATGAATCTGATCCCGAAATCCGCGCCCGCCGCACCGCCGCCATTCTCGCTCAGGCTTTTGAGCATGCCGCCCTCGAAGACGGCGACCGTATCGGCGAAATCCTCGGCCCCGCTATCGGCGAGGGTATCCGGCATCAACTCGCCAATGACCGCCCCGCCATGGTCGCCTCCCTTGTGCCCATGGTTGGCTCGCTTGTCGCCGGGGCTGTGGCTGAGGCGATGGATAAGGTGTCCAACGGCATCAACGACCGCGTTGACCGGCTTTTCAGTTTCCGGGGGCTGAAGCTGGCCATTGGCGCAAAAGCCTTCGGCGCTTCCCTCAATGACGCCTTGATTGCCGACCTGCGCCGTTCTGAAATCGAACGCCTCTATCTTTTCAACCGTGCTACCGACCGCCTCGCCTTTACATGGCCACAGCGGGAGGAGGGCGATGGCCTGTCTGACCGCACCGCCGATGAAATCCTCCAAGGCGTTCTCGGCATGTCGGGTCAGATCCTCAACGAGGGCGACCATGCCGTGCGCAGCATTGCCATTGGTGATCGCCACCTCGTTATTCGCGCCGGGGCCGTCCATACAGTTGTGATCGAAGTCACGGGTGCCTTGTCTGATGATCGCCGTGCTGCCCTTGGCAATGCCTGTTTCGAGGTGTTGGATTTCGTCTCCAACCTCACCGATGATAGGGCCGATGCTAATCTTGATGACGAAGTAATGGCTCTTTTCGCCAACCGCGTCATGGTCGAGACACCTGTTGCCAGCGCCGCACAACGCAAGCGCGGCCCAAACCCCGCCCTATGCCTCGCCGCCTTGCTTGCCATCGCTATTATCGGAACCGTGGGTTGGCGTCTCTATGACGGTCATCGCATCCAGTCCCGCGCCGCTACGATCGAAGATGCCTTGCGCGCAAATTTTGCGCCCGGTGCGCTGATGCTTAGTGTTGACCCGGATCGCGGCGCAGGCACTATCGCCGTTGCCGGGGCCGCCTTTGCCGCCGTCGACCGTTCTGCGCTCGAATCCCGCGCCCGCGACCTCGCCCAGCCCTACGCGCTGATCTTCGATCTCGCCACTGGCGACCCCGATGCTGCCGCGCCCCGCCTTGGGGCCATGGAACAGCGCCTCGAATATCTCGATACGTCCGCTACCAGAATCGATAATACACTCGCCACCGTCGATACCCGCGCCGAGCAAGGCGTCACCGCCCTCGCTGCCCTGCGTGACCCGGCCCGCCAACTCTCCGATTTCGTGGCGTCCCATGCCGTTTTCTTCGCCATTGAAAGCGCGTTGCGCGATCCTGACCGTGCCAGCGCAGACCTCGACCGCCTCGCCGCCCTGATGGTTGCCGCACCAGACCGCCCCTTGCGCGTTATCGGCTATAGCGACAATACAGGTTCCCGCACGACCAACCTTCAGGTCGCCAATGCTCGCGCCAACGCCATCGCCGCTGAACTCCAAGCACGCGGTATCCCCTCCGACCGTCTCATCGCCTTCGGCAGGATCGGCCCCGAATGGTCGATCAGCCCGAATGACGGCACAGGCTCTCCCAACCGGCGGGTGGAATTCAGCCTAGGCTTTATGGGCGAGCAGCCCTGATTACATCACTCTACTGCTGAAGTAATTCCAGATTTATGCAATAATCCTGCGGCTAAACCACCGAGGGTTGGTGCGATGAGATAAAGCCAAAGCTGACTCATCGCCTCCGCACCAGAAAATAGTGCTGGGCCGATGGATCGTGCTGGATTTACCGATGCGCCTGAAACTGTGATCCCGGCAAGATGAATGACGACCAATGCGAGGCCGATCACAATACCCTCTTCGCCGGTCGTCACCCCATCCTGAGTGGCGACGAGAATGACCATTACGAATAAAAAGGTCGCGACTAACTCAAAAGCGAACGCCGAGGACCACGAATAGTCACTCCAGCCATTCGCTGCAAAACCGTTCTCTGCGATATCGTAACCACCGGCTTTACCTTGGACGATGATATAAAGGATGAGCGATGCCGCAATGCCCCCTGCTACCTGTGCGATGACGTAGCGAACACAGTCCGCTATGGTCAATTGGCCAGCCACAAGTGCGCCAATGCTGACTGCCGGATTAAGATGCGCCCCGGAAATATGCCCCATACTGTACGCCATCGCTATTACAGCGAAACCGAAGGCAAACGAGATGCCCAGCATCCCGATTTCCTGCCCCATAAAGATAACACTCCCGCATCCCCAAAAAACGAGAGTGAACGTGCCGATAAACTCGGCGATTGGTTTTTTCATAGCAAAGTCTCTAAATTATCCCCCATAACAGGTGAATATATAGAGAGAGTTCGGCGAAAGTATAATAGGGTTTTGCTATACTTGTGGCCCTTATCGCGTTCCACCATAAGGATGACCTGTCTGGCCTGAATGGGCCACGTCCGTCATTGACGTTCAAAGGCTACTCCGCCGCCGTTCCCGCCATCGCGTCATCGTCCAGCATCAGCAGTGACCGGTTCGGCGGAAAGACGACCCGCGCGCGCGTTCCCTTGTCTTGCTCGCTTGTCAGGTCCAACCTTGCGCCATGCAAATCGGCCAAGGCTTCAACAATCGACAATCCCAATCCGGTCCCCGGTACTGCAGCAATTTCCTGCGAATGGCCGCGTGTAAAGGGCGTGCGGATTTTCTCCAGCTCTTCGGGTTCGATTCCCGGCCCGTTATCCTCGATGAACAATGTGATGGCGCCCGTCTCGGCCCGCTCGCATCCGATGACGACCCGCCCGCCTTCCTGCGTATAGCGCACGGCGTTCGTTGCCAGATTCAATATAATCTGTTTGATGGCGCGAGGGTCCGCCCACAACATCAAGTCGTCTTCGACACCGCGCAGCACCACTTTGATGCCCTTGTCTTCCGCCATTGTACCCAGCATTGCGCAGGCTTCCTTGATCGTCGAGCCGATATCGACATCGCGTTCTTCTAGCTTGCGCGCCCCGGCCTCAATCCGTGACAAATCCAGTAGATCGTTGATGATCGACAAGAGGTGATGCCCTGAATCGTGGATGTAGCCTGCGTATTCCCGATCCCGCTCGTGTTCCGGCCCTTTCAGCCGTCGTTTGCACACATCGGCGAACCCGATAATCGCATTGAGGGGCGTGCGCAGCTCATGGCTCATATTGGCGAGGAACCGGCTTTTGATCCGGTTTGCTTCCTGCGCTTCCTTGCGGGAGGCGATTTCCGTGCGTTGAGATTTGCGAATGCGCAGTACCATCGCATTGAAAGCGGCGCGTAGATCGTTGATCTCTGTCAGGCGTGATGCAAGCCCCTTGGCTGGGATCAGCGCATCACCATTGCCGTTGCCTAGCCGTTCTGCGGCCATTCTGATACGCTTGATCGGATCGAGCAATACATGCGCCAGCAGAGCCGCCAGTAATGCGGCAATCCCTAACGCAATCATCAGCACCTTGAACGTGCTGCCCTTGATTTTATCAACGGCCTGTTCGATTTCCGCTGCGGGCTGATTAACAAGGATGCCCCATCCCGGCCCCTGTACCGAGCGGTAGGCCGTGTACATCATGTCGCCCTTGGCAGGTGATGTGAATTCACCATGCCCGCTTTCGCCTTTCAGGAGTTGTAACACCACATCAATGTCATATTTTGCCATGTCATGCGGTGGATTTACCCAAGCAGATTTGGGATGTGCCAGCACCCTACCCATATGATCGAGGATGGCGGCATGGCCATTTCCCCCAAAACTGATCGTTTTGGCTAAGTCACGAAAATAGGTGGTATCGAGCGATCCTACCGCAATCATCGTTCCGCTGCGCCGTACCATCAAAATCATGGGTTGTCCGGCGGGGCTGATCATTACGCTACTGTACCGGATCTGACCCTCGACCGAAATCGAGCGAATTATCTCAAACCGTTCGCTGGGTACAATTTTCGGGCAAGGTTTGCCTTCGCGGCGCATCCCGCCCAGCAAAGACCCGGTCATGACCTCGAAATTGCAAATATGATTGAATCCGAAGGTCTTTAACGTCCCCTCCAAACCCTTATGCCGTACGGGACCAGCCGCCTGAAGTTCATCGGCGAGAATATCGAACGCCGCCACCACGTCGGCGTTATAACGCTCCAGCGCCATTGCAACGGCATTGGTATAAACGCGCAGCGTTTCTTTCGCGCGTTCGCGTTCTTGCTGGATTGCAATTCCCTGCGGCCATTCCCATGCGAGCCAGACCGGCACGGCGGCTACAGCCAGAAAAGCCAGCGTTACCGCGCTTTTGAGGGATAGATAGCGTTTCGACATGCCGAACCGTTCACTCCGTGGGGCGCGCAGGTCCATCAATTTACCAGCATCAAATTCTGCGACGCCCCTCGCAGAAAATAGTCAGACGATCTTTATTCGTATACAGCGTAAATCTGTCAACCAACGATTTAATGCCGAACCAAAGTTGTCCTGTGTATATCCGTAATAGTGCCATAGCTCAATGAATGTTCGGTGATTGATCGAAGGTTGAATTTCATAATAGTTTCACACGGAAGACCATATGACCAAACCGCGCAAATCTATAGTGCGGATCCCGGAAGCAAAATGGCGGCGTATCCATGATGATTGGCTATCGAGCCTCGATATGCCGAAAGTCATCGCGGCGCGTCATGGCATCAATCACCGTACGCTTCTGGGCCGCGCCACCAAGAAAAACTGGCCTCCGCGCGGTTCCCTCGCCGATGAGCCAGCCACCATCGCCCGCCTGCTTTACGTCGATCTCACCACCGAACTACGCGAGTCTTTGCGTAACCTGCGTAACCTGCGTAACCTGCGTGACCCTGAAACCGAGGCCGTGGCCGCCGCTACCCAGCGCGCGCCCCTCATCCGCGCCCATCGCCGCGCGCTCATCGCTTTGCTCGATGCGCGAAAGCCCCAAACGGCGAGTACCCAAACGGCGGTTACGGATTTCCCCGCCCTCGATCTAGAAGCCGCCCGCAAAGACATCCTCGCGCGCCTGGCAAGGCTCGATGCGGTGCCGCCGCCTTGATCTAATGGGCGGAACGGGTAATGCTCGTTTGCCGCTATAGGGTCGCAGGCGGCACGTAATGATAGGGATAATACCGATGCAAGATTACTTCCGATTCTCCGGTCGCCTGAACCGCAAACCCTACTGGCTACGCCATCTGGTGATCTACGTGGTTATGTTTCTGGCCTTCATGGTGCCGGCTTTATTGCTGGGCGGCCCCAGCCGGGTAAGTGCAGGTTCGGGTTTGAGCGTAATGGATGCCATCTTAATAATCATCTTTGGCATTGTATTGCTCGTGGCCATGTTCATGTCGATTGCGATACAGGTGCGTCGCCTGCATGACCGTAACAAGTCCGGCTGGTGGTTGCTGTTTTTCCTCCTCCTGCCTTATGTTGCGCAGTTTGGTCTTGCCGCCACCGGCAATCCAACGCTGGCGATGGTCGGCGCTGCCGTCGGTGTGGTTATCTCGATCTGGTATCTGGTTGAGCTTGGCTTTCTGCGCGGTACTGAAGGCCCGAACCGTTTTGGCCCCGATCCTTTGCGTGGCCCTGTCGATGCCGATGTCTTCGCTTGAGGCTTTTCCCCCTCACGATACCGCATACTTCTGTGGCTTACTCAGAATCCTGAAAATTGACCCGCCCCACCGCTCTCCATCTATGGAATATGTCACATATTGAATACTAAGCAACCCTTGGCTGTGCCCCGCACAGCCGACCCCATTCTCTGCACCCTCCGAAACCTTTCCCCCTCCCGCCGCAAGTCCTTCCTTGCTGATCTTCCGTCGCAATCCCTCCTCGCCCTTCCGTATCTTTGGCCAGTTTGGGCGCGCCCTGAAACCCAGCTTTCACCCCCCGGAAACTGGTCCACATGGCTTGTCATGGGCGGGCGCGGCTCTGGCAAGACCCGTGCGGGGGCCGAATGGGTCCGGGCGGAGGTCGAAGGCTCTACTCCCCTCGCGCGCGGTAAACGTCAACGTCTCGCCCTTCTTGCCGAGACTGCCGACCAAGCCCGCGATGTCATGGTTTTGGGCGAATCCGGTATCCTCGCCTGCACCCCCCGCGACCGCCTGCCCACCTTCAACCTCTCCCGCCGTACCCTCACATGGCCCAATGGCGCACAGGCCCAGCTTTTTTCCGCCGCAGACCCCGAAAGCTTGCGTGGCCCCCAATTTGATGGCGCATGGTCCGACGAGCTTGCCAAATGGAAGCGCGCTGAACCCGCATGGGACATGCTGCAATTTGGCCTGCGCCTCGGCGATGACCCCCGCCAGATCGTCACCACCACGCCCCGCGCCAACCCGGCGCTGATCCGCATCATGGAAGATCCCGCCACCGTCACAACCCGTAGCCCGACCGAGGATAACGCCGCCAACCTCGCCCCCGGTTTCCTGCGCCGGATGCAAACCCGCTATGCCGGAAGACCATTGGGCCGTCAGGAGCTTATGGGCGAATTATTGCTGGAGGCGCCCGGCTCCCTCTGGACCCGCGCTCTTATCGAGGCTGCGCGCATCACGAGCCTGCCCCCGTTGTCGCGTATCGTCGTCGCCGTCGATCCCCCCGTCACGGGCCGTGTCACCTCGGATGCCTGCGGGATCATCGTTGCCGCCCAGATCGCCGATAAGCCGGATGAACCGCCCCGCGCCATCGTCCTGGCCGATTGGTCGGTACAGGGGCGCAGCCCCCGCGCATGGGCCACCCGTGCCGTCGCCGCCTATCGCGACCACCGCGCCGACCGCCTCGTTGCCGAGGTTAATCAGGGCGGTGATATGGTTGAACAGATCATCCGCGAGGTCGACCCCGACATCTCCTTCCGTGCCGTCCGGGCCACCCGTGGCAAAGCCCTGCGTGCCGAACCCGTCGCGGCCCTCTACGAACAGGGCAGGGTGCTGCATCTCTCGTCACCGGAGGGGGCAACAACCAAAATGGCGGGGCTAAGAACATTAGAAGACCAGATGTGTGCCTTTGGCCCCACCCGCTTCACTGGTGACACCAAATCCCCCGACCGCGTAGATGCCCTCGTCTGGGCCATCACTGACCTGCTCCTCACCAAGCGCGCACAGCCCAATATGCGCTTGATATAGCGACAGAGTATCGGTCAAGTCTCTGTAAAAGCTTGATGAATTTGCCTGCTTGCAATGCAAGTGGCAGTTTGAGCGGCGTTATCTCTAGGGCGGTATTTATTGTTAAGTTTCATCTCTCAGGTTGTACGTTGTCATCATCGCTTGTAAATTAACAGCTTGTTAGAGTGATTCAGCTTTGAGTGTGTCCCCATGAGTGTTCTTGATACCCGCGCGTCAATTTTATGGTGGTTGCTGTTGGCCAGCGCGATCTTATTTGTGCCTGTCTTGGTGACTCTGCCTCTCGCTCTTTTCTGGAAACGGCGCGCGCGTGGCACTGTTTATGCCAGCCATTTCCGTGCCATTATCCAGTATTGCTGGGTCATTTTGCTCATGCCTGCCTTGTTCCTTGCAATTCCATCCGATGGGCTTGCCTTCGCCGTTACAGCGATTGTGATGCTGCTCCTCGCCTATGCTGCTGTGGTGGGTTTACGCAGTGTAGGACGTGGCGATCGCTACCGCAGCCTGCTGGCATAAGCGTCGCGAATCGGTACAAAAAACATACAATGTGCGGATGATCTGTTTTAAATTTACACATTCCGGTTAATTCGACTGCAGTCTGTCGCCCTTACACTGGCCTGACGTTAAAAGCGAATTGCGACCATCCTGATTCACCAAGTGCCGTGTTTCGTGCGGCTCTTAGCGCGAAACATGGCTCAGGTTTATCGCAAATGGCTATTGCATGAGGAAACCGACATGACCGCCCCATCGCCGTGCCATCCGTCTCCACGTAGAGGCCATACTTTCGGCTTGTACCGCCTTTTGGCGCCTGTTCTTACGGTGCTGGCTTTCTGGTTGGCCTTCGTAGCGGATGACCCTAGCCGCGCCGCCGCCGCCTTGGGTCAGGGTATGATGATGCTCGCCATTACGCTCTATGCCTTCCGCCTCAAGGGCCGTCCCGTCACCGATCGCCCCCCGGTTTGCTTTACGCCGGAGGCTCTCGCCTATGTAGCCCTCCTCGTACTCGGCGCGACGATCTGGGCGGCCAGCATAGCCGGGATTGCAGGAGCCGCCACCATCGCCATTCTCATGGCCTCGGTCGCCCTTTGGATGCGCTCTCCTTCCGGTCAGGCATGGCGTATGGGCCTGATAGGAACCGTAGGATAATGCTCAGTTTGCATCCAAGGGTTGTTTTTTGACCCGTTTCGGTACAGTCTGATCGTCACTACAGCGATCAGTGGTTATCCTGAATCACCAAGCGCCGTATTCCGAGCGGTTCTTGGGGGAAACTTGGTTCAACAAATGCGCAAACCGCTATCGTGATCTCTATCACTGGAACTCGCCCATACATCGTGCAGTTTATAGTGAGGAAGTCGTGGAGTATGATGTGATGAAAACCGTTAGTAACAGCCTTACCGCCGCCATTGTCATGGCCAGCTTTGCTATCGCTGGCCCAGCGATGGCCTTTGATCAGTCGCGCAGCAGCTATGCCGCCGCGCTTGCGCAGACCAATACGAAAGAGCGCGCGAAAGTGCCCGCCAATTACCGTATCAAGCAAGATGACAGCCGCCAAAAAGCGATGCTCAAAGGCGCGAGTCGGTATTTTGGCGGTGAAATCCGCACGCTGATCGTCAATGGTCATCCCGTTCGTTTGTCCGAGCGCGAGATCATCGAAAATATCCGCACAGGCCATTTCGTCCCTGTCTACAGCGAATCCGGCAACCGCCTTTCTCGTGCCGATTGGGAGGGTAGCCTACCCCATTGGCTAGGCTATGCCACCCGCGAATTCGCCGCGCCCTGATATTTCCTACCGCAGACTTTGTGCGTGGGTTTCGTGTGCCAATACGGATGTTGCCGCACTCTCGTCGTAACCTTATGTTACGCATATGACAGTTCGTTTTAAATTCGCCGCCGACAAAGCCGCTGCTGCCATTGAGCGGATCGCGCGTGACCACCCCGGCATCGATCTTCACGCGGCTTTGAAGGCGTTCTATTTCGCGGATAAATCCCACCTGAATGCCGAGCGCCGCCCTATCTTCGGTGCAGGCTACCGGGCGATGAAATACGGGCCTGTTCCGCTCGAAATCTACGAGATGATGAAAGGCGAGAGTTATTGGCTCGCTGAACTTGGACAGGATCGATACCCTTGGTCTTTGAATGGTTTCCGGCTCTACGGCGACCGCCAGAACGACCCCTCATTTTCCGACGATGTTTTTTCCGAGAGTGATCTGGTTCATCTGAAGATGGGTTTGGAACGATCTCGCACCATGACCTTCGATCACCGCACTGCCGTTACACATGGTCCCGACTGGCAAGCCGCTGATCTGGGCATGATGCGTTACGAAGACATGGTGGAGGAAGGCCCGGATCGGCAGAAGATCCTTGCACATATCGCCGAGAATGGTGGATATGTCCGCCTCTGACCTGCAACCGCTCGACGTAATCTGGCTGTTTCATGGCACAGCGCAGGGTAATCGCAAGGATCGTATGATGGTCTGCGTAAGCCCGCATGATGGCTTCTTTCTGCCCATCAATACGGAGAATTTTCACCGTCCTTGTTTTCCGCTACGCAAGACACCCGACCATGAATGGCTGAACCATGATAGTCACGTTGAATGCAATGTGCTCGAATACGATGACTTCGCAATCGAGGACAGTATCGCGAAACACGATATCGTAGGTTATCTCGCATTATCGCATGTTCGGGATATCGTGGCGGGGTTGACGGCATCGGTCGCAATACGCAAAGCCGATAGGGAAACCATTATTGCTACCCTGAAGGCGTTCGAGGCCGAGAACCACGACCGCTAAGGCATTCCTACTTTCCATCCACCCCCGGCGCCAACCGCCAGAACCGCGTCATCAGCAGCACTGCGGCCACCCCCAGCCCGATCACCATCCCGGCCCAGACGCCCACCGGCCCGAAACCTGCGCTGAACCCTAGCAGCAGCGCCGCCGGAACCCCCACGATCCAATACGCAATCCCCGCCAGTACAAGCGGCCAGCGCGTATCCTGCAATCCGCGCAGGAACCCCAGCGCCATCACCTGCCCAGCATCCGTCACCTGAAACAACGCGGCCATCCCCAGCAGCGTCACCCCCAGCGCCGCGATTCCCGATGCCTGCGGGTCGCCCTCATCGAGGAACAGCGCCACGATCCAGCTCCCCGCGCCAAGGAACAGCACAATCGACAGCGCCGCCATGCCCCCCGATAGCGCCAGCGCCGCCCATGCTGCCCGGCGCAAATCGCCCGCCTTTCCTTCGCCTGCAAACCGCCCGACCCGCACGGTTGCCGCCTGACTGATCCCCAACTGCACCATAAATGTTGTCGCCGAGACCTGCATCACGATACCATGCGCCCCCAGCGGCACGCTGCCTATCGCCCCCATCATCAACGCTGTCCCGGTAAATAGCGCGCTTTCCGATACCAGCGTCAGCCCAATGGGCCAGCCCAGCCGGAACAACCGCCCCAGAATCTCCCGATCCGCCACATGCAGATTGCGGAACAATTCCCACCGCGCCATCCCCGGTCCCCGCGCGGCATAGAACGCCAGCACCGTAGCCGTCGCCACATGCGCCATGACGCTCGCAATCGCCGCCCCTCGGATGCCCAGCTCCGGCGCGCCCGCATTGCCAAAGATCAACAGCCAGTTCAACCCTACATTCAGCACCGCCGCCGCAATCGTTGCCCCCAGCACGATCCGTGTCCGCTCCAGCGCCGACAGGTGTGAGCGTAACGTCATCGTCAGCAAGGCAGGCACCAGCCCCAGCATCGCAATGCGCATGTAATCAGCGGTATCGGCGGCGGTGCGCGGTATCTGTCCCGTGGCCAGCAAAATCGGTTCTGAAAACCACAGGACGGGCATTGCCAGCAATCCCGCCCCCAGCGAGAGCCATAGCCCCATGCGCGCCGTACGCCGCACTGTCCGCTCATCCCCCCGCCCGGCGGCATCGGCGGCGCTCCCCATCGCGCCGATGGCAAATCCGGCGGCGAGGATGAACACCGCATGGAACGTGGTCGAGGCCAGCGCCCCCGCCGCCAGCGCCTCCACCGAATACCGCCCCAGCATTACCGTATCCGTCAACCCAATCAGGATTTGCGCCAGCAAACTGCCCACCAAAGGCAAGCCCAACACCAATGTCCGCACCACGTGGCGACGAAATGGCATGGGGGAGGGGGCAGCAGGATCAACCATCCCCGACACCTGAACCCCAAGCCGCGCCCTGTCCAATACTTTCGCCGCCTTCCCCCAATGGATCAATAAGGGAACGGCAAGGGTCTTTCAAACAAAGTAAAAATATGAATTATTGCGTTATATCGCCATTAATCCAAGTATAAATAAAATGTATGACGCTGTGATGATCTGATCATTGATCTTTTTGTAGAGTAAATCAAGTTATTATTGATAATCGATGGAGTTTTGCAATGATCTGCATTTCCAATACCAGAAACCGCACTTATCCTCGTAAGGCGATCTTCTCGGCCATCCTCATTACCATCGTCTGGGCCACACCGGCGGCTATTGCTGATATTACCAACACAGCCGAGGCGACCGGAACCCCAGATCGTGGCACGCTCCGCTCCACGGGCAACACAACCAATGTCCCGGTCGAACAACCCGAAGGCCGCCTTTCTATTACGCAGGATTTGGGCGGCATTACGAAGGAGAATGGGCTGGACCCAACCGTAACCGATGCGGGCGACGGTGTCTGGTTCTCCGTGCGCATGGAAAACACGGGCAACGCCCCGATTACCAGCGTTTGGCCAACCCCGACCCTGCCGACCTTCGATGGTAAACCCGGCACTGGTGAGCCGCCCACCATCCGCTTTGATACCGAAAACTCCACCACCCCCGACCCCAAAACTCTGGAACCGGGACAAACGGCCTATTTCTACATCGTCTACTTCCTGACCGAGTTGGATATTCTACGCGGTGCGCGCCGTCCCGAGGGGATGCAACACCATGCCGAAGGAACCGGCGATGGCAACCCGCCGGGTGACGTATCGGTCGTGGCTTATCAACTGCCACCCGACCCCCATCTCCTCACGACCGCGCGAGTCGATCTGGATGAGCGTAATGGTCGTATCGGTGATGGTGCGGCGGCGGTGGGCGATGTGCTGACCTATACCTATTTCGTTGAAAATGTTGGCAATGTCCCCATCCGCGATATCGTGGTGTCCGATATCCATGAGGAGGCCGACCCCCACCGTAGTACGGTCACTTCCACCGCCGCCATGCGCAACGAACGCCTCCTGCGCGATGGTCCACTGGCCGCTGAAGCGCCATCTTCTGACGCCGTGAAGAACGGCTCATGGGACGTTCTCGAACCCGGCGGTGTGGTGGTCTTCACGATGATACGCACTGTCACTGAACTCGAATACCTCGCGCGGTAGGGCGTTTTTTCGTCGGGCTGAATGGCTTGGCGTTTCAAAACGCGCCACAACAAGAAACGAGAGTCTTTTGAACGATCAAAGATCACGGAAAAGACTCTAGAATCGACCGAGACACTTGAGTCCCGGTTCTGAAAAAGACGTTTGATGTAAGCTACTCAAATGTCGAGATAAGTTGATCCACCAAACAAAAAACCAGTGGTGGCGCGCGAGGAGCAGTGGACGTGGCGGACATGGAGAACCCTGTCCGCCACGTCTTCGTTTACCACATCTTCGCTTTGGCGTTCTCTGCATACCCGCCATCATAGGTTTCCGCGTCGAAATCCTTCTGCCGCTCGCGTAGGAAAGCCCCTGCGCTGGGCAGACCTTCTGCGTCATCTCGCGACCATAGCCCCGACCGCATGATTGCCTTGGCGCATTGAAAATACGCTTCGCCCACCGTTACCACCACTACAGAACGCGGATGCTTTCCGCGTTGCTCGAACGACCCGCAGACGCCCGCATCGGCGGTCACGATCCCCCGCCCGTTTACCCGCACCACATTCTGCGATCCGGGCACCATGAACATCAGGCTCACCCGGTCATCCCGCACGATATTGCGCAGGCTGTCGATCCGGTTATTTCCCCGCCAATCCGGTAACATCAGCGTGGTCGCATTCTCGATCCGCACCACTGGCCCGTCATCCCCGCGCGGCGTCCCATCCGTTCCCTCTGGCCCGACGGTTGAGAGCACCACGAACCGTGATGCCTCGATCCATTGCCTGTAGAGCGGCGTGATCTCCGTCACCACCTTGGTCACAGCCCCCGGCACCGCCGCCCCATACAGCGCCTCCAGCACCGCGATATCTGTGATCGGTTTCATGCGGGTGTCAGATTCAGCGCGATGGATATCCGCACTTCATCCCCTTCATAGGGCCGTACTCCATGGCTCAACCATGACGGAAACAACACCAGCGTTCCGGCCACCGGGCGCACTATCTCGCTCGCGCCGATGGATTGCCCGCCGGGCGTACGGATTGCCAGCATCGGTGCCAGCATTGCCGGGCCGACCCCGCGTGGGTCTGCAATCTCGAACTCACCGCCCAGCGCCGGATCGGCCCCCGCGCCCCCGTCGCGCACGTAATACGTCGCCGACCAATACGCGCCCGGATGGGTGTGGAACTCGTTCCCCTGACCGGCCCGGTTGACATTGGCCCATGCATTCATCCGCCAATCCGTCTTCACCGGTTGCCCCGCTCGGTCACAGGTCAGCGATGTCGCTACCTGCCGTGCGATGGCCAGCACTTCATTGCCCGCCGCCCCGCACCAATCGGGAAAATCCGTCGCCGATTGCCACCCGCCCCAGTTGGAGTGTTTCACGCTATCCGCGACCTTTTCCCGGTCGAGGATTGCCGCCGCCAGCGCCTCGTTGATCCGCGCTGCATCGGGCACAGGCATGATGGCGATGGGCGTCGGAAACAGGTTGCGCACCTGTACATTGGGCTGCGACGAGGGTGAAGGCTTTGCGGGCTGACCCGCGCCTTTTTGGGGCATAAGAGGCATTGGTCGTCTATCTGCGCCGACGAACCGGCGCTCCCGTCTATCGATGTTTCATTCCACGGTTCGGATGGTCGCCGCCGCTATCCGGCGCGGCGCGCATCGATCCATCGTGATGTTCGTACCTTAATAGGCCTATTCTTGATGGCCTTGCAAATTCGATGAACGCGAATTTCTTATCATCTTGCCTGTCGGTTGATTTATAGCCATTTGCGATAAACCTGAGCCATATTTCACGCCAAGAGCCGCGCAGAATATGGCGCTTGATGATTCAGGATAATCGCAATTCGCTTTAACGGTTGTTTCGCAAGCTCCTTGTCGCGCTTGCCCTGAAAACACCGAAATACCCCCCCCCGGACAGACGCCCGATACCACCGCCAGCCTTCCATTCCTGCTCCCATCTATGGAATATGTGACGTATTCCATAGATGGGAGAGCGCCCATATAGTCATGTCGAAAGTTCCCCCATGCCCCTCTTCTCCCGCACTCGCCCCCCTGAAGCCAAAGCCTCCGCCGCCGCCCGCACCACCTTTCATCCCACGGGCCGCCCCGTCTGGACCCCCCGCGATCTGGTTTCCCTCACCCGCCAGTCCTACGTCCAGAACGCCATCGCCCATCGCTGCGTGCGCCTCGTCGCCCAGACCGCTGCCGCCCTGCCGCTCACCATCCGCGTCAAGGGCCGCCCGCAGACCGACCACCCCCTCGCCGCCCTCATGCTGCGCCCCAATCCGGCGCAGGATTGCTGCGCCCTGATGGAACATCTCTACGGCCACCTGCAAATCGCCGGAAACGCCTATCTCGAAGCCGTCCCGTCCCCCGGCGACCCCCTCGGCCCCCCGCGAGAGCTTCACGCCCTACGCCCCGACCGAATGCGCGTCATCCCCGGTGCGAGTGGCTGGCCGGAGGGTTTTGAGTATCGCGTCGCCGCCCGCGCCCATGTCTTCGCGCAAACCGACGAAGCCCCACCGATCCTACACCTGAAAACCTTCCACCCCTTAGACGACCATTACGGCCTCTCGCCCTTGGAAGCCGCCGCCATCCCGGTCGATATCCACAACGCCGCCAGCCGCTGGAGCAAGGCGCTGCTTGATAATGCCGCCCGTCCCTCCGGCGCCGTGGTCTATGACGGTCCCGATGGCGGCACCCTCTCCGACGGCCAGTTCGCCCGTATTCAAGAGCAACTCGAAGCAAGGCATATGGGCGCGGGCAATGCGGGCCGTCCGCTCTTGCTGGAGGGCGGGCTGGACTGGAAGCCCATGAGCTTCTCCCCCGCTGATATGGAATTTCTGAAAACCAAGGATTCCGCCGCCCGCGATATCGCCCTCGCTTTTGGCGTTCCGCCCCTGATCCTCGGCCTACCGGGCGACAGCACCCATGCCAATTACGCCGAAGCCAACCGCGCCTTCTTAACCCAGACCCTCCTACCGCTGGCCCGCCGCACGGCAACAGCCCTAACCCACTGGCTCGCCCCCCGCTTTGGCGAGGAGGTGACGCTGGCGCTGGAGGAGGGGGAAGACGGCTAGGTCCGCCATCCACACCAGAGCAAGCGCCCGCCTTGGGGCGGACGGGCGCGTGTCATGGCTACGCCCCTCCGTTGACGCTGAAAGGGTTGAATCCTGCACATATACCCGCCATGATCCACCGTACATGATAGGGGAGGGACAACATGGCGGATCCGACATTTGGCGCATTGGTCGTCAGCCTGCTGGTCGCTGGCGGAAAACTGCTTGCTGACGGCGCGCTCAAAGAGGCGGGCAAGACATTGACTGTCGCCCTCACGGAGCGCCTATCCCGTGACAATGGCGTCAAAACCCTCGATCTGATCGGTCGCGTGGACGAGACCCCCGCTCTCGGTGAAACCATCGCCCAAGATATCGATGCTTCCCCTGCTCCCGATGACCCCGAAACGCTCGCCCTTGCCGAAGAATTGCGCGCGGCCATCGATGCGCTCCCCCGTGCGCAGGCCGCCTATGCCATCGAAAGCGGTACGTTCGAGGCGGGCCGCGATCTTATCGCCCGCCGTGTCGAAGGCATCCGCAACGCCAATATGATAGCCGCCCGCGATATCGATCTTAGTGGAGCCAAGTCGCCGGGAAGCCGGTCGCCGGGAAAGGGCTAGGCGGGTCGGCCCCCACCGAACCCGCTACCTTTCTCAGTGCCAGTGCCGGTCGCGACGTCAATATCGGCGCGCGATACGGCATCGGTGCGCTGGGTCTGGCGCTCGTCGCCGCCGTCATCATCGGCGTGATGCGAATGTCGGAGCCACAGGCCCTGTCCCTGAACGTCGATGACTACATCGAGAAAACCGGTGGCCTCACCGCCGAGGGCGCCGCCGAAATCCGCCGTCAACTCAACGGCGCACAGGCCGACCTGACCGAGATGCGTGAGAAACACCCGGACTGGGCTGAAGAAATCAACGCGGCCATCGCTGGCTTCAACGACAGCGAACCGGAGCAGACCGAAGCGGCCCTCGTCGCAATTGAAACCCTCATCGCTAAGCGCCGCGAAAACCTGCGCGACGAGGAAGCTAAGACCAAACGCGCCCGCGCCACCCTCGTCTATACCTATGATTACGCCAAGGCCGAACCTCTCCTCTGCGCCGCCGCCACCCTCGCCGCGACCGATATATGGTACTGGATCGAGTGCAGCCGCATGCGCAGGAAACTGGGCCTCTACCCTCCCGCCCTTGCTGCCATCCAGACTGCCCGCTCCCTTGCCAAAGCGCAAGACGATGCCCGCAATTTCGAGGTGGCAGGTGACGATCTCGGCGATCTCCTCGTCATCAATGGGCGTCACGAAGAGGCCGAAACCTTGTTCCGCGAAGGGTTGGCCACCGCCCGTGCCCGTGCCGAGGAAACCGGCACGCCCGAAGCCCTGCGAGACCTCTCCGTGTCCCTCAACAAAATCGGCGATGCCGCCCGGACGCGCGGCGATCACGCGGCGGCCAAAACCGCATATGACGAAAGCCTCAACGTAGCCCGACAGTTGAGCGATCAACTGGGCACGCCCGAAGCAATGCGAGACCTCTCCGTCAGTCTCCATAGAATGACCGCCATCGCAATCGCCACCGACGACCTCCCCGCCGCCCGCGCCCACTACGCCGAAGCCCTCATTCCCACGCTCCATCCCCTCCATATCGAGGAAATCCGCGCCGCCTTCGATGCCCTCGCCCCGTATCTACAGGACTGACCCCACCCGTCACCATCCCCGGTTCCTTTTTCCGTCCTGCATACACCCGTAGATAGTAGCCTACCGCCCACCAGCCCTCTCCAGCACAGAATTCCACCCAAAAACCGCAGTTCTCCGGCAAAAAAGGCGCAAATCCGTTGCAAACTCACGGTTCAGTAACCATGTTGTGTCCGCACGCGCGTCAACGGCTCTGCCAGCGCGCCATTTGACTTTAAGGAGACTCGATTATGAGCATGGTAAGCACACTCGCCAAGGTTGCAGCGGGCGCAATGGTTGCGCGCGGCGTCGGTAAAATGATGGGCGGCGGTGGCGGCGCAGGCGGTGGCCTCGGCGGGATGCTGGGTGGAATGCTCGGTGGTCAGGGCGGCGCGGGTGGCGGCTTGGGCGGAATGCTCGGCGGCGCACAGGGCGGCGGCGGCGGCCTCGGCGGGATGCTGGGCGGAATGCTCGGCGGTCAGCAGGGCGGCGCACAGCAGCAAGCCGGTGCCGGTGGCCTCGGCGGGATGCTCGGTGGAATGCTTTCTGGTCAGGGCCAGCAGAGCGGCGGTATCGGTGGCCTCCTCGAAAGCCTCGGTGGACAGGCTCAGGGTCAGGCTCCGACACAGCCACAGAGCGGCTCGATGGGTTCCGTCCTCAACTCCGCCTTCGAGAATTTCGGCGAGCCTGCGCAGCCCCCCTCGGCGGCTCAGGAAGATCAGGCCAAACTGTTCCTACGCGCCATGATCAACGCCGCCAAATCCGACGGCCAGATCGATCCCGAGGAAAAGCAGAAAATCTTGGGCGAACTCGGTGAAGTTGACCCACAGGAAGTGGCCTTCGTTCAGGCCGAACTCGCCGCCCCTCTCGATGTCGATGCCTTCGTGGCCGAGGTGCCCAGCGGTTCCGAGCAGCAGGTCTATCTGATGTCCCTCATGGGCATCAATCTCGATAACGCCGCCGAGGCTCGCTACCTCGACGCCCTCGCCAAAGGCATGGGCTTGGCTCCAGAGGTCTGCAACGCCATCCACGACAAACTCGGCGCGCCAAAGCTCTATACCTAAAGCGCGGTTCTTGGCGTGAAATATGGCTCAGATTTATCGTAAATCGCTATAATATGGGCGTCACCATGCCCTATCCCCCTGGTCTGTAAGGCCGGGGGGCTTGTCGCATCGTTACTTTGCAATGCCAGCGCAAAATACGATGGCGGACAGGGTGAATTTCATCTGCTACATCCTTGGTAATGACGGTGCGGCAAAAGTGTTCCGCATAGATCAAACACTGCGGGAGTTCGGGTTATTCATCTCTTTGGTAAACAAAATTCTGAAAGCGAAATCCGCGATGGGCTACCGGCGATTTTTCCGCGCCTTTGGCGTTATGCTTACGCGCTAACATCGAATCGCGATCTCGCCGCCGATCTGGCACAGGCAACCTGCCTCAAGGCCATCGAGAAAGCGGATGCCTATACACCGGGTACTCACCTTGACCGCTGGCTGTTTCGCTTGGCCCAGCGGATATGGCTTAATGACCTGCGCGCCCAGGCGGTTCGGCGCGGTAATGGCCTGCATCCGGTTGAGGAGATGGATCTACCTGACAATACACATGACGCAGAAATGAATTATTTTGTTCGAGAGGTGTTATTGTCTGTATCGAAGCTACCCGAAGCCCAACGCGCCTGCGTGCTTCTGGTCTATGTTGAAGGGTTCAAATATGCTGAAGCTGCCGAAATACTTGATATCCCCGTTGGAACGATCATGAGCCGGTTATCTGCCGCGCGGCGCACTATTAACACCCTTATGGGTGAGCGGAAGGTGGATGCGTAATGACTGTTTCTCTGCGTGATGAGGATCTGACCGCCTATCTTGATGATGAGTTGGATGCGCTCGCTCGCCGTTCCATTGATGCGGCATTGCAGGCTGACCCTGCGCTGCGCGGGCGGCTTGATGTCCTGCGCATTCCGCATGATGCGCTATCCTCTGCCTTCGACCGCCTCACGGACAGTGCCCCGTCAATGCCTGAGCTGCCCGCTGTCCGGCGTCGTCAGCCTGCGCATTTCATGCCCATGGCCGCGCTCGCCGCCAGCCTGCTGATTGGTGCCTTTGTCGGGGCCATGGCCACCGCTGATCGTTCGGCCCCGCGTGACTGGATGGCCTATGTTGCCGCCTATCAGGCGCTCTATGTCACCGATACCCTGTCCACGGTCGCGCTGGCCGAGTCGGAAAATATCGACAGCCTTAATCGCCTTGGTCAGACGTTGGGCCGCGACCTCATGCCAGCCCGGATCGCCGCCCCGCTCGATTTCCGCCGCGCACAGCTTTTGGGTTATGAGGGCAAGCCGCTGATTCAACTTGCCTATCTTTCCCCTAAAGGCCAGCCCGTGGCCCTATGCGTCATTCGCGCAGAGGAGAGCGCGAATACAGCGGTCGAAACCACCCGCCTCGAAGGTATGAGCGCCGCCCATTGGCGCGAGGATGGTTTTGCCTTCCTGCTCATTGGTGGCGATGATGATGCCATGATCGAGCAAGCGGCCCAGCGGTTATCCATCGCCCTCTAAAGATGCCGTCCTCACCCGAAACCGCTCTCTATGCCCCTGTCAAAACCCTCCTCGAAGGGCAGGGGTATGAGGTTAAGGGAGAGATTGGCCCCGTCGATGTGGTCGGCATCCGCGCCGATGATCCGCCGGTCATCGTTGAGCTAAAGACCGCGTTTTCCCTCTCGCTGATCCATCAGGCCATTGCCCGCCAGACGATCACCGATAGTGTCTATGTCGCCGTGCCCCATAAATCGGGCCGCGCGGCATCGGCTGCGCTTAAGAACAACAAAACCCTCTGCCGCCGCCTTGGTCTGGGCCTTATCACTGTGCGCTTGGATGATGGCCATACCGAAATCCTCTGCGATCCGGCCCCCTATCGCCCCCGCCAGAACACGCGGCGTAAAACCCGCCTCCTGCGCGAATTCGCCCGGCTTGAGGGCGACCCGAACAAGGGCGGCTCGACCCGCCGCAATCTCGTCACCGCCTACCGTCAGGATGCTATAAAGCTGGCCATTCACCTCGCCACAAACGGCCCTACCAAGGCGAGTGTTGTCGCCAAGGCCACCGGCGTCTCGAATGCCCGTAACATTATGGCCGACGACCATTATGGCTGGTTCCAGAAGGTGTCCTTGGGCATCTACACCGTTACCGAACAGGGCAGGGCAGTAGTGTAATCCCCTGCCCGAAACTAACCTATATCGCTCTCCCTGTTTCCGCGCATACATGCATACCGCGAGCCCTCCCCCTTGGGTGAGGACAGGGTGAGGGGTTTCTGCATCCTTCTCGAAAGCTCGAAAATGACCCCAACCTACGAGACTAAATTCGCCCCCCTCGACCTTACCACCACGGCGTCAGGTCATGTGGAGGGCTATGCCGCCCTATTTGGCGAGCCGGACCGCAGCGGCGATATCGTCGCCCCCGGTGCGTTTGCCGAGACCCTGCGCGCCCGCTCTGCATCGGTGAAATTCCTGTGGCAGCATGACCCCGCCCAGCCCATCGGTATCTGGGATAGCATTGAGGAAGATGCCCGTGGCCTTCGCGTTAAAGGCCGTCTTCTCACCGCCCTGTCACGGGGCCGCGAAGCTGCTACGCTTCTTAATGCTGGGGCGCTCGACGGCCTCTCCATCGGTTTTCGCACCATCACCGCCGACCGTGCGGGGCCGAACCGCCGCCTTACGAAGATTGAGCTATGGGAGATTAGCCTCGTTACCTTCCCCATGGCCGAGCATGCGCGCCTGACCCCAACGTCCAACCCCGATGCAAAGGCTCTCGCCGATGCCATCCGCAGCGCCGCCAGTGCCTTTGCTTAATTGCAAGCAGTTGTCATAAGCTATTGGATATTCATTGATTTCAAAGCAAAGTGTTCAATAAAGTTGCATTTCTTACAAATAAAACTTTTTGTGTATCGTAATGGGAAGTGTGCCTTGTTATAGTTGACTCTGAGTTGTAGCAATCTAATGTGACGCTGTATGGAATATGTATGGAGACCTCATTGATGTCCGCATCCCAGCAACGGGTTGTCAACCCTCACGAGCTACACTCTAAGACTAGTGCTACTGCGCTCGCAATTGGAGTGGTTTCGTTCATGGCTATGACATCAAATATCAGAGATGCTTTTCTGGCGGCTGTTGGAGCGGCAATGGGAGCATCTGCTGCTAACGCTCCTGTAGTGTGTATATTTGCAACCGCTGCCGTATCATATGCGATAGTGTCAAACTTGCTCCAAAAAGTGGGTTGATCTTGATTCTCTGAAAAACTTGCACGAGATCTTACTTTGAAAAATATTGCTATCGTTGGAGCTGGAGTTGTAAATGGCGCAGCATACGGATGGTTAGATTACTCTAAATCTTCGAGTTTTGAGGATTTAGGACGATCTATATCATCAATGATTTGCTTAACTATAGGCATATTGTTCTTGTTATTGTTAATCGTTAAAGTATGTGGGCTAAAGAATAGTCAAATGGGCGCGCTAAGTGCTGACAGAGAGGGAATGATAATATCATTCATATTGGCGCTATGCTTTTTGACAATTCAAATGTGTAGAAATTATTACGAAGTTCTTAGTTAATTTAATGTAAATTTTACATTTGTATTCTCGGCGCTATGTGACGCTCCTTGAAATGGAGATGGATCATGGAAACCCTTATCGCCTGCATCGTTACCGCCGTGGTCTTTCTCGGTCTTGACGCGATTTGGCTCAAAACCTTCATTGGTCCTTTCTTCCGCAAGCGGATCGGCCATCTGATGCGCGAAGACCCGTTGATGGGCGTCGCGGGCGGCTTTTATTTCATCTATGCGCTGGGCATCGTCTGGTTCGCCGTCATCCCTGCGTTGAACGCAGGCGAAGTCGCCCCCGCTCTCATCAACGGCGCGTTCCTTGGTCTCTTGGGCTACGGCACCTACGAGGCGACTTCCATGTCGATTATGAAAGATTGGAAATGGTCCATGCTCATCGTCGATATCGCATGGGGCGTAGGTGTCAGCGCCATCTCGGCGGCGGCGGGCTTTTATGCGGTGGGTTTCTTTTCGTAAGCCCGACCTATGCCCCGGCATCACGTGCGGAGCAGTGACAGTTCTTTCAAGCGATTGCCGTGGCAATTCCCGACCCAGCATGATGATGTATTGCTCAAGGGCAATTAAAGCGAATTGCGCAAACGTTGATCCATAAAGCATCAGGTTTCACGCGAATCTTGGCGGGAAACCTGATTCAACAAATGTGCAAATCGCTTATAAAGCGCATTGCGATTACCCTGAATCACCAAGCGCCATGTTTCGTGCAAGTCTTGGCGCGAAACATGGCTCAGGTTTATCGCAAATGGCTATAGCGTCACCCCACCCGCCGCTCTCCCTCACTCATAAAATCCGCACTGAGCGACAGGTTTCGCACAACCGTCTCCCGATATTGCTCCGGCAATGTCCCGCTATCCAGCAACCGCTGGTTCAGCGTCATCGCGGCCCCATGCTCACCAATCCAATAGGCCGCGACCGCCGCTTCCATCAGCGCCCGCCACGCATAGATATCCGCCTCAACGAACAGGATCAGGTCATCTGGCAAAGGCAAAGCGGCCGCCCTTTCCAGAAACAGCCATGCGGAGGCCCATTGTCGCCGCCGCGCATAATACATCCCCACCTCGAACAGCGGTTCTGCCCGCCGGGGCGTATGTTCATGCGCCATCAGGAACGCCTCTACACATTCCGGTGCGGGCTGCCCTAGCATCACCATCATTCGCGCCGCCTGATAGAGCGAGCAGAACACCTCCTCCGCCCATACGCCCATTGTCGCTCGTTGCCGATAATACCGCAGCGCCAGATCATATTCCTCCGCATCACGGTATGATTGTGCGAGGTAGAACACGTTGCGCGTATTGTTCGGGTCTTCCAGTAATGCCGCCTCCAGCATCACCGCATCGCGCCGAAACGTCAGTGGATCACGCGCCCGCGCCCCTTCACGCGGCGAGCGGATGGCGATGCCATTGATGGGCTGCACTGCGATATGATGCGGGCTATCCAACACTTCATGCACCGCCCCGACCCATGCCCAGTCCAGCCCGTCGCGTACCAGATTTATCACCCGGTATCGCCGCGTTCCTCGCCGTTTTTCGATCAGCAACGCATCGCCGGTCAACCCGCTCCAATCGAACCCGTCCGCCCGATCTAGCGTCTCGTCGGCATCAATGGTCAGGATATAATCGGCCATTCCACCCGCCAGTTGGATCGCCTCAGTCCGGTTATGGCCGAAATTCTTCCATGGCCGCTCGTGCAGCGCCCCCGGAACATCGGCCATGACGCGCCGAATAATCTCCTGCGTGCCATCCGTCGAGCCGGTATCCACGATGCACCAAGCATCGATCAGCGGTTTGACATCGTTCAGGCATCGTTCGATGACGTGCGCCTCGTCTTTGACGATCATGTTGAGACAGACCGTCGGCGGCGCATCCTTCCTACGCATCGCCCACCCTCCTCGAAGAGATTGTTCTAAGATGGGACACGACTTTAAATCAGTATTTTTTGATTTCAAGCGCCAGAAATGCAGTATCCGGTAAGATTTTTTTGCGGTTGCGTGAAGTTCAGGTTTTCAGTTCTGACCGATGCGCCGCTACCATCTCCGCCATCGAGTTGAACCGCGCCCCCACCTCCGGCATATCGCCAGGATTCATCGTCGCACCAAAGCCCGGCCTGTCATGGCGGCGGAAGATATGACAATTCGCCAGCCCATGCCGGTTTGCGGGGCCATGGTCGTGAAACATGCTCTCCGCCGTATGCAGGATATCGCCCTTACAGATGCCCAATCGCGCCAGATTGCCCAGCATATACGAAAAATTCCGGTCATCGGGCTTGTACGACCCCGCATCCTCCGCCGTATAGACCGCATGGAAGGGCCGCCCCAGCCGCGCATCCGACGCCGCAAAACTCGCATTATCCACATTCGACAGGACCACGAGCATGTAATGCTCTCGCAAATACGCCAGCGCCTCCACCGAATCCGCAAATGCAGGCCAATCTTTCACCGATGCCCCATAGGCGAGGCAATCTTCCCAAGATACTGCCACCCCCCATTCCTCGCCCAACCGTCGGTACACCGTCGCCAGCACATCCGAATACCGTTTGCCGGGCGTCTGCGCCTGTGTTGTCGATTCATGGAACGCATGGGCCTCCAAGATATCATCCCGTGACAGGCTGCGCGACACGGCTTTCGTCAGCGGCTCCAACCCCGCCACCATCCCCGATTCCCAGTCGATCAACGTGCCATACACATCGAAGGTCAGCGCCTTGTAATCCGTCAGTTTCATAATCGTCTCGCCTGTCATTCCCCGCGCAAACCCAAGAAACAAGTTGCGGTGTTCCCCGCAACAAAAAACAGACGACCAGAAGTTTGTGATAGGAAAAAAGGCTGGTTGTTGGCTTTTGATACGGTAGATGAATTGGCTCTGTTGAAACGCTAAAGCGAATTGCGATTATCCTGAAACACCAAGCGCCATATTTTGCGCGGCTCTTGGCGTGAAATATGGCTCAAGTTTATCGCAGAATCGCCACAGGAAATATTATTTCATGGCTAGAGAATTAGACGCCATCGACCGCCGCATTCTCGATGTGCTACAAGCCGATGGTCGGCTCTCCATTGTCGAGCTTGCCGCTCGCATTAACCTTACGAAAACCCCCTGTGCCGAGCGCGTTCGCCGCCTAGAGCGCGCCGGAATTATCGGCGGCTATCGTGCCATCCTCGATCCCCAAAAGGTGGGCCGCGAACATGTCACCGTCGTACAGGTTGTCTTGTCCCGTACCAGTGATACCTCGTTGCAGGAATTCGACGATGCCGTCCGCGATATCCCCGAAATCCAGACCTGTCTGATGGTCGCCGGATCGTTCGATTACCTCCTGACCGTCCGTACCCGCGACCTCGCCCATTACCGCGCGATCTACGGCGAGAAGATCGCCAAACTGCCCCATATGATGCATACTCACTCCTTCGCCGTCATGGATACCGTAAAAGACGTCACCGCCATCCAGATGCACGAGAGCTGAAGCCAAAAATCGCACGCAGCGCGGCTCTCAAAGACAATGCGTTTTATCGAACAAACCACAAACTTTTCCTTGACCGCGCGCTGCAAAGCCGCCATAAGAACATAATGCGAACAATAGCAAAGGCGCATTGTTCTCGATCCACCGCCACACTCGCCCCGTAGCCCCGCTACGGGGTCTTTTTTATAAGCGGATCAGTGTCGCATCGCTGCCCAATTCGATGTTTACCGAGATGAAGGTTTCAGATATTATATACTGATTGACATTTGAAAGGTTTTGCGATGCACACGTACGAATCTGACGATGTAGCAAATTTCTTCCTTGCTCGTGCAAATCCAGAATATGGTGATTTTCTGTCGAACCTCAAACTCCAGAAGCTTTGCTATTATGGAGCTGGATTGATTGCAGCTGTTCGATCAGATGACACTAAGCCGCTTTTCAACGACCCTATCGAAGCATGGCTTCACGGTCCCGTCGTCCCGCGCCTCTATCGTAAATACAAGAATTACGGTGCCGATGCGATCCCATCGGTTTCAAGCTTTGACTTCGAGAAATTCGATGCCAATGACCGTCGTGTCTTGGACGATGTGTACGATTTTTATGGTCAGTATTCTGCATGGAAATTGAGAAATATGACGCACGAAGAACAGCCTTGGCTCATGGCTTATTCTAAGGATAATAAGACGATTTCCAATGGTGCATTACGAGATTTCTTTTTGGGGGAAATAGACGAAGATTATACCGCAGCCTATCATGCGTAAACCGAGAAATACAAAAAGCCCTTTTCAGCGTGGAAAGCCAGGATCTTCGGCACCATCAAACCCTGATGGGTTACCTCCTATTTTTTCTTTCGAGCATATGAAAGATGGAAGTGGATATAGTGTAAATTGTTGTAATGATTCAGATAGATCAGCTTTGGCCAAACGTCTATTTCTATTAAGTCGTACGAATTGGCGCGACATCAGACAATCGCCTCGTCATGGAATCGGCACAGAAACGATAGCACAGAGTGCGGTTAACCCGGCCCTGCCTAATGCCGTCACTGATGATGTTACGATTCTCGCACTTAGATATAATGGCAAGAAACCAATTGTAGGTTATCGCGATGAGCGTGTCTTCCATGTGCTTTTTATAGATCACAATTTTTCTGTCTACAAACACGGTTGAAAATAGTTTCTATCGCCACCCCCGTACCACCATCACCGCACCTCCAGCAATCAGCCCCCAAAACGCCCCTGAAATCCCCAACAGCGCCAGCCCGGATGCCGAGGCCAGAAACGTCACTGCCGCCGCCTCCCGTGTTTCCACCCGCTCGAATGCCGCCACAATCGCCCCTGAGAACGCCGGGATCAGTGCCAGCCCCGCCACCGCCTCCACCAGCACCCCCGGCGCCAGCGTCACGAACCCCGTCACGGCGCCCGATAACAGTCCCAGCACGATATACCCCAACCCCGCCACCACCGCCGCCCGGTAGATTCAGGTTTGAAGTGCAACGGTTGGATAGAAGCGCAGAGTGACGGATTTGCCAAGTTCTCATTGTGGATGCGGATGAGAGACGGAACAGGGTTGGCTGACCATGCCATTGTTGCCATGGTGAACTGAGTTAGGCTGGTTCGGATAGGTCGGGATAGAAGGCACCATATGATTGTTGTGAAGAGAGGGAGGATAATGGTTAGGAAGAAAACCCATTGCTGCAGGGTTTTCATTGATGGAAGTAACCGTTGGTGGTGGTGGCGGTGGTGGTGGTGGTGGCGGAGGGCTAGGCATCGTGGCGGCAGGTTGTGGTGACCTGGTTTGGGCATACTCGATGTATGCATCTTGTTGGGTTGCTTTGCGTAGGACTTTGGCAGCCCGAAGAGGAGCACTGACCTCCAGTGCCTTTTTATGCCTCCAAATTGCCAAAGCAATGATAGTAACACCGGCGATAATGCCGATGACGACGAAGAATTTGAACACTGTGGCGGGATGATAACCAAATTGTTCTATGGTATTGACGACTTGTTGTACCGGCGCTGATTGACTTGAACCCATACTAGACACTAATGAATTCGTAAATAGAAAATTGCCGGTGGGCTGGGAGGTCGGATGATTATTAAAATTATCGTAACCATAAAGATAGCCGAAGAAGATGATTTTAGTAGGCAAAAGGTTTACGAAGAATCTCTGCCAACCAAGGAAAGTCGTGAAGCAATGGAAAATGCTGAAAATAATCCTGTTGCTTCAGTATGGCGGAAGAGTG
>CALFVD010000094.1 GCA_937928005.1 uncultured Neomegalonema sp. | reverse complement strand
TTCTTCTCTCGCCGCGCCAGAACGCGCAGCTCAGCGGCACTCAGCCTGTCCGAAATCTTCAGCGTCATCCTCGATAACCCTCTCGCAAATCAGCAAAAAAAGAGAATCACAAAACCAAAAACTTCAAAAATCACTTTCGAGGCAGATCGTAGCACTCGCTGGTATTACTTGGTGCCGAACAGCCGATCTCCCGCATCGCCTAGACCCGGAACGATGTAGCCTTTTTCGTTCAAACGCTCATCCATTGCCGCCGTGTAGACCGGCACATCGGGATGGGCCGCGTGGAATGTTTCATAGCCTTCGGGGGCAGAAACGAGGGCGAGGAAGCGCACATCCTTCGCCCCCGCTTTCTTTACTTCACTGACCGCCGCCGCCGCCGAGCCGCCAGTTGCGAGCATTGGATCGACAACGACAGTCGTCCGCTCGCCCATATTATCGGGTAGCTTGTTGTAATAGCTGACGGGTTGCAGCGTTTTAGGGTCGCGATAGAGACCGATATGGCCAACGCGGGCCACGGGTACGAGGTCGAGAAGCCCTTGCAACAAGCCGTCGCCCGCGCGCAGGACCGAGACGAAGCAAACCTTCTTACCCTGAATTTGACGCGCTTGCATCGGGGCGACAGGCGTTTCGATCTCGACCGTTTCCATCTTCAGATCGCGCAGCACTTCATAGGCCAGCAGCATCGAAATCTCGCGTAGGAGGCGGCGGAAACTAGCCGTCGATGCTGTCTTTTCGCGCATTAGGGTCAGCTTGTGTTCGATCAGCGGATGATCGACGACGGTGAGGGTCTTGGTCATGCGGGCCTCCATCATGAAAACGCCCCGGAGCGATATCGCATCCGGGGCGTGGGTCAAGTGGTTCGCTCTAAGCGCGACTTATTTCAGTGCGATATCCGTAATCTTGCTCGTCCATGCGCCTTCGGGCGCTTTGGTGATGACCGGGTCGGAATCGGCGCTCATCAACGAGATGACAGTGCGCGCATAGTCCTTGAAGTCGAGCGACCCATCGGACCCAGCGGTTAGCTTGGCAATTTCGCGCATCATGCGGCGTTGGTGTTTCTCGGTCTGGGCACCGGAGGCATCATTATCGAGGACGATTTCGGCGGCTTCATCAGGGTTTTTCTCGGCGTATTTCCACCCTTTCATCGATGCACGAACGAAGCGGGCCATCTTGTCGACGAATGCGTCGTCTTGCAGATTTTCTTCCAGTACATAGATGCCATCTTCCAGCGTGGAAACGCCTTCGTCCTCATATTTGAAGACGACGAGGTCTTCGGGCTTGAGGCCCGCATCAATGACCTGCCAATACTCATTATAAGTCATGGTAGAGACGCAATCGGCCTGTTTCTGGAGCAGTGGATCGACGTTAAAGCCCTGTTTCAGCACTTCGACGCCATCATCGCTGCCATCGGTTGGGATTCCTAGCTGGCTCATCCAGTTCAGGAACGGATATTCGTTGCCGAAGAACCAGACGCCCAGCGTTTTGCCGCGAAAATCCTCCGGCGAGGTGATGCCGGTTTCCTTGCGGCAGGTTAGCATCATGCCCGATGACTTGAACGGTTGCGCGATATTCACGAGCGCCACGCCCTTTTCACGGCTGGCCAGTGCTGATGGCATCCAGTCGAGGACCACATCCGCGCCACCACCCGCGATAACCTGAGCGGGCGCAATATCAGGCCCGCCGGGTTTGATTTCTACATCCAGACCTTCTTCTTTATAAAAACCTTTGTCTGCGGCGACGTAATAGCCCGCGAACTGGGCCTGCGTGACCCATTTGAGCTGGAGCGTGACTTTATCGGCGGCCTGAGCGGCAAAGCCGGTTGCGGCCAATGCGGCGGCCAGTGCGATTGTTCCAAGTCTCATAGTGGTCTCCCCGTGCATATTTGGCCGTGAATAATCCGGCCATCCGAAATCATTGAACACTGAACGTGCAAGCGCCGCCACGACTTTTTCGCGACGGTAGAATCAAGCCGGAACTGAACAGATCACGTAATGCTTCCGCACATATTTCGCGACATGCCAGATAGGCTGTAGGCCGTTATCCATGACGAAAGAATCGCCTGCTTTGACGGTAAAGCTTTCGCCACCCGGTATCTCGATCCTCGCCTCGCCCTCTAGGATATGGCAAAATTCGATCTGATCATTCATCGGTCCACGAAAGACCCCAGCGGCGCAATCCCACATGCCCGATTTGAACGTCTCATTCGCGCCGACGAAATGGCTCCAGACCCGCTGGTCGGGCGACCCGTCGATGATGTCTTCGGTGGCGACGGGTCGGTCGACGGGGTCGGTCTTCTGGTCGGCGAACTTGATGAAGCGCATGGTTGAATATCCTATATTTTAAGCGGTCAGGATTGCATCGACGGGTGCCAGAATGTAACCACCCGTTCGATGAGACTTACCGCCCCGTAGAACATGGAACCGGCCAGCGCCGCCACCGCGATCTCGGCCCAGACCATATCGATATTCATGCGGCCCACCTCGGTCGAGATGCGAAAGCCCATGCCGACCGTGGGCGTGCCGAAGAACTCGGCGACGATGGCACCGATGAGGGCGAGGGTGGAGCATATCTTGAGGCCGTTGAAGATGAACGGCATGGCGGCGGGTAGGCGCAGCTTGAGCAGGTTCTGGCGGTAGCTGCCCGCATAGGTGTGCATGAGGTCGCGCTGCATGGCCTCGGAGGCTTTCAGCCCCTCCACCGTGTTCACCAGCATCGGGAAGAAACACATCACGATGACGACTGCCGCCTTGGAGTGCCAGTCGAAGCCGAACCACATCACCATGATCGGCGCGATCCCGATGATCGGCAGGGCGGCGACAAAATTGCCGACGGGGACCAGTCCCTTTTGCAGGAAGGGTGAGCGGTCGATGGCCAGCGCCGTCAGGAAGGCGGCCCCGCAGCCCATGGCATATCCGGCAAGTGCAGATTTCAGGAATGTCTGGACGAAATCGGCGCGCAGGATGGGCAGAGAATTGATGAGCCGCTCCCATATCATGCTGGGCGGGGGTAGCAGTACCGTCGGAATATCTGCCCCCCGTGCAATGCCTTCCCAAAGGACGAGCAAGGTCACGCCGAACAGTGTTGGCACAAAGAACCGAACGGCTCGCGACTGCGGAAAACGGTTCGCCAACCAGACGTTCAATGCCCAAGCGGCCAGCCAGAAGACGATCACGCCGATGATGAGGAACCAATTCATCGCGCAAACCCCATCCGCCGTTCCACAATCCGCCCTGCCAACCCGACGATGGCGACCAATGATGCGGCGAGGATGGCGGCGGCGATGAGGGCGGACCATATCTGGATGGTCTGGCCGTAATAGCTACCCGCCAGCAGCCGCGCACCGAGGCCTGCGACGGCCCCCGTAGGCAACTCTCCAACGATGGCCCCGACGAGGCTGGCCGCAACGGCGACTTTCATCGAGGTGAAGAGATAGGGCATCGAGCCGGGTAGGCGCAGCTTCCAGAACGTCTGATTCGCGCTGGCATTATAGGTGCGCATCAGATCGGTCTGGAGCGCGTCTGGCGAGCGCAGACCCTTCACCATACCGACGACGACCGGGAAGAAGGCGAGGTAGGTCGAGATGAAGGCTTTGGGCAGCAATCCGCTGATCCCCACGGCGTTCAGGACGACGATGATCATGGGGGCGATGGCGAGGATGGGGATGGTCTGCGATGCGATGACCCACGGCATCACGCTCATGTCCATCGCGCGGTTGTAGACGATACCGATGGCCAATGCCATGCCGAGAATGGTGCCGAAGAGAAAGCCGAGTAGGGTGGCGGAGAGGGTGATCCAGCCGTGATAGACGAGGCTGCGTTTGGAAGTGATTTTCTTCTCGACGGTGGTTTTCCAAAGCTCCTGCGCGACCTGATGCGGCGCGGGCAGTACGGGGCGTTCCTGCGCCATGGTGTTGGACAAAGCATCGGTCAGGACGAATTCTACCCCCGCACGTTCTGCCTGATCCCGCTCCCAAGGCAAGTTCATCACGGCGGCAGCACCATACCAGATGACGAAAATTGCCGCGACGACCGTGAGAACGGGTAGGGCAGTCCTGTGCGCACGGGTGAATATGCCGAGGGGCTTGGTCATGGGGCCATCATAATGCGGGCACGCCATCGGCGGCGTTGCGTGTATTGATCCAGTCACTCGCAAAAACAATGAGGTCATCATATCCGCATAAGCGGCTTTCTGCCTGCCCCACATTCCCTAGAGACACCTTGCCAGTATTTTCAAATGCAGATCCCACCAGCGGGAACAACCGACCGAGATCATCGGCGACATCAGGCGCGTTGATCCAAGGCGCATCAGCAGGCCCAGTCTTGAAGTGGCGCTGCTTTATCCGGCGATGTGGAGCCATGCTCTCGGCAGCGTGCAGAGCCGAACTACGGTTCCATCCGACCCTAATCAGCAGGATTTTCATATTTGGGCGGTGTCGTAGTTTACCCCAAGGTGTCTGCGGTCCGGTAGCCCAGCCGGTTGCATCATGGTGGGCCGCCAAGCGTTCGGCATCGTCACCCCATAACAGGACCGATGATGTTGGATGCGGACTACGAACGACGTTAGGCCATGTTCTAAAAGTTTCGGGCACCGAGCCGTTGCCGGAGGCCGAAGAACGATGGGTATCGAAGCCGGGCACCTGCGCCCGAAGTGCATCGCGGATATTTGGGTCTATCTCGATCTCCAACACATCCGCCGGATCATAGGCGTCGGTGGAGAAACCGGGCATTCCGACTAACCCATTCTCACCCACGCAAATCAACAATGCCTCAATCAATCCGCGCGGCCCGCCGATGACGTGACCAATTTTTGACAGTGCAGAATGAACAAAAACCCCGTCGCCTTTGGCAAGACCAAGGGCCATGAGGTCCGCAACGAGGTCATTTGTGCCGGAAATTACGGTGTTATCGATGGTCTGGTGCAATCCCTCAGTCATAGCTATGCCCCGCCCGCAATCCCTCTCGCACGCGATGGGCGATCTCCAGAAACTCCGGCGATTCGCGGATATCGAGGGGGCGCTCGCGGGGGAGGGTGCTGTCGATCACGTCGGTCACGCGGCCCGGACGGGGGGACATGACGACGATCTTGGTGGAGAGGTAGACGGCTTCTGGGATCGAGTGGGTGACGAAGCAGATCGTTTTTTCCGTACGCGCCCAGAGTTCCAGCAATTGCTCGTTGAGGTGGTCGCGCACGATCTCGTCCAATGCGCCGAACGGCTCGTCCATCAGTAACAGGTCGGCATCGAAGGCGAGAGCACGGGCGATGGAGGCGCGTTGCTGCATTCCGCCCGATAGTTGCCATGGAAACTTGCCGCCGAAGCCCTTTAGATCGACCAGTTCCAGCACCCGCTCAATCCGCTCCCGCCGCTCGCGTTTGGGCATCCCGATGATTTCGAGGGGCAGGGCGATATTGCGGGCGATGGTGCGCCAAGGGTAGAGGCCCGCCGCCTGAAACACGTAGCCATAGGCGCGGTTTAGGCGGGCCTGCTCCGGCGAGACGCCGTTGACGGTGATGGTGCCGCCCGTGGGCTGCTCTAAGTCCGCGATGACGCGCAGGAAGGTGGTCTTGCCACAGCCGGACGGGCCAATGAAGCTGACGAACTCGCCCTTCTCGATGGTCAGGTCCACATCCTTCAAAGCATGGACGGGACCGTCATTCGTCTCGAAGGTGAGCGAGAGGGATTGGGCGGAAACGACGCTCATATCCGCGTCAAACCCCCGCCGGAATGTTCATCGGGTCGCGTTGCACGCCTTTGGGGGCGGTCAGTTCCTTCCATGTTGAGAGCGCCTTGTTGGCGCTTGCGAAGGCGGGGCGGGGGACGAATTTACCGCGTCCGGGCTGGGGCTGGCTGTTCTGGCCGTGTGCCCAGATGACATCCCCACGACTGAGGGTGTAGCGGGCCTGTGCCGTGACCTCGAACCCCTCGAAGACGTTGTAATCGATGATGGATTTCTGGGTCGTGGCGCTGACGGTTTTCGACAGGTTCGGGTCCCAGACGACGATATCAGCATCCGCCCCCACAGCAATCGCGCCCTTTTGGGGGTAGATATTGAGGATTTTCGCGATGTTGGTGGAGGTGACGGCGACGAATTCCTCCGGGGTCAGGCGGCCCGTGGCGACACCGCGCGTCCAGAGCACCGCGAGCCGTTCTTCCAGCCCGCCGGTGCCGTTGGGGATCATCGGAAAGCCCGCATCGCCCATATGCTTCTGCTCGGTGGTGAAGGCGGCGTGGTCCGTGGCGACCACCTGTAACGATCCGGCGGAAAGGCCCGCCCATAGTCCGTCTTGGTGCTCCTTCGACCGGAAGGGCGGGGACATGACGCGGCGGGCGGCGTATTCCCAGTCCTTGTCGAAATACTCGCTTTCATCCAGCGTTAGGTGCTGGATCAGTGGCTCGCCATAGACGCGCATCCCTTTCTGGCGCGCGCGACGGATGGCTTCATGGGCCTGCTCGCAACTGACATGCACGATGTAGAGGGGGACGCCCGCCGCATCGGCGATCATAATGGCGCGGTTCGCGGCCTCGCCCTCGACTTCGGGGGGACGCGAGAAGGCATGGCCTTCGGGGCCGGTGATGCCTTGGGCCATGTATTTCTCTTGGAGCGCGGCCACCACGTCGCCGTTCTCGGCATGGACGAGCGGGAGCGCGCCGAGGGCGGCGCATCGCTGGAAGGACGCGAACATCTCGTCATCCTCGATCATCAACGCGCCCTTATAGGCCATGAAGTGCTTGAAGGTGTTCACGCCGCGTTTGACGACCTGTTCCATTTCGCTGAAGATCGTCTCGTTCCAGCCGGTGATGGCCATGTGGTACGAGAAATCGGCGCAGCATTGGGGGGCGGTTTTCTTGTCCCACGCATCGACGGCATTGACGAGCGAGCCGTCTTCGCCGGGGAGGACGAAATCCACGATCATCGTGGTGCCGCCCGCCGCCGCCGCGAAGGTGCCGCTCTCAAAGGTTTCGGCGGCGGTGGTGCCCATGAAGGGCATTTCGAGATGGGTATG
>CALFVD010000093.1 GCA_937928005.1 uncultured Neomegalonema sp. | reverse complement strand
CCCCCGACCCGGTCGCGCTCGACTCGGTCGTGCCAGCTTCACATCCTGCATCTCGATCCGCAAGCCCGCGCCGGGGGTCGCGTCGCCGTAATGCTCGGATAGGTGTAATTCGTGGGTGCCAAGGCGCACACCCATATAGAGCGGCGCGGCGGGGTCGAAGCGATGCTCAAACGTAACCTCAAAACCCAAGAAGCGAAGGTAGAAATCGCGGGTCGCGGCCTCATCGAAGCTACGCAGGATAGGGACGATGGCGTTCACAATGGGGATGGTCACTGGTCATCACGCTTACGGCTGGACCAATCGAGGAATTTCTCCGGCGTGCTGAAATCAGGGCGGCGCATGGTGGTAAAAGCGCGAGCGATGCGCTTGCGTAGCATTCCCGCCGCGCTCTCACGCGGGGGCGCACGCCAGTATTCGCCATCCCATAGGCCGTTGAGCATGACGGCATAACCGTCGATATAGCGCCATTCCTCGCCCTTGGGACGGGTCTGAACCCATGCGAGGTAAGATGGTGCATCAGGAAACCGATAATCGTCTTTTGCCATGATCTCCTCCCGATGCAGCAATCTAGGAGATTCGCTTGCCGTTGGCGAGATGTTTGCGCAGGGGTTGAATTACAGGCGCGGTTTGGCGCTCGCCGTGGCGGCATCGCCGGTATTGGGCGTGCCTTTTGGCTCGATCAGCAACACCTTTGCCTCGGTCGTGGCGCGGGGGCGATGGCGGATGCCTTTCGGCACGACAAACATCTCACCTGCGCGGATGGTGTGGCTCTCGCCAGTGCCGTCTTCGGTGGTCAGGTCGATGGTGATTTCGCCCTCCAGCACGAGAAAGAAATCATCGGTATCGGGGTGATCGTGAAAGGGGAATTCGCCGGTAAATTTGACGACCATGACGTCGTTGTTGTTGTAATCGGCGACGATATGGGGGTCCCAATGGGTCGTGATATGAGACAGTTTTTCGGCGAGATTGATGGCCTTCATCGGATGGCTCCTGCCCTGTTCATGCCTTGAGGCGGCGTCCGATGACGATACCCGCAAGCATGGTGGCGATAAAGACCAGCGTACCGGGCGCGCCCATCGCCAGCGCCGTCCATGCCGGGCCGGGGCAAAAGCCGCCGATGCCCCAGCCTATGCCGAATAGCGCAGCCCCGGTCAGGAGCGGTGCGTCGATATCCTTGCGGCTGGGAATGTCAAAGCTAGGCATTAGCAAGGGTGCAGCACGCCGCCAAGCCAAGCGATAGCCGATATAGGCGGTAACGCTCGCGCCCCCCATGACAAAGGCGAGGGACGGATCCCACGGGCCAAGGATATCGAGGAAGTTCAGCACCTTGGCCGGGTCGGACATGCCAGAGAGGATCAGGCCAAGGCCAAATAATAAACCCGCTGCGAACCCCGCGAACGCCTTCATGGTCCCGCCCCAATGACATGGCGCAGGATGAAGACGGTCAGGGCGGCGAAGGCCATGAAGGTCAAAACTGCCGCCAATGAACGCGTGGATAGGCGAGCAAGGCCGCAGACGCCATGGCCAGAGGTGCAGCCCGATCCGAGCGCGGTGCCGATACCGACCAGCAAACCGGCAATGGCCATACCGGGCAGGTTTTCGCTAACGGTCTGGGCAGGGAAATCGCCCGTCGCAACCAGCCAAAGTAGGGGCGCGGCAATCAGGCCGAAGATGAAGGCGATGCGCCACGCGCGGTCATCCTGTGTGATTGCCCCGGCGGTGATGCCGACGATTCCAGCGACACGCCCGAACAGCGCCATGACAAGGACGGCGGAAAGACCAATGAAAACGCCCCCCGCAAGCGATGCAAGGGGCGTGAAATCGGTCGGAGTTACTGGCAGCATGATCGATTCCTGACCTTCATCTGGATCAAAGATGCATGATTTCGTATCAGATCGCGAGGTATTGCTGGCGCAAATCCTCATCGCCCAGCACCTTTTCGGCGGTGCCATCGAAGACCACTTCGCCGCTGTCAAGAATGACGGCGCGGTCGGCGAGTTTCAGGGCGGCGATGGCGTTTTGTTCGACGATGATCGTTGTGATGCCCGCTTCCTTGATTTCGCGCACGATGCGCTCGATCTCTTGCACGATGACGGGGGCTAGCCCCTCGTATGGTTCATCGAGGAGGAGGAGTTTGACATTGCGGGCCAGCGCACGGGCAACGGCGAGCATTTGTTGCTCACCACCCGACATGGTCGTGGCTTCCTGCTTGCGGCGTTCCGCCAGACGGGGAAAGCGTTCGTAAAGCAACTCGATGGGCCAGCCGATGGGTTCGGCGATCTGGGCGAGTTCGAGGTTTTCCTGTACCGTCAGACCGGCGATGATCCGGCGATCCTCCGGCACGAGGCCAACCCCGGCGATGGAGGCTTCATGGGCGACCATGTCATGCAACGCTTCTCCGTCGAGCCAGACCTCACCTTGCCGGATTTCGGGCGAGGCGAGACGAGCGATGGCGCGCAAAGTCGAGGTTTTGCCTGCGCCGTTGCGGCCCAGCAGCGCCAATACTTCGCCCCGATTCACTTCGAGGCTTACGCCCTGTACGATATAGCTTTCGCCATAATAAGCATGGATGTTCTCGGCGGCGAAGAACCGTTTCGTACCCGCGATATGGGCGTTGTCCGTCGCGGTGGAGGGGCGATTTTCGATGGATGTGTCGGTCATTCCGCTTCCGTTCCGAGATAGGCTTCTTTCACGCGCTGGTCGCCCTTGATGAGATCGGGCGTGTTTTCGGCGATTACCGTGCCTTGGGCCAGCACGCTGACATAATGGGCCAGTGAGAAGACGACGTGCATGTCATGCTCGATGACGATCTTGGTCAGGCCGCGCGTCTCGCCCAAGCGTTTCAGCAAGTCGATGGTCGCATTGGTATCGGCGCGCGACATACCCGCCGTCGGCTCGTCGAGCAGCATGAGTTTGGGGTCTTGAGAGAGGCACATGGCCATCTCCAGCCGTCGCTTGTCACCGCGCGACATGGCATCCGCAATCTCGTGGCGCTTTTCGTAGAGGCCGATTTCCTGCAATACCGCTTCGGCGTGATCCTGCACGTCTTTTTCGCGGTCGGCACGATTCCACCAGTTCACCTTGAACGAACCGTCGCGGCTGGCGAAGCTGGGGATCATCACGTTTTCAAGGATTGACAGGTCGCCGAAGATTTCGGGTGTTTGGAAAACGCGGCTGACGCCCGCCTGATTGATCTCATGCGGTTTGATGCCCAACAGCGACTTGCCGTCGAACATGACGGTGCCCGTATCAGGGATCAGACGCCCCACGAAACAGTTGAGCAGGGTCGATTTTCCCGCTCCGTTGGGGCCGATGATCGCGTGGACTTTTCCCTCCTCGATGGAGAGGTTCACGTCGTTGAGAGCCTGAAGACCGCCGAAGCGTTTCGAGACATTGCGGACCTGTAGGATTGCCATATCGTCTGCCTTTCCTATTCCGCAGCCTGAGAGGTGGGGGTGGGTTGGGTATTCTTGGCCGCCTTGCCGCCACCCCTTCGGAATAGCCTGCGCCCTGCGCCAATCAGGCCGCCAACCAATCCGCCGGGTAGGAAGATGACGACGAGCATAAAGACCAGACCAAGGGTAAGATGCCAGCCACTACCAGTGAAGAGGTAGAGAACCGAGACGATGGGGTCGGCCACGCTTTCGGGCAGGAAGGAGAACCAGCCCTCAAGAATGCCCTTGTTGATCTTCGAGAAGATGTTCTCGAAATACTTGATCATACCCGCGCCCAGCACGGGGCCGATTAGAGTGCCCGCGCCGCCGAGGATGGTCATCAAGACCACCTCGCCCGATGCAGTCCATTGCATCCGTTCTGCCCCGGCCAACGGGTCCATCGCGGAGAGCAACCCCCCGGCAAGACCGGCATACATGCCGGAGATGACAAAAGCGGCGAGGGTGTAAGGCTTGGTGTTGACGCCGGTATAGTTAAGCCGGTTCTGGTTGGTCTTCACCGCGCGCAGCATCAGGCCAAAGGGCGAGCGGAAGATGCGCATGGAAAGGTAGAAAACAACCAGCATGATGATGGCGCAGAGATAGAAGCCCGCATTGAACTGAAACTGCCACGCGCCGTATTCCCAAATCCACGTTTCGCGCATCGGGACGCCGAAGAGATGAGGCAAGTTCGGGGCAGCTTCGGAATGGAAGATTTGTGGATCGTTGGAGTAAACCTGCAAACCCGTCTCGCCATTGGTCAGGCCGCCCTTGAGACCCCACATGTCTTGGCCAAGGACCGAATAGGCGAGGGCAAAGGACATCTGCGCAAAAGCAAGCGTCAGGATCGAGAAATAGATGCCCGACCGGCGCAGCGAGATATAGCCAATGGCGACCGAGAATATCCCAGCGACGATAACCGACAGGACAATGCCCGGAAGGACGTTGTAGCCGAACAGCTTGAACATCCAGACACAGGCATAGGAGCCAGCACCAAGAAAGGCCGCATGACCGAAGGAGAGATAACCGGTCAGGCCAAACAGGATATTGTAGCCGATGGCAAAGATGCCAAAGATCACGAACCGCTGCATCAGGTCAGGATAGCCCGCGTTGAACTGCGCGAGGCTGGATTCGGTCGGGAAGGGGTTCATCAGGATCGGTGCGGCAAGCGTGATGATGGCCACAAAGATCAGGAGGAGGGTATCGTTTCTGTTTAATCCGAGCATCTCGTTATTCCTCCATCACGCCTTTGCGCCCCATCAATCCCCTCGGCCTTGTGAGTAGGATAATGATCGCGACAACGTAGATGATGATCTGGTCGATTCCGGGAAGGATGCCTTTGGCCAATTCGGTCGAGGCGAAGGCTTCGAGGAGGCCGAGCAGGAACCCGGCGGCCACGGCACCCGGCAACGACCCCATACCCCCAACGACGACCACGACGAAGGAGATGACGAGGAACTGCATTCCCAATTCATAGGAGGGCGGCTTGATCGGTACATACATGACGCCCGCTAAACCCGCGACCAAAGCCGCGATGGCGAACATGATGGTGAAGCGGCGGTCGATATTGATGCCCAGCAAACCCACCGTTTCGCGGTCGGCCATGCCCGCGCGAACCACCATCCCGAAGGTTGTGAAGCGCAAGAAACTGAAGATAGCGATGATAACCACCGCCGCAAAAGCCATATTGACCAAACGCCAGCTCGGATAGCTGACATTGATCCCCTCTAAGCCGAGCATCGCCCCGACATCGGTAACGCGAGACAAAGATTGAGGCGCGGGTACGGGCTGTTCGGTCGCGCCAAAGCTGGCCTTGACGATCTCGCCGATGACGATGGCCAGACCAAAGGTCACGAGGATCTGGTCGGCATGGGGGCGCTTGTAGAAATGCTTGATCAACCCACGTTCCATAACGATACCGATGATCAGCATCACGGGAATGGCCAACAGGATTGATAATGGTACGGCCCAATCAATAATCGTCGCCCCGGTGGCCTCGCCAAACCAATTCTCGACATAGGGCGTCTTGACCTTGAGCGGGTTGCCGAGGAAGTCGGTCTTCGTCTCGTCAATCGTAATCGTGGAAAGCGTCAGCACTTTCTGGAGCGTTACTGCGCAGAACGCACCCACCATGAAGAGCGCGCCATGGGCAAAATTGACGACACCGAGCGTGCCGAAGATCAAGGTAAGGCCGAGGGCGATGAGCGCATAGGCGCTACCCTTGTCTAACCCGTTCAATATCTGGAGGAGTACTGCGTCCAAGTCCATTGCATCTACCGCGCTTGCCCGGAGTTATTGGATGCCGCTTGCTATCTGTGCAAGTCGGATTCGGCAATCGGTACGGGCAAAGATGCCCACCGCGAAGGTGGGACCAGTTATTGCCGCCCCGGTATTGCCAGAATAATGCCGCGCCGCCCTGGTGACGACGCGGCGAAGACGCTTATGCGCCGGGGTTACATTTACCCAGATCGCCACCGGCGAACATCGCGTGATCTGGCTCGTACCAGACCTGGGACATCGGCGTAACCTGTACAACTTCGAGAAGGTCGAACTCGGAGCTTGGGTTCTCTTTACCTTTCACGACCAGCACGTCTTTGAAGCACTGGTGATCTTCGGCACGGTAGATGGTTGGGCCGTTGCCCAAACCGAAGAAGAAGAAGCCTTCGAGAGCCTCGCCAACGCCGCATGGGTTGAACGTACCTGCACGCTCACACGCATCTGCATACAGCAAAGTCTGACAATAGACCGTGTGTGCCGCCTGCGATGGTGGGAAGCCATATTTCTCGCCGAAGGATTTGACGAAGGCTTTGGAACCCTCATCCTCTAGCGACCAGTGCCAGTTGGTGGAACCGAAGATGCCTTTGACGTTTTCGCCAGCACCACGGGCCATCAGGCGCGAGTAAAGCGGCACGACGATCTCGAAGTTTTTGCCGTTCACTTCTTTGTCGCGCAGGCCGAACTGTACAGCGGAGGTCAGCGAGTTGACCATGTTACCGCCGTAGTGGTTCAGGACAAGAACGTCTGCACCAGAGTTCACAACCGGCGCGACGTAGGACGAGAAGTCCGTCGTGGCGAGTGGCGTGAGGACGTTATTAACCGTCTCCCAGCCTTTACCTTCGGTCGCCTGCTGGATCGATTCCTGCTGCGTCCAACCCCATGTGTAATCAGCGGTGAGGTGATAGGCTTTACGATCCTTGCCGTACATTTTCTCAAGCACAGGTGCCAGCGCAGCGCCAGACATGTAGCCGTTGAAGAAGTGGCGGAAACCGTTGGCTTTTTTGTCTTTACCCGTCGTGTCGTTCGAGTGGGTCAGACCGGCCATGAAGATCACGCCCGCTTCTTGGCAGAGACCCTGCACAGCGATGGCGACGCCGGAGGATGAACCACCCGTGATCATCACTGCGCCGTCTTTTTCGATCATCGACTTGGCCGATGCGCGAGCCGCATCCGATTTGGTCTGCGTGTCACCCGTGACGTATTCGACTTTTTTGCCAAGGATGCCGTTACCCTTGAGCGCCTTCGAGGAGAAGGTGTTCATCATGCCGCCATCGCCGCCACCGTTCAGGTGCTCGACGGCCAGTTTGTAGGCACGTAGCTCGTCCGCGCCCTCATCGGCATAGGGGCCGGTTTGGGGGACGTTGAAACCAAGCGTAACGGTCTTACCCGTAGGGGCGTTCAGATAGCCACCATCAGAAGCAGCGTAAGCACGGCTATCGAAGAAGGTAGGGGCAGCAAGGCCAGCCGCACCGAGGGCGACGCCGCCCTTGAGCAGTCCGCGACGGCCAATCGTTTTGTTGGAACCGGTCATTGGGTTTCCTCCAGAATGGTTGTTGTCTTGGATGGATCGGGCATTTTACACACCCCTTACATCAATGGTCTGCATAGGGTCACATCGTCAAACTCGCAACAATGCATTGTATTTTCAGCTTTATTTTGTCAAAATATCGCGCAACACATGTATGTTTGTGTAAATTTTTTACACGTCTTAATCATTAGGAACCACCGCCATGCCCGCTTTACCCATTGGCCATCGCATCCGTGCCCGGCGTAAGGAAATCGGTGTCACCCAGACAGCTTTGGCAAAAACTCTTGGGATTTCCGTCTCCTACGTCAACCTGATCGAACATGACAAGCGCAGCATTGGCGGGGCGTTGCTCAATCGGCTGGGCGAAGCATTGGGGTTAGAGCAGGGAGCACTAGACGGGGCGCAGGAGCGGCGGGTGCTGGATGAATTGGCCGAGATTGCAGCAGGGGCCGCGCATGGCGCACAGCCACAACCCGAAAGCGCCCGCGACCTGCTGGCCCGTCACGAACCTTGGGCGCGCGCGCTGTTGGGGCTACACCGGGGGGCGGCGCGGGACCAACGAATGATTGCGGCGCTATCGGATCGGCTGAACCAAGACCCAGTGCTGAATGCATCGGTCAATGACATGCTCAGTTCAGCCACGGCGATTCGGTCGGTGGCCGATATCCTCGCCGAGACACCCGATCTGGAAAGCGGTCAGCGGGCGCGATTCGATGCCATCGTGCAAGAAGAAGCCACGCGGTTATCTGACGTGACGCGCACATTGGCGAAAGTATTTCAGGAATCGCAGGCCGATGTGCGCGGGCTGACCGGGCCGGAGGAGGTGGATGATTATCTGTACCGGCGGTCGAATCATTTTCCCCAACTCGAAGAATTTGCAGAGCGGTTGGCGCTCGATCCCTATCCATCGGCGATGATTGCGCATCTGGAAGCGCGCCATGGGGTAACGATGCGGCGCTGTGCGCTGACAGATATGCCCAGCGACACGACACGGGCGAGCGCCTATGATGCGGCGACAAAGACACTGACATTGGCCGAGGGAATCGCGCCCGCAACGGTACGATTTGAACTGGCGCGCAAAATCGCAGTGATCGAAGCCGAGGATGCGATAGCGGCGGAGATCAAGGACGCGCCGGAACTGGCATCCGAAGCAGGGCAGGTGACGGCAACACGGGCATTGGCGGCCTATGTCGCAGGGGCAATCACAATGCCCTATGCGCCGTTTCACGAGGCGGCGGAGGAAGCGCGCTATGACATCGACGCCTTAGCAATTCGATATGATGCAAGCGCCGAACAGCTTTGTCATCGCTTCACGACGCTGAAACGGGCCGGGGCAGAGGGGGTGCCGTTTGCGATGCTGCGGGCCAATGCCGCCGGATACCTGACCAAACGATTCCCGCTGCCGCGCTTACCTATGCCACGCCATGGGGGAGCGTGCCCGCTGTGGGCAGTGTATTCGGCGATGCAGACACCGGATCTGCGTGTGGCGCGAATTGCGGAATTTCCGAATGGCGAGCGGTTCTTCATGCTCGCCCGCGCCACCCGGCCCCAAGCGACAGCCTATGGTCAGACGCGGCCCAGCTTTGCGTTGATGCTGGCCTGTGAGATTGTCCATGCGGATCGGCTGGTCTATTCGGATGGGTTGGATTTGAGCGCATCGGGCATGGCAGATGCGGTCGGCTCGACCTGTCTTCTGTGCCCACGCACCGGCTGCGCGCACCGGCAAGAGGCGTCGATCAGGATGCGGGCGACGTGAAATGCTGGACAACAGCATCAATGCAGGCAGTAATGGGGCAAAAGCGGCCTAAAGCCGTAGACGGAGGAAAAGACCGTGACCCAGCGCGTACTCATTGCGGAGGATGAACGTAATATCGTGGAATCCCTGCGCTTCGTTCTGTCGCGCGAAGGGTATGAGGTGAGCCATGCCCTCGACGGGGCCGAAGCTTTGGCGCTGGTGCGGCGTGAGACGCCCGATGCGCTGGTGCTGGACCTGATGTTGCCGAAGCTGTCGGGCTATGACGTGCTGAAAGAATTGCGCGCCGATGAGATGACCCGCGCCCTGCCGATTCTGATGCTGACCGCGAAGGGACAATCCCATGACCGGCAGGCGGCGGAAGACCTCGGCGTCGATGCGTTTATGACCAAGCCTTTCGCCAATAGCGATGTGGTGGCGCAGGTGGCGCGGCTGCTGGGCAATGATGCGGGATGAGCGCCCCCGCCGGGCGCGCGACCTTGCGCTGATCCTACCGTTTATCGGTATGGCCGCGCTGATGCCGCCCCTCGTCGGGTTGTTCGTGGGGAGCACAATCGCCGGGGTGCCGCTGATCCTCGCCTATCTATTCGGCCTTTGGCTCGCCCTGATCCTTGCGGCATTGATGGTGGCGTGGCGGCTCAAGGGGCCGGATTGATGGAGGTTTTAACGCACCAGATTCGGTCGGCTCCAAAGCCCTTCCCCCTCTGCGGTGGGGGGTGTCTCCGCGTAGATAACTATCCATGTGGAGAGATACCCCCTCCCCGGCCCTACCCCACAAGGGGGGAGGGAGAAGAATGATCTGGTCCATCCCGCAGGGCGTATCCTAGCATGGATATTCGCCAGCTTGCGCTTCTGGCCGCCATCGGTTTTGCAGGGTTGCTGTTTCTTATCGCGTTTCTGTGCGACCGGGAGGGACGGCCTCGGTGGCTGACCTCGCCCATCGTCTATACCCTGTCGATCTCGATCTATTGCACGTCATGGACCTTCTATGGCGCGGTGGGGTCGGCGGCGCGGAACGGGCTGGAATACCTGACCATCTATCTTGGCCCTACCCTCGTCTTCGTTGGGTTTTGGGCGCTGCTACGTAAAATATTGCGGATCGCCAAGCGCGACAGCATCACCTCCATCGCGGACTTCATCTCGTCGCGTTATGGCAAGAGCGATTCAGTGGCGGCGGTCGTGACCGTGCTCGCGCTGCTGGCGGCGGCCCCTTATATCGCGCTGCAAATCAAGGCGATTGCGGGCAGTTTTCAGGTGCTCGGCTCGGCACCCGAAGACCTAACCGGAGTGGCGGCGGCATCGCCCGATCCGGTGGTCGCGTTCTGGATCACCGCTGGCCTTGCCCTTTTCACGATCCTGTTCGGCACGCGCACCATTGATATCAACGAGCGCCATTTCGGCGTGGTCGCCGCCATCGCGGTGGAGGCATTGGTTAAGCTGGTGGCCCTCGTCGCCGTTGGCGCGCTGGCGATCTGGGGCGTAGCAGATGGCCCCGCCGACCTGTTCGCGCGGATGGAGGCAAGCGCGGTGCCGCTGGACGCGCCGTTCGGGATGCGCTGGGTTGGGTTGATCCTGCTATCGGGCGCGGCAATCATCTGTCTGCCGCGTCAGTTTCAGGTGGCCATCGTCGAGAACGAGCGCGAGGGGCATTTGTTCACCGCAGCATGGCTGTTTCCGCTCTATTTGCTGGTGATGAGCCTATTCGTCTTACCAATCGCGGTAATGGGTCTGGATGTGCTGCCCTCTGGATCGAACCCGGATATGTTCGTGTTGACCATGCCGATTGCGGCGGGGCGTACGGATATCGCGCTGCTGGCTTTCTTGGGCGGATTCTCCTCCGGCACGTCGATGGTGATCGTATCCTGTATTGCGCTATCGACCATGATCTCAAACCACCTCGTCATGCCGCTCGCCCTACGCGCGCCGGGGATGCGATTGCAAGGGGGCGGGGATGTGCGGCGGTTTCTATTGCTATCGCGGCGGTTTTCGATTTGCTTCATCCTGCTACTGGGCTTCGTCTACCTGCGCACGGGGGCGACGGGTGAGGGGCTGGCCTCCATCGGGCTGATTGCCTTTGCTGGCGCCACGCAGGTGTTACCCGCGCTGCTAGGGGCGCTGTATTGGGAGGGCGCGAACCGGCGGGGGGCCGTGGTCGGGCTGGCGGCGGGAGGGATCGTTTGGGCCTACACGCTGTTTCTACCCAATATTCTGAGCGGGGTCGCGTGGTGGGATGCGGTTGCGATGGCGGGGCCATTCGGGCTGGATTGGCTACGCCCCGGCGCATTGTTCGGGCTGGAGACGGGGGACGCGCTGATGCATGCGCTGTTCTGGAGCCTTGCCTTCAATGCGCTGGGCCTCGTGGTCGGATCACTGTCACGCTTGCCGACGCCTATCGAGCGGGTGCAGGCGGCGCTGTTCGTTGGGGTTTTTCGTGAGGGCGCGGATGAGGGGACGCTGCGCGGGGGAGATGCCTCCGCCGATCAGCTATTCGATCTGGCGCAGAGGGTGATGGGGGCGGATCGGGCCTATGATATCTTTCGCAACTATGCACGGGCGCGGGGGCAGGTGACGGAATTTCCGCTCGTGGATGACGCTTTCATCGGACATCTGGAACGGCGGATGGCGGCGAGCGTGGGGGCGGCTTCTGCCCGCGCGATGATCCTAAGCGTCACGGGCAGCGAGACGATTAGTCTGGACGAATTGGTGCAAATCGCCGATGAGACGGCACGATTGATGACCTATACTACTGAAATTACAAAGAAATCCGATGAAATTGAGCGAGCGGCAACGCAATTAAAGGCCGCGAATGAGCGCCTGCGCAGCCTCGACCGGCAGAAGGACGAATTTCTGAGCCAAGTCAGCCATGAGTTGCGCACGCCGATGACTTCGATCCGGTCTTTCACCGAAATCCTGTCTGGTACGCCTGACCTTGCCCCCGATGAGCGGGAGCATTTTATTGAAATCATCCATGCGGAAAGCATTCGGTTGACCGGGTTGTTGGATGAAATCCTCGATATGTCTGTGGTTGAGAGCGGGGATATGGAACGGGCGTTGGAACCTGTAAACCCTGAGATCGCGCTGGGTCAGGCGATTGATGCCTGTCTTGGATTGCTGCGCACGGGGGATGTACGGCTGGAGGTAGCGCGGGTTGAGGGCGCGGTGACGGTGGAGGGGAATCTGGCGCGGTTGAGTCAGGTGTTCATCAACATCCTGTCGAATGCGATCAAGTACAATACCAGCCCTGCCCCGGTCATCACCATCGAAAGCCGGGTCGAAGGGGCGGAATATGTCGTCGTGATCGGCGATAACGGCGCGGGGGTTCCGGCGGGGGAAGCGCAGTCGATCTTCGAGAAATTCTCGCGGGGGCGCTCGGCAGGGGCGCATACGGGGGCGGGGCTGGGTCTGTCGATTAGCCATGCCATCGTGACGCGCAGCGGGGGGACGCTGCGCCTACTGCCCAGTGCTGGGGGTGCGCGGTTCGAGGTGCGGTTGCCGATGCTGGCGTCAGAGGCCGAACCGCTCGCATAACGAATCGAGATGGTCGAAGGATTTGTAGGTAATCTGGATCGTGCCTTTGCCATCGCTGGTGGGCTTTAGCACGACCTGCGCCTCCAGCGCGGCACTCAGGTCGCCTTCGAGGGCGAGGGTATCGGCATCCTTAACCGATTCGGTC
>CALFVD010000092.1 GCA_937928005.1 uncultured Neomegalonema sp. | reverse complement strand
GTCCATGCCCTTGCCGAGATACCAGTCGGCCAGCGGGAAAGGCGATTCATCGCCCTTTTCGGGCTTGAAGACCTCCACGACGCCTGAATCCTTCAAGTATTTCAAAACAGCGCTGCGCTTGCCGCAACAAAGTTCCGCTGCCTTCATCAGAAACCGCATGGACAGCTCATCATGGCAACGCACGATGCCGTTTTCTTTCTTGAGGGTTTCGAGGCTCGACCGGATGGTTCTGATGAAATGTTCTCTGGGCCGCTCCGAGTTGTAGGCCTCGTCCCGGTCGAGCCTGTCCTTGTGCTCGTAATACGAGCCGATGAGGGCGTTGCCGGTAAAGAGATTGGTGACGCAGATATCCGACCAACGCCCGACCTCCTCGCGGTCTTTCGGAGAGATCTTGCGCGCCTTTTTCCGTTTTCCTGCCTGCTCTGTCGCTTCCTGTTCCCGCCAGGGAAAGGCGTGCCAGTCGGCGGCGACCATGACACGAACATTCTCGTCCCCCGCGACGCGGCGGTCGTAGGTTTCGCGTTCCAGTTTGGAAAGCCGTTCGGCCGCGGTCGGCCAGTCGGGCGGGCGCTTTTCGGCGTCGGGCGATACGAGATCGTATTCATCTCCCGCAAGCACGAAATCGATCTCGAGGTGGCTGGCGAATCCTTCCTGCTCGGCAAAATGCGGAAACTGTCTGTCCCAGTGGTGATCCCGATGCAGCAAGACCTTTGTACGGTGCGGTTTCTCGACATACTTCTTGCCCTTCGGGCCGTAGACCGTCGGGAACAGCTGCGCCGTCGTATACTTGTCGGGGGTCGTCGCGCCCGTCATCCGCATCCGCATCATCATCATGTTGTCGCGCCCGGAGCGGACGCTCCACTTGTTGAGCGACAGCGCAACCGAGTCATGGCCGAGAGCGAGCGTCTTGGGATCGATATCCGGATTGAGGATAGCGACCTCGTGGCCGCGAAGGAACTCGATCACCTTCGTGACCCTGTCGATATCGGCCTGTATCTCCGGATCGAGTTTGAGATGTTGGATCGCGTAGGACTGCAAGTATTTGTATGGCAGAGTCATGGTTACGGCGCGTCCGTCGGCCTGCACCTCGACCAGCTTCGTAAGGATGTGGTGCCATTCTTCGACCCACACACCCGGTATATAGTGGCGTTGAAAAGATTGTTCGCAATTCTTCTTCAGTGAAAGGCTCGTAGCCGCCCTCATGCTCAGCGAAAGACTTCGTTCGGGTAGGCATGATGACTTTAACCCGCTCTACCGGGTTCCGCTCGACCCATTCCTTGTCCATAGCAAACTCGAAGATGCTTTTCAGGACAGCCACGTGCTTTACTGCTTCCTCTCTGCGCTGGGCACGTTCGCCGTTTTTGTGTTCATAGGCATCGGCAGCTTCACGAAGCGTTTTGCCGGGGTAATGGCGTGTCGAGTAAGCCGGAAGCTCAACGAACAGATCAGCTATCGCTTGGCACTGATCGCGCGACACGGTGCTTATGAGCGCAGCCCTTCCAAGCTCTTCTTCAAGCGCACGTGCTGCAATGAGCAACTGGCTATACCGGGAGCGTTCTACCTCGATCTTGCGCTGCTCAAGGAAAGCGTCGAGTAACTCGCCTATCCTGCTCTCTTTCACAGACGAAATCTGGGTATCATGCGTCAGGGCAGGCTGGAAGAAGGCGTGCTTGAGCGTAGGGTAGTGCTTGCTCTCAACTGCCTCTAAACGCCGTCGCGCCATCTCAGCATGGCCTTGGGCGATCAGGTCGCAGAGGCGTTGAAAGCTACGACTTTGCTTGTGTTCTGGTTTTACGCACAGCCTACGGCGGGGCTTGCCCCGCACGATGTGCGTTTCAACAACGTCATCCTCGTTCACAAAGCCGTATCTGATGAGCAATTGAAGGGCGGTGCCATGCATATATGTGTTTACGGCATGGTCCGGGTGTAATGCTTCACCGCTTTCGATAGCCTGAGCCTCTGCGTAGTCCGTGGCAAGGTCGATAATAATGTCGGCACGGTTATCGTCCGTGACGCCCTTCTGATAGCCCCCCGCGTCCTGAATGGCTTTCTCCTGACCCTGAAAGTGAGCTAACGCAATCTGGCTAATCTCATACTCGGAAAGCTCAAACTTGCACCCCGGTTCATCGAGTGAGGTGGAGTTGGGAACTGCACCGCGTAGCAAGGTGCGCAGACGTTTCATTTCTGCGTCGGTGCGCACGCCGAACGCATTGGCACGCTCGCGAGCCTCTCGATGCGTTACACCAGACACTCGTTCAACCCAGACCTTCTTGCCTGCCAGCTTTTGAATGTCAGCAGGAACGCGCCGCCTGAGCTTCCAACCCTTGTTATCGCGACTAAGATACTGGTGTTTAGGCATGTCCGACATGCCCAATGTGTACCACTGTTGTGTACCACCTGCCAGAAAAAAGCCCTTTATAAGCAACGCCCTTCAGGCAAATCAATGACTTAAGGGGTAGGTGGTAGCGGAGGAGGGACTCGAACCCCCGACACGCGGATTATGATTCCGCTGCTCTAACCAGCTGAGCTACTCCGCCAACAGGTGGGTGAATTAAGGGTGTGGGGCGGGGGCGTCAAGGGGTATTTGCTCGATCTGCTATGTGGCATAACCATCGGTGGCATTTACCAGCGCGCTCGCGATTCCCGGTTCGCTGACGGCGTGTCCGGCATTTGGGGCCATGACCAATTTTGAACCGGGCCATGCGCGGTGAAGTCGCCATGCCATTACTGGAGGCGTCACGACATCGAAGCGGCCTTGTACGATTGTCGCGGGGATATGATGGATGCGGGGCAGGTCGCGTAGCAACTGTCCGTCTTCTTCCATGAAGCCGCCATTTAGAAAATAATGCGCTTCGATTCGGGCAAAGGCGAGGGCATAATCGTCATGGCCGAATGCTTGTATCCGTGATGGGCTAGGCGCCATTGTAACCGTTGCGCCCTCCCAGCGAGACCATGCGCGCGCGCAGGCACGTTGGGTCGCGACATCGTCGCCGAACAGCCGTTTGTGATAGGCCGATACCATATCGCCGCGCTCGGTTTCGGGGATGGGTGAGATGAACTGTTCCCACAATTCGGGATGGATGCGTCCACAACCACCATTATGGAACCAGTTGATTTCCTCTTGTTGAATCAAAAAGATACCGCGTAGAACGAGTTCGGTTACGCGCTTCGGGTGGGTCTGCGCATAGGCAAGCGCCAGCGTTGATCCCCACGATCCGCCGAACACCTGCCATGTGTCGACACCGAATGTTTCGCGGATGCGTTCAATATCATCGACGAGATCCCAAGTCGTGTTTTCGATGCAGCAGGCATTGGGGGTTGAGCGTCCACATCCACGCTGATCGAACAAGATGATGCGGTATTTTTGTGGATTGAAAAAGCGCCGCATCGCCGGATTGCACCCTGCGCCTGGTCCGCCATGCAGCACGATGACCGGCTTACCATCGGGGTTGCCACATTCTTCGACGTAAATCTCGTGTAAGTCTGAAACCTTGAGCCTACGCCGAATATGTGGCTCGATTGTCGGGTAGAGAGAGCGGTTCATGGGCGGTCCTGACCGTGGCATCCGCCGTACAGGCGCTATATACTCGGCAGGAATTAGGGCAGGGAGCCGCGAAATGCAACAGACGGGCGGAATGGGAACCGGAACGGTGGATGTGGGCGAGGTGGGTAAATTCGCCGCATTGGCTGAGACGTGGTGGAATCCCGATGGTCCATTCCGGCCTTTGCACCGCATGAACCCTATCCGCCTCGATTGGCTACGCGATCATCTCTGTGCTCAGTTTGGGCGCGACCCTAGCGCGCGTAGGGCGTTGGGCGGGTTGCGCATTCTTGATGTCGGGTGCGGTGGTGGTTTGCTCAGCGAGCCATTGGCGCGCATGGGGGCCGAGGTTGTCGGCATTGATGCGGCTGAGGAGGGTGTGATGGCCGCCCGCGCCCATGCCAATGCGATGGGACTGGACATTGATTATCGCGCAATGACGGCGGAAGATATTGCGGCATCTGGTGAGCGGTTCGATGCGGTACTGGCGTTGGAAATCGTGGAGCATGTCTCTGATCTGCCCGCCTTTGCGAACGCGCTCGGTTTGCTGGTGAAGCCTAAAGGGCTGGTCGCGCTTTCGACCCTTAATCGAACGGCGCGGAGCTATTCTATGGCTATTATCGGGGCCGAATACGTGCTCGGTTGGCTGCCAAAAGGCACCCATGATTGGAACAAGTTCCCGACTCCCGGCGAAATGCGTGCGGTTTTGGTGGATGCTGGTCTTGCGGTCGTTGATGAGACCGGTTTTGGATATGATCCATTGCGTGACCTGTGGCGGCGTAACGACGATCTGGCGATAAATTACGGGCTGATTGCCGTTCCAGCGTAGCGTTACGCAATCTCCCTTGCGTAATAATGCGTGGTTTGCGAGCAATTCAAAACATGATGCAACGTCTATTCGGGATCAGCACAAGGGATCTACTGCGCCTATTCGGTGCGCGGTTATTTCGCCGAGATCAACCGTGGCTATGGGTGTTGGCCCTGACAGTTGGGACGATTTCGGGCTATGCCGCCCTTCTGTTCTATTGGTCGATCAGTGCGTTGCAGATCCTATTTTTTGGTGAGGCTGAAGCGGCTATCGAAACGATAGCTGGGCGGTTAGACTGGTGGGTTATTCTTAGTGTCCCAACCTTGGGTGGCCTGTGTATCGGGTTGATCCTTGCTTATTTCAGCCATAGCGGGCGCGTCGCTAGTGTGGCCGAAGTCATTGAGGCGGCGCGAATCCGCGATTGTGACATTCCGATACGCACGGGAGTGATTTCAGCGGTTGTCTCTGCTTTATCGCTCGGCGTTGGGGCGAGTGCGGGGCGAGAGGGTCCGGTCGTTCACTTAGGTGCGACTTTCGCCGCTTTTTTCTCACGCTTTGCCGGAACCAATGTTGTCGAATCGCGCATTCTTTTGGGTTGTGCAGCGGCGGCGGCGGTATCGTCCAGTTTTAATGCGCCGATTGCTGGTGCATTATTCGCGTTGGAAGTCGTACTGGGATATTATGCCGTACGAGCCTTCGCGCCCATCGTTATCGCATCGGTCGCGGGGGCGGTGATTTCGCGCTATCATTTGGGGGATTTTCCTGCATTTTCTATCCCCGACCGCAATCTCGAAACCTTCTGGGAACTGCCCGCCTTTGCGCTTTTGGGCATTGTGTCGGCGATTACGGCAACGCTGCTGATGGCTGCAATCATTGCAGCCGATACTTTAACCGATAAAACACAAGAAAAGTGGAGCTACCCGCTGTGGATCGAACCTGCCGCAGGGGGGTTCGTCATCGGGTGTATTGCACTGGTCTTTCCGCAGGTTGTGGGCGTCGGTTATGAGACAACATCCTCTGTTCTCTACGAACGGGTGCCATTCTGGTTGATGATTGGGATCATCGCGGCGAAGGTGGCGGCGGTTTCGGTGACGTTGGCGACGCGGTTTGGCGGGGGGGTCTTCTCTCCATCGCTAATGCTTGGTGCGTTGACGGGGGGAGCGTTCGGGATCGTTGCGACTTCATTTTTCCCCGATATTAGCAGTTCTTACGGACTTTATGCACTGGCGGGAATGGGCGCGGTTGCGGCGGCTGTGCTGGGTGCGCCGATATCTACCAGCCTGATCGTGTTTGAGCTGACAGGGGATTATCAGACGGCGGTGGCGGTAATGGTGTCTGTTTCCGTTTCGACAGTCCTGACGCAGCAGATTATTGAGCGTAGCTATTTTCATTGGCGTCTGGGTAATCGTGGCCTGCATCTAGGCGACGGGCCGCAGCGATATTTGCTCGATACGATGATCGTGGCGAACCATATGTTGCCGCGTGGGTCTGAGGGTAGCCCATCTGAGATGCAAAGTTGGGATTTGATTGAGCAAGGCGTGTCGTTGATAAAAGATGATACGCTAGGTCAAGCTTTGCCGATGTTTTCCTCGAAACTCGAATATATCCCTGTGGTGACCGAGACGGAGGGCGGCGGCAGGACATTAATCGGTGCGCTTTACCACATCGACACTCTGCGGGCTTATAATCGTGCTCTTGTCGAGGCGCATGAGGAAGAGCACGGATGAAACGGGTCTTTTTGGCAGGATTTTTTGCAATAGCTTGCGCCGTACCGGCGGCAGCTACTGAATTTGAAGTCGGTGACCGTGGTTGTCTTGGCTACGATGCGGCAAGCCATAGCTGCATGTCGATTCAGGAAGTTGTTTCCGTGAAGGATGGCACCATCGCTATCGCCGACCGAACCATCCTGAAGCTGGGTGTAAGGCCACTGACGCTGAGTTCTCGTGGCACGATGAAGCATAATGGCGAAGGCTATTGCATCGATCCAGCAGCGAGCGACTATACCGCCGAACCAAAGACCCATATTTTCGCCGATGCGATGCCGAAGATGATCCGCACGCAAATGGCGGCCCTGAGCGGCATTGGCCATTGTGTGAAGCATCGCTTCTGCGGCGACTCGGTTGTCGTGGATAGCTATGTGGGCGGCGTTGAACGCCGTTCTATGCGTCAGGTTTTTCGGATTTTCCGTAAGAACGACCCGACCACCGATAAACTTACAGGTCGCGAAACGACCGTGGCGCAGATGCAGCGGCTCGGTAGTGTCATGCCTGAAGCGTGTGAAATCGGCGCATCCTAAGGGTTAAAGTTCCGTCGGCTTCGCCGTTTCTCCCGTCCAGCGTGATAGGAAGCGGGTACAGATGAGGTCGATCAGGGCGCGTAGCAGCACAGTCATGATTGCTAATACGAAAAGCGCGGCAAACATCAGGTCGATCTTTGACCGCCCGTTCGCGTAGAGCATCAGGTAGCCCAAACCCCGTGACGCGCCCACCCATTCGCCGATGACGGCGCCTATCGGTGCATAAACGGCGGCGAGGCGTAGGCCCGTGGCCAATGAGGGTAGGGCGGCGGGAATCTGCACGCGGGCCATGATCCGCGTTCTGCTCGCCCCCATGACGCGCGCAAGATCGACCAATCCACGCGGCGTACCCGCCAAGCCGTCATAGAAGGCAGAGGCGACGGGGAAATAGACAATCAGTACCGCCATGATGACTTTGGGCAACAAGCCGTACCCGAACCACAGCGTTAAGACTGGGGCGAGGGCGAAGACGGGGATTGCCTGACTAAATACTAGTACGGGTAAGATGAAAGTGCGTGCGGTGGGCGATAGTGACAGGTGAATTGCTGTGGTTACGCCGAGCGCCGCACCAATGACGAGGCCGAGCAGGATCTCGATAAAAGTGATCGCTGTATTCTCGATGATGATTTCATAATCGCGAAATAGGGCTTCGGCCACGCGCATTGGGCCGGGTAGGATGAAAGCTGGAGTTTGGGCAAACCAGACAATGCATTGCCACAATGCGAGCGCGACGATTGTGGCGGCGAAGGGTCCAATCCAGCGATGGATCATGCGGCCTCCGGCGAGGTGCGTAGGGCACGGAACAGACGCGCCTGACAGGCAAGCGTCTCCGGTGCATCGATCTCGCGGATTGTGGGCGTCTGCGGCGTGGGCAAGGTGGCAAGGCCGCTCTCATCAAGAAGATGCAGCGTCGTGCCAAGCCGCGCCGCCTCCGCTGGATCATGGGTAACGAGCAGGACGGTACGGCCCGTTAGTAGATCGGCGGCAAGCTCCTGCATCTCCGCGCGTGTACGGGCGTCGAGGGCTGAGAACGGTTCGTCCAGTAGGATAATAGGCCGATTTTCCATCATCGTGCGCACAAGGGCGGCACGTTGACGTTGACCGCCCGACAGGGTGGCCGGTTTCTGGGCGGCATAGGGCGTCAGGCCGACTTGCTCGATCAGATGCGCAGCGCGATCATAGTCGGCCTGTTCCCCCCGCATCCGCGCGCCTAGCGTGGCATTGCCGGTAATATCCAACCACGGGAATAGCAGGTCATTCTGTGCCATATAAGCGATACGATCGGTCAGGTCCGTGCCGTCGCTGGCCGTAACGGTGCCGTCGAAGATACCACCAATCTCCAACCCCGCGATTAGGCGCAATATAGTCGATTTGCCAACCCCAGACGGGCCGAGTAGGCAAGTCCACCCCCTTGCCGGTATCGTCAATGTCAGCGGCCCGAATAGCGGTTTCCCGCCCATCTCGCATGACCCGGCGAGCGTAATGGCGGGGGCCACCTCACGCACCGCGCAATCCCATCGACCAGAAATCGACCTCCAGCCGGGTTGCGGTCATGAACCGATGCGAGAGGGCGGCGGCGCGCGGTGTTTGTTGCCAGTTGCTACCCAACCGCCGCAACAGCGCATTGTCGATTAGGCTACCCACATCGACACAAACCTGCTGATAGGCCGGGTCGGCATAGGTGTCGATCCACGGGCGGTAGGTGTCGCTAGTTGCTTCACCCGCCAACAGCGCGCCGATCTCACCATACCCCATAACGCAAGGTGCAAGCGCAGCGAGCAGATCAAGGAAATCTCCCGAGAACCCCGCATCCAGCACGTAGCGCGTATAGGCGATATTCTCTGGCTCCTCACGCGCCGCAATCAGCGCGGCCTCATCGATCCCGGCTTCGGCGCAGATGCCGATATGTAGCGGCATTTCGTGGTTCACCAACGCATCTAACGTGGTTGCCGCAATCCGCATCTCATCGGGCGCATCGGCCTTGACCGCCGCCAAGGCCCAAGCGCGCGAAAAGTGGAACAGGAAGATATAATCCTGCACCAGATAATGTAGGAACGCCGCGCGTGGCAGCGTTCCATCGGCTAACCCCGCCACGAATTCATGGCGGGTATAGGCATTCCAAGCATCGCCCGCTTCCGACCGCCACAGGCCGAAGGCATGGCCGTAATCTGGCCCACTCATTGCGCGCCGAGGTCGATGGCGATCTTGGAAACGGGATTGACATCATCAATTAACCCGGCTTCCTTCAGAAAGTTTTCAAACCGCACATACCGTCCCGCATCCAGCGCAGCGGGGCGCAATGCAAAGCGGGGCAGGGTGTCGGCCCATGCTCGCGTGTTCAACTCATCCTGTAGTTCTTTGGAGGTTGCGGCGAAAACCTTGCGGCTCTCTTCAGGGTGGTTCACGATATACTGTGTGGCCAGTTCCGTTGCGGCCAAAAAGCGGGCAATGGCGTCATCGTCGCGCTTGTCCGCATTGGCGACATAGATCAACTCGTCATAAGAAGGTAGCCCCTCCTCCTCAGGGAAGAAGCAGCGCCCCTTTACCCCTTCGATCTCCATCTGCGTTAGTTCAAAATTACGAAACGCGCCGATGACCGCATCGACCTGACCCGACATGACGGCGGGGGAGAGCGACCAGTTCACATTGATCATCTCGACATCTTCGATGCTCATGTCATGGGGCTTGAGCATCGCATCAAGCACTGCTTCCTCAACACCGGCAACCGAATAGCCAATTTTCTTGCCCTTCAGATCAGCAATAGTCTTGATCGGCGAGTCATCTTTCACCAACAGACAATTGAGAGGCGTAGCCACCAGTGTACCAACGCGCACCAACGGCATCCCCTCATGGATTTGTAGGTGAAGTTGAGGCTGATAGGAAACGGCGATATCGGCTCTGCCCGCCGCGACCATCTTTGGTGGATCAGAGGGATCGGCGGGGGCAATGACTTCGACTTCTAATCCAGCATCCTCGAAATATCCCAACTCTTCGGCCACAATGATTGGGCCATGATCGGGATTGACGAACCAATCGAGCAGCAAGGTCAGCTTGTCGGCGGCATAGGCGGGGCTGGCAAGCGAAATGGCGGCGGCGGCAAGCGCGGCGCGCATGGCGATTAGGGGCATTGTGACTGTCCTGTATCGAATTTGGAGAGCGGATTACGGATGACAAATGGGCGTTGGAAAACAGGGCAGTGATTGTGCATCGTATCGGCTCCCGTTCCCTCCGCCGGTATCAGCCGGATCAGGTTCGATGGGTCGGCTTTATGCCTCTCAGCCCTAGCGGGGCACCCCAACGGATACGCTAGAGATAGGCGAGAATCTACGGGTGTGCAAGCATCCGTGACACAGCGGCGCAATGCTGCGCCCCGCTTGCCGCGAGGAGTAGAGAGACTTATGTTCTGCCGTAAATTCGGGATGCAGGACGGGGCGATATGACCGGGAAAAAACAGCGCGCAATATTCGAAGATGCGACGGCGCAGGCGCAGGAAACGGTGGCAGCTCCCGCCGTGCGTGATGCGCATCGCGACCGGGAGAGTATTGCAATGTGGCAGTTCGCAATTGCCGCACTCGTCGTGCTGATGATTGTTGTTGGTGGGCTAACCCGGCTAACAGATTCGGGTCTGTCGATCACCGAGTGGAATCTCGTGACTGGTGTTTTACCGCCATTTTCTACCGATGGCTGGACAGCAGAATTCGCCAAGTATCAGAAAATCCCTGAATTTACCGAGATGAACTACGACATGAGTTTGTCGGAGTTCAAGACGATCTATTGGTGGGAATGGGGGCACCGTTTCCTTGGCCGCATTATCGGTCTCGCCTATCTTATTCCCTTCGCCATCTTCGCGTTCCGTAAGCAGATCCCCGTGGGATGGATGGGGCGTTTGTTCATCCCCGGCTTGCTGATCCTCGTTCAGGGTGTAATCGGTTGGTGGATGGTGTCATCGGGCCTGACCGAGCGGGTTGATGTTGCGCCATACCGTCTGGCGGTACATCTGGGCGTCGCCTTCGTCATCTTATCGCTAGTGATCTGGAATGGGTTGCGGCTATCACGACCCGCAACGGCTTCGCTTGCGGCACGGCGTGAGCGAATGCCCGCAATGGTCAGTGCAATCAGCGTTATTGGCGGGTTGACTTTCGTTCAAATTCTGTCGGGCGCGCTTGTCGCTGGGCATGATGCCGGGCGTGGCTATACCGATTGGCCCTTGATGAATGGTGCCATTATTCCACCGGAAGCGACTGAAATGTCTCCTCTATGGCGAAATATCTTCGAGAATCCCGCCCTCGTGCAATTCGATCACAGGATCATTGGCTACGTCCTTTTTGCCGCGATTATCTGGCTTTGGTTTCGTAGCCGCCGCGCTGGCCATGACCGCCTCAAGAACTGGACCACATGGGTATTGGTCGCCGCAACGGGACAGATGCTCTGGGGTATCCTCACCGTCTTGAATGGTGCGCCACTGACCTATGCTATTATCCATCAACTTGGCGCGGTCGTGTTGACCTTCCTGTTAGTCCGCGCGCGATACGAAGCCGCATATCCGACCATGCAAAAGATCGCCCGCACATGACCGAAACCGTCCTGGATGCCCGTGAGCTGTATGACTTTTTGACTGTGGAATTCCCCCAGATCGCCGATCAGCTTGCCATCGAGAATATCGCGCCGATGACCGCGCGGATGCGTCTGCATTGCGATGAACGGCATCTGCGCCCAGGTGGCACCGTATCCGGCCCGTCGATCATGCTGCTGGCCGATGTCACCTTCTACGTCGCCATCCTCGCCATGATTGGGCGCGAGGCTCTGACGGTCACGACGAATATGAACCTGACCTTCCTGCGCAAGCCTGCGAAGGAAGACCTGCTCTGCGATGCCCGCATTCTCAAGCTTGGGCGGCGGCTCGTATCGGGCGATTGTCTACTCTACAGCGCCAGCGGCTCGCCGGATAAACCCGTCGCCCATGCCACCGTCACCTATGCTCGCCCTTGAAGGAGCCATCGATGTCTAACCCTTTCCTTGAAGACTGGTCCACACCCTTTGGTATTCCGCCATTCGGGCAAATCGAGAACACGGATTTTCGCCCTGCCTTTGAAATGGCCATCGCGGAATGGCGCGCGGAGATTGAGGTGATTGCGACCAATCCCACCGAGCCAAGCTTTGCCAATACCATCACGGCGCTCGAATTATCCGGTGAGCGATTGGACAAGGTTGCGGGGGTCTTCTTCAACCTGTGCAGTTCCGATTCATCGCCCGAATTGCAGGAAATTGAGGCGGAGATCGCGCCGGTGCTGGCTCGTAACAGCGCAGAGATCAATATGGATACCCGGCTATTCGCGAAGATCAATGCGCTATATGAAGCGGGTGATACCTTGGGTTTGACGCCAGAACAGGCGCGGGTGTTGAAACTCTACCACGAGGGTTATGTCCGCGCAGGCGCAAAGTTGGATGATGCTGGCCGCGCACGTATGACTGCAATTATGGAGCGGTTGGCGGCGCTAGGGGCGGCATTCTCGAAAAACCTGCTGGCGGATGAGGCTGATCTGGAGGTGGTGATTGATGATTGGGCCGATCTTGCCGGATTGCCAGAATCGTTGATCGAGGCGGCGGCGAAGGCGGCGGAGGATAAGGGCAAGCCCGGAAAATTCGCGATCACGGCCAGCCGGTCGAGTATGGAGCCGTTTCTGCAATTCGCCGAACGCCGCGACCTACGCGAAGCGGCATGGCGGGCCTTTGTCGCTCGCGGTGAAGGACGTGCCGAGACGGCGACGGCTGATATCATCGCCGAAACGATGACCTTGCGGCAGGAGCGGGCGCGATTGCTCGGGTTTGAGACATTTGCGCATTATAAGCTCGATAATCAAATGGCGAAAAAGCCAGAGAATGTCGCTGGTCTGTTAGAGCGTGTCTGGGATCGAGCGAGTGCAAGCGCCGTTCGCGAACGCGAGAAGCTACAGGCTTTGGCCGCAGAGGAGGGTGGCAATCACCCCATCGAGCCGTGGGATTGGGCCTTTTATGCCGAAAAACTGCGTAAGCGCGACCTCAATCTCGATGACGCCGAAGTAAAGCCTTATATGCAGCTCGACACGATGATCGAGGCGGCGTTTGATACGGCTAATAAACTGTTTGGGTTATCTTTTGCCGAACTACCGGATGCGCCGCGTCACCACAAAGATGCGCGGGTTTGGGAGGTGACAGGACGGGGCGGTGAGCATATCGGCGTCTTTATTGGCGATTATTTCGCGCGCCCTTCCAAACGGTCTGGTGCTTGGATGAGTACGTTTCGTGACCAGCACAAGCTGTCAGGTGAGGTTCGGCCCATTGTCGTCAACACGATGAATTTCTCCAAACCTGCCGCTGGGGGTGCGGCGCTGCTGACCTTTGACGACGCCCGCACATTGTTCCACGAATTCGGGCATGGGCTGCATGGGTTGATGTCCGATGTGAGCTATCCGCGTATTTCTGGCACATCGGTCGCTCGTGATTTCGTTGAATTACCATCACAGCTTTACGAACATTGGTTGATGGAGCCATCATTGCTGCGCCGGTTTGCGCGCCATGTGGAAACCGATGAAGCGATGCCCGATGATCTGCTCGAAAAACTGCGCAAAGCACAGACCTTCGATAAGGGTGGCGAGACGGTGCAATACCTCGCTAGCGCCATTGTTGATCTGGAACTTCATCGTAGCGAAATCAGTGATGATTTCGACCCGGCGGCCTTTGAGCGCGAGACGCTGGCGCGGATCGGGATGCCCGATGGGCTTGCTATGCGCCACCGTACGCCGCATTTCGCGCATGTGTTCAGCGGCGACGGCTATTCATCGGGCTATTACAGCTATATGTGGTCGGAAGTGATGGATGCAGATGCGTTTGGTGCATTTGAGGAGGCAGGTGACGCCTTCGACCGCAAGACGGCGGATGCCCTTGCTGAACACATATACACTGCTGGCGGGCAGCGCGACCCTGAAGCGGCCTATGCCGCATTCCGAGGCCGTGGGCCGGAGCCGGATGCATTACTGCGCAGGCGTGGCCTGCTGGATGACGCCGCTTAGTCTAAGCGCACGTTACTCGATTTATAGACATCGGCAGAGCTACTCTTTACGAGAATGCCGCCGGTGTCGAAGACCGGACCTCCGAGCAAGGCATCGGCGGCAAAGGCGATGGCAAACATCACGACGGCGGCACTTAGAAAGGCTTTCATTGGTTCTTATCCCCCGTTTGCGGGCCATCCCCGCGCGTTGCTGTCTTTAGGTACTCGATCAGATCGAGCCTGTCTTGTCGTTTGACGATCCGTTGCATCGGCATTTTCGAGCCAGGCGTATAGTGATCTGGCCCAATATCGAACAGCTTGTCGAGCGAAACGTCGTTCCAAACGACTTTAGCACCGATTAGCGCGTCAGAATACGTATATCCTTTCAGCGTCCCGGCTTTTCGTCCAAAAATCTGATGCAGGGTTGGCCCTGCACGGCGTCCGGTTGTGGCGTCGAGAGCATGGCAGATCGAGCATTTGCGGGCGAATTGACGTTCGCCATTGGTCATTGTGGCAGGGTCTTGATGGAAAGCTCGGATCGGTGCTTCCGCTTCACTAACCGCTATGGCGCTGTCGATAGGCCAGAAATCGGCATGATCGAGAATCGTTCCGGCCATGACGTGTTTGCCGGTTTCATCGAAAGCAAGCGCCCAAACAGGACCACGAGGGACGGCTCGGAAGTCTTTGATGGTCTGCCATGTCGTCGTATCGACGACATGGATGTGGCCTTCGCCATCCCCAATAGCGATGCGATTCCCATCTGCGGTTAGTGTCAAAGCAAGGACAGGCTGTCGCCCGGAGGTGATATCAGCGATCTCATCACCACTTTCGATATCAATGATACGTACGCCACCATCCAACGCACCATAGGCGAGCCATCCTGCTTTGTCATTTATGACAAGGCGATTCACACCGAAACCATGGCTGGCTTCAATGCGGTCGAAGGTGCGTTTAGCAACAGACCAACGCCTCACCGTGCCATCGGAACTCGCGGAATAAAGGTAAGTGTCATCGGCAGAGAAACGCACCGCCTGCACAGGGGAGCGATGGCCGTTGAGAAAGGCAATAAACTCGTGGGTTTCTAGATTCCAGAGGCCAACGCGGCCATCCCAACCGGCGCTAGCGGCGATCTTTCCGTCGCCGGTAATGGTGAGGTCGAGGATTTTGCCCTCATGGCCTTCAAGGCGGGCCAATGATTTACCGTTCGTTAGTGACCAAAGGATCAGATCGAAATCATCGCCCGCCGACAATGCCGCTTTTTCACCGGGCAGGAATATTGCGACATTCGCTGCGGCTTCATGGCCATCCAGCCAAGTTGGCGCTTTATCAGGATCGTTAATCGACCAATAGCCGATTGCATTGTCGAAACTAGCGGTCAAAGCGTACAAACCATCCGAGGAAATCGAAATTCCCCGGATCGGGCCACCATGTCCCTCAAACCGACGATAGCCATCTGCATGGGCAAATGCAGGAAGCAATGAAGCGAGTAACGCCAATCCAAAAAGCCGCATGGCGTGGCCCGTTATTCCGCCGGTACGGTAGGCGGTTTCTTTGGTGCGCGCATAGGCATGGGCCGGGTTTGGGGATTACTTGCCCCAGACGCGCGAGGAATTTTGCCTTGTTTATCGAGTTTGGCAACCCAGAGATCATGGTGCTCACGTGCCCAGTTAAGGTCTACTTTTCCGCTGCCCATGGCGGAGAATGCGCCCTGCATCCCAACGGAACCAATGTAGATATGCGCGATAATGATTGCGATTAGCACGATGGATATCACCACATGCCATAATTGCGAATATTCCATTTCTTGCGTGGGGGTAAGTGTTGTCGAAAGTCCCAAAGGATAACCAATGGCTTCTCCCGCCACGTTCAATTTTGCGAATGTTACGCTGAACATTTGGTATTCGTAAGGTTGCAGTAAGGATATCCCGGATGCAGAGATTGACGCGCCGAGGATAATGACCGCCCAGAACAAAATTTTCTGTCCGCCATTGAATTTTCGTGCATGGGGGTGGCTATTTTTGGAGAACATTCCGCCGCCTTGGGCAAGCCATTTAACGTCGGTCCAAGTTGGAATATTCCGAAAAAACCACATCACAAAGATGAGGACCAAGCTGACCATGAAGGCCCATGCGATATTATTATGTAGCCATTTCCCTGCGACCGAGAACCATGCAAAAGCGTTTTTGCCGAAATTTGGGTCGATGGCATCGGGGTTTATTTTAGCATGCACCCAATCAAGGCCAGGGACAAGATATTCGCGACCGAACAGAAGGGTCAGACCGGTTATAGCCAGAATGATAAAACTTGTTGCGAGTAGCCAATGGCCGAAGCGTTCAATGAACGTGAAGCGTTCAATTTTAATATCGGACCAGCCAGCATTGATGCGAATCCGGCCTCTCAGGATCAAGAACAGGAAGAGTAAGGCGAACATCCCGCCTATGGCGTAGGTACTATATTTGGGCAGAGTAGTCCGGCGCGTTTCCAGCCACGTCATGCCTTCATCTTGGATGAGCACCGCAGTTTTTGAATCTGGTAAAGATGTCGCGAAAGACTGACCCTGGCGTGCGCGACGCCAAAGTTCGCTATCCGAGAGACCGCCCTGTGTACCAAGCAGACCTGTGCTGTCGCCACCTTCAGTGCCGCCTGTACCGATATCGAGCGGTACGGATTCACCGCGCTGACGGCGCATAATATCTTCGAGGGTTTGCGCCCCCCCTGTCGCTGTGCGGTCAACCGCCGCTGGAGTCGTCGAATCCTGCGCGTGTACGGCATTGCCGGACCCGATGAAGAGGAGTGCAGCGATCATGGTCGCCAGCAGTTTCGTTACAAGCGTTCTCATATCCCAGCATCCCAATCGTCAAATCTCGTCGATAACGCGACGAGGTCGGATTGCCCCCGATTCTTGGTAGAAAAATAAAACGAAAGGCAGGACTATGAAAGCCCTGCCTTTCAAAGTGGCGCGATTAAGCGCCTTTCTGACCGTAGGCGGTTCCCCAGCCCCATGCACCGCTGCCGAAGCCACGGGCGACAACGCGCTCGCGGTAAATGGCAGATACATCATCGCCATCACCGGCGAGTAGGGCTTTAGTCGAGCACATTTCGGCGCAAATGGGCAGTTTGCCTTCTGCAATCCGATTGCGTCCGTATTTTTGGAACTCAGCTTCGGAATTGGTCTCTTCAGGACCACCTGCACAGAACGTGCATTTGTCCATCTTACCACGCGAGCCGAAATTGCCAGCCTGCGGATATTGCGGTGCGCCAAAGGGGCAGGCGTAGAAGCAATAACCGCACCCGATACATAGATCCTTGGAGTGCAGGACCACGCCCTCTTCGGACTGATAGAAACAGTCCACGGGGCAAACGGCAGCGCAGGGCGCATCTGAACAATGCATGCAGGCAACGGAAACCGAGCGTTCGCCCGGTTTGCCGTCATTGATCGTGACCACGCGGCGGCGGTTTACCCCCCAAGGAACCTCGTGTTCGTTCTTACAGGCCGTAACGCAGGCGTTGCATTCGATGCAGCGCTCGGCGTCACAGAGGAACTTCATTCGTGCCATTATTCTTGCTCCTCTTATGCTTTTTCGATCTTGCAGAGGGAGCACTTAGACTCCTGCATCTGCGTGACCGAATCATAGCCATAGGTCATGGCGGCGTTGGCGGATTCGCCAAGTACGTAAGGGTCTGCCCCTTTCGGATACTTATGGCGTCTGTCTTCACCCTCAAAATGGCCACCGAAGTGGAACGGCATGAAAGCAACACCGTTTCCTACGCGCTCAGTCACCATCGCCATCACTTTGACGCGGGTACCCTCAGCACCTTCGACCCAGACTTGCTCGCCATCACGAATACCAAGGTTATTGGCATCACGCGGGTTTATCTCCACGAACATGTCTTGCTGAAGCTCAGCAAGCCATGGGTTTGAACGGCTTTCGTCACCGCCGCCTTCGTACTCGACCAAACGACCCGATGTAAGAATGATCGGATAGTCTTTCGAGAAGTCCTTTGCCTGAATCGATGCGTACATCGTGGGCAGGCGGTAGGCTTTGCGATCTTCATAGGTCGGGTAGTCTTCGACCAAATCACGGCGGTTGGTATAGAGTGGTTCGCGGTGGATTGGCACAGGATCTGGGAAGTTCCAAACCACGGTACGAGCCTTTGCGTTACCGAAGGGCGCACATTCGTGCTTGATCGCGACGCGTTGGATACCGCCCGAAAGGTCAGTTTTCCAGTTTGTCTTGTCACCCGCGATTTTCTCGATCATCGCGCGCTCTTCGTCGGTTAGGTCGCCATCCCAGCCAAGCTCTTTGAGCATAGCCATGGTGAATTCAGGATAACCGTCCTTGATCTCGGACCCTTGCGAATAAACGCCCTCGGCCAGCAGGTTCTCGCCATCACGCTCTACACCGAAACGCGCACGGAAGGTCAGGCCACCTTCAGAAACCGGCCTTGACATATCGTAGAGGTTGGGTGTGCCGGGATGGCCCATGGCCGCCGTACCCCAGCTCGGCCAAGGCATACCGTAGAATTCACCATCATTCGGGCCACCAACGGCCTGAAGGGTGGTGCGGTCGAACATATGTTGGTTCGCCATATGGGATTTGATCCGATCAGGATCCCAGCCCGTGTAGCCGACAGTCCACATGCCCGCATTAAACTCGCGCGTGGTTTCCTCCATTGAGGGAATACCGTCACCGTCGCGCGGGATGTTGCGGAAGAAACGATCAGCGAAGCCAAACTTATCCGCAAAGAGAGCCATGATCTCATGGTCGGTTTTCGATTCGAACAGAGGATCAAAGACTTTCTCACGCCACTGAACCGAACGGTTTGATGCGGTGACGGAGCCTTCGCTTTCAAACTGCGTCGTCGCGGGCAGTAGATACGCCCCATCTTCACGGTCGTGAAGCATTGCCGTAACGGTTGGGAAAGGATCGACCACGACGAGAAGTTCTAGCTTCTCCATCGCCGTTTTCATTTCCTTCATGCGGGTTTGAGAATTCGGCGCATGACCCCAGAAGACCATGGCCTTCAGGTTGTCAGGCTGGTCGATATTATCGGCGTCTTCAAGAACACCGTCGATCCAGCGGGAAACCGGGATTCCCTTGCCTTCCATCAGTTCTTTCGAGCCGAATTGCGAAAGCAGGAATTGGTACTCGTCTTCCCACTCTTCCTTAGAGGCATCCTTGCCCATCCAGACACGTGCCCAGTGCTTCCAAGAGCCGGTTTTTAGACCGTAATAGCCGGGAAGGGTGTGAGAGAGAACGCCAAGATCGGTCGCGCCCTGTACGTTGTCGTGGCCACGGAAGATGTTCGTGCCACCGCCTGCGGTGCCCATATTGCCGAGGGCAAGCTGGAGAACGCAATAGGCGCGGGTGTTGTTGTTGCCATTAGTGTGCTGCGTACCGCCCATACACCAAATCACCGTACCGGGACGGTTATTGGCCATAGTGCGCGCGACACGCTTCATCTGAGAGCCGGGAACACCGGTTACGCGCTCGACTTCTTCGGGATCCCAATTGGCAACTTCGGCTTTAATCTGGTCCATGCCCCAAACGCGGGTGCGGATGAACTCTTTGTCTTCCCAGCCATTTTCAAAGATATGCCAGAGAATACCCCAGATCAGGGCGACGTCGCTACCGGGGCGGAAGCGGACATATTCGTCAGCATGGGCTGCCGTGCGCGTGAAGCGCGGGTCGCAGACGATCAGCGGCGCGTTGTTCTGCTCTTTTGCCTTGAGGAGGTGAAGGAGAGAAACCGGATGCGCTTCAGCCGGATTTCCGCCGATCACGAAGATCGCGCGGCTGTTATGGATGTCGTTGTAGCTGTTCGTCATGGCGCCGTAGCCCCATGTGTTCGCCACACCAGCAACGGTCGTCGAGTGACAGATACGCGCTTGGTGGTCGACGTTGTTCGTGCCCCAATAGGCAGCAAACTTGCGGAACAGATATGCCTGTTCGTTATTATGTTTGGCGGAACCGAGCCAATAAACGCCATCCGGCCCTGCTTCGGACTCGCGGATTTCGAGCATCTTGTCGCCGATCTCGTTAATCGCTTGATCCCACGAGATTTTCTTCCACTCACTGCCTTCTAGCTTCATCGGATGCTTGAGGCGACGCTCACCATGGGCGTGTTCGCGCACGGCGGCACCTTTGGCGCAATGGGCACCAAGGTTGAAGGGGCTGTCCCAACCGGGTTCTTGACCCGTCCAGACGCCGTTTTGCACTTCTGCAATGACGGTACAACCGACCGAGCAATGGGTGCAGACGGATTTTTTGATTTCGATTGAGCCTGCGCCGGGTGTTGCGGCGGCGGCTTTTTGCACGGAGCCTGCGCTTGCGCCGAGGGCAGCAAGGCCCCCTACGGCGAGGCCGGAACCGCGAAGAAATGTACGGCGATCAACGGTTTCATCCGCGATCTTCGTCAGGATCGACGATCCACGGGGGCGTCTCGCAACCCCGACGGATTTTTTCCTGAGCATGATTAAACTCCCTAAATTGGCCGGGACGGACCAGATCATGGGGCGGTATCAGGGCAATACGCAACCTGATGACCCCGCGAACGGATCAGAAGCGGCAGCTTTCCAGATAGGCTTTGACGTGTGGCGTTTCGCTGTAACCAAGTTCCGTCGGCTCTGCGGCTAGCGCATGACCACCTGTGGCGACCGTCGCGGCAACCGCCGCAGGGGCACCGACCGTGGCGAGCTTCAGAAAGTCGCGGCGACCAGCTACGGCCTCGTCGTTCTTCTTAGACACCCTTCGTCCTCCCATTATCGTTCCGTCGAACCCATCCATCGTGACCCACACAGGCGTCCCTGCGCGACTCCAATTCATTCCGCCATGCGGAATGACTGTTTCTCGATCTGTATGAAGGCACCGCCGACGGTGCCAACCGGGGCATAGAAGACCGATCCTTCCGCCGCCTCCAGATCACTGAAGAAATGCTCGGCCCATGGGGCCAAATGCGTGAAAAAGAAGTCTTTTTGCTTGGCGAGCGATACCGGCGCGCCAAAGCGTCCATGGATCATTCCGGCCATCATTTCGCATAAAGACCCGATATTATCTTCCGGTTCATAAGCGGCGGCATCGCGCACCATGCCGAGTTCGGTCATGTCACCGCGTAATTTAGCCAGCGGCTTTTCGTTGAGGAATCCAGTAATGTAATAGCTGGCATAAGGCAGCAGCTCACCCCGGCCTAACCCAATGAAAAGACGGTGAAATTCGGCGTCAATCTTTTCGGGTGATGATGCTTGTGCCAACCGGGCGAGAGCATTTATGCCTCGACCAAGGTCGGATTCATCGCCGGTAAGGCCCGAAATTTTTGTAAGGAAATCAGCAGCAGGGGGCTTACGCAACATAACAGCCAACAGATCATAGATCTGCGCGCGTAAAGCGTCTTCCTCAGACACATCGGAGACAAGGGATGCCGTGGCGTCCATCATCGTCTTTTACTCCCTTTGTGCGTGTGTCTGTTTTGTATGTTGCACACGTCACACAGAAATATTCGCTTAATTTTCCGATATTGTAAAGCCGCTTAGAGCTTCCGTTATGGTCAAGCTGAACTTCATGCCCAGCTTGATCACCGAGAATAAGCACATTGGCGGTTATGGGGAGTTTTCTTGTGGGACTAAAGCGAATTGCGCAAACGTTGATCCATAAAGCATCAGGTTTCACGCGAATCTTGGCGGGAAACCTGATTCAACAAATGTGCAAATCGCTATAATTAAAGTGAATTGCGATTATCCTGCATCACCAAGCGCCATGTTTCGCGCAACTCTTGGTACGAAACATGGCTCAGGTTTATTGCAAATGGCTATAATGATGAGCTTGGCTTTTTTCAGCTTTGTGAGGGCTGTCTTGATGAGGAGCACAAGCTTTTAAGGTTATGGTTGAATGCGCTTGATGGGTTTGAGGTAATCGAACGCCCAGTCGTTATAGTTACCTTTGCCGCGATACCAGCGGCCATCGTCTTCACCGCCCGCATCAAAATCCCAGCCGGGTGCAACGCCTTGGGAATGGGCTTTGCGGATTAGGAGGCGGCGTTGTTGGCTGCGGCGGACATCCTGAGCGAGGGTTTCAGTGTCCCATAACTGGGCCGCTTCTGCTGCAAAATCGGCGGTAATATGCGCGTGCGCGGTGGCGAGGTTTTGCTGTTCATCGGGATCGGTGACCACATCAAACAGCATGTCGGGATCGCCGGTGCTGGTGATGAATTTATAAGGGCCGCGCCGGAGCATGAAGATCGGGGCGAGGATGCCTTCGCAGAGAAGTTCGACGTGTATAGTGCGGTCTTGTCCGTCGATATCGGTGAGGGATATGCCGTCTAGCGGCTCAACAGGGCCAGCCCATGCGCCGTCTGAGCCGAAGGTCGCGAAGGTGGGCAGGAGGTCGACCAAGGAGCAGAGAGTGTCGCATCGTCCGGGCTGTAGAGCATGGGGCGCGTGGATGATGAGAGGGACGCGGGTAGCAGGCTCGAAAAACGTCTTCTTGAGCCACAAGCCACGCTCGCCAAGCATTTCGCCGTGGTCGGAACAGAAGACGATGATCGTGTTGTCCGCTTGACCGCTCTCATGCAGGGCATGGCGTAGCTTACCGATGCTGTCATCAATATAGCTGACGGTGCCGCAATAGGCGCGGCGGGCGCGCTGGATCACCTCTGGCGAGATATCGGCATCGGCAAGGCCATGCTGGCGCAGGACGCGCAAGCTGTGCGGGTCGTTCTCGTTGTGGCTAGGCATGGGAATACGCGGGGGCGGAATATCGGCATCGGTGTAGCGGTCCCAATGCTCGCGCAAGCTAAGATAAGGATCATGGGGATGGGTCCACGAGACTTGCAGGAAGAAAGGGCGGTCTTCGGTGGGGCGGGCGCAATCGTAGATTTCCTGTATCGCCTTATGGGTCACGTCCTCGTCGTAGTCGATCTGGACGCTGCGCGCACAGATGCCGGAGGTGGTGAGCATCCTGATATCGGTCGCGCCCTCGAAGCCGTCCTTACTCCAATCCGCTGTCCACGCGAAATCGCCGGGGTAGATATCGGTGGTTAGCCGCCGCTCGAAACCATGAAGCTGATCCGGGCCGACGAAATGCATCTTGCCGGAGAGGCAGGTGCGGTAGCCGAGTGCGCGCATATAATGGGCATAGGTCGGGACCGAAGCGGGGAATTCGGCGGCGTTGTCATAGGCACCGATCTTGGAAGCAAGCTGTCCGGCGGCCATTGAAAAGCGGGATGGGGCGCATAAGGGGTAGTTACAATAGGCGTTCTCGAAGACCGTACCCTCCGCCGCCAGCGCATCGAGGTTAGGCGTCTTCGCCACCGCATTGCCATAGGCGGCAAGCACGTCGATGGCGAGTTGATCGACCTGAATGAACAGGATGTTGGGGCGGTTGGTCATCATTCAGCGAAAGTTAACTTAGAACTCATTCGGTATCCAGTCGCGTAATCGAGGCATATCGCGCCGTATGGCCATCACAAGGGACATAGACCAAGAGCAATCATTGCGGTGCCCATTGCACGGTTAGAAGTTTTGACGTCTGATCCAAAGTTATCCGGTAGTTTCCGGTCTGTCCGCCGCTTGCCTGAACGGGGGATTTCCCCGGCTCATTTACGAGCGCCGTCAAGCCGACTGCGTTCGATGGAAATGCAATCGTGCTGCTTGTGTTAGGCGGACGCAGGATAATTGTTACGGGCGCTCCCGGTTCTGTTCCACTGTCCATGCGCGTTTCGACATACTGGACGGAGCCATAGCTATCACCCGTGCGCTTTTCCGTGATCTTGTGTATCTGGGCTTTTGCGCAGAATTCTGCCGTGACACTCTGTGCCGTCCTTGCAGTGAAACGGCGGGAGCTCCATGCCTTGGTCACGAGATCGACGAATGTTGGAGTGCCGGTATCGATCTGCCAACCGGGGGTCGCACCGTAGGTGTAACTCTTGCACTCCTTGTTGATCAGATCGCCCGTCGATGCGCCAACACGTGGGTGTTTGATCGTTTTGCGAGCCTGTCGACTGTAAGTGACGATCGGGGTGGCGACGATTTCGACCTGCTCGGGTTGAGGAGGACGCTGTTCTCCTATCGTAACCGAGCCGCCGACGGTACCGATGGCTACGCTGGACCCGCTCGCTGTGGCGGCGACACTGCCGTCGACGATCACTCCTACCGTCGAACTCGCGACGCTGATGCCGCCATTCTGCTGTTTGAACTCCTGCGGCAGGGCAGCGTCAAAGGCTTGTTCGAAGCTTTGCCGCTCCTGTCCTTCCAGCCCCTGGGCTGCTTGCGTCGCGCGTCGTACCAACCCATTCAGAAATTCGTCCCGCAACACTTGTGTCGCCGGATAAAGACCGGCGACGATTGCCCTGTCGCCGTCCGAGAGTACGGTCCGGCGCGGACGAAGGCATGAAGCGTCGGTACCGGGCTGGAACCAGTTCGCCGGAAAGTGATAGTTCATTACCGATGCAGGATCGTAGGTGGTTTCGCCGCGACCCTTGAGGATGTCGGTAATATTATCCTCGATCTTGTCGTCATCCCATTGCGTACTGCGCTTGATCTGTTCGAGATCGAGCCGTGAGAGACAGGCGGCGAATTCCGATCTTTGGTGTTCGTGTTCGGCTCCAAGCGCGTGTCCGATTTCGTGCAGTGCATTCCCGGTCGCGAGTGCGCGGGTTCGTTCGGTCAGGCCGCTGCGCAGGGTCGACAGGTTGAGTGTGGGTTCGCCCGCTTTTACTCTGGTGGCATCTCGTCCGACGTAAGACCAGTCTCCCGCACTGTTGAAGGAGACCCGGATATCGCCGTTTACCACGGAGCAGACGTTATAATCGGGCGCTTGACCGAACCCGATGTCCAACCCCGGAGCATTGTCGGTCCATTCGCGCACACGATCCACGAAGAACCGCTTTGCCGCAGCCGATCCATCCAGAAAGCACAAAGTCACAGGCAAGTCGATTTCCCATATCTTTGCGGTATCGACCAGACCTTGCAGTGCATCATTTGGAGCGGCCGATATCTCTGCCAGAGGCGGCGCGCCGATCGACACCCCGGACGGAGAAAGATCGTGGGCAACTGATTTTATGGGTGGAAGGAAGACGACGAATGGAAGAGCTAAAATAGAAAATCTGATCGACATTGAAATGCTCCTCGCATCGAGTGGCCATGATTGACGACATTCAGTTCACGTTATTAAATCGAGTATAATCACGATATCAATGTTTTCGATATTGTCATGCGGGAACTTGAATTTGTTGTGCTTTGATGCGGGGCATATTTGCATTCACGCAAAGATTATCTCGCTGACCCTATGTGGTGCGGTCTCTTACTGCCTGAGCATTCGCCACAGCATGAAGGCGGTTAAGCCCGTACACAAGCCCATGAAGCCGCAGACGATCCAGAAGCCCCACGGAATCTCGGTAAAGGGCAGTCCCGCGACGTTCATGCCGAACAGCCCGGTGACGAAAGTGATGGGCAGGAAGACGACCGAGACGATGGAGAGGGCGAGCATGATCTCGTTCATCCGCTCGGCCAGCCGCGCGCCCATCTCGTCGCGTAGGACGGCGGCGCGTTCACGCACGCTGTCGAGATCTTCGACAATGCGGTCATGGGCGGCGGCTTCTTCCTCCAGCGCGTCTGCCGAATGCATCCATGCAGGGCGGTGGCGTAGGATCGTGCGCAGGGCTTCGGCTTGCGGCACCAGATACCGGCGTAGCATCACGGCATCCTGACGGGCATCGGTGAAGGCGTTGCGCGTTTCGACCTTCGGTACGCTTGAATCCCGTAGGGCGTCGAGTTCATGCTGGGCGATGATCTCCTCCAATTCGTCCAGCACGGGTTCGGCGCGGGCGCGTAGATTATAAACAAGGCGTTCGAGGAAATCGCCGGGATTGGCCGGGATGTCACCATGCTCGAAATCGGCCATCATTGCATCCACCGTGCGTAGGCGGCGCAGGCCGACAGTAATAATCGTCTGGTGGTCGATGGAAAGGCGCAGGGACACCATGTCTTCCGGCTCTGCACCTTCGTTAAGATTGACGCCGCGCAGGAAAAGTAAGCCCGTGCCGTCGATCTCGGTATAGCGGGGACGGGTGTCCTCGGCCATTAACGCCCATGCGATCTGATTGGGCGGAATATCGCCATCCAGCAGCCAGCTTTGGGTGCCATTGCCGTCGCGATGCAGGTGTATCCAACGCCATGCATCTACCTCGACGGGGTCATCGAGATGTTGCCAGCCTATTGACTCCGCGCGTCCACCGGGACCGACGAGCCATGCGCCAAGGAGGCCGTCATTCTCGATTTCCATGCGATGCCCTTCTGCGGTGATCCTTATCGGGTATCGCGGATCAAGCGGAACGTGCAAGCAGTTCTGCTGCCGCCGTTTCGCCCGCATTCAGGGCACCTTCGATCAGGCCGGGGCTTTTGCGGGCGGTTTCGGCCACGGCAAAGCGGAGGGTGTCGCTCCAATGGGCGGTGCGTAGGATGGCGGGGGTGAGGGCGGGATGTTGTGGGGGTGCGCCTAGGTCTGTACGGGCACAGATGAAGGGGTTCATGGCCCAGTCTTCGACGTGGAGGCGGATCGGAGATGCGGCTTGCGGGCCGAGGCAGCGGGTAAGTTGATCGAGAATGGCGGGGTGTAGATCGTCGGCGTGCTGCTTACGCATGTCGGCGGGCCAGCCAACGAAGCCGAAGATTGCGGCGGAGCGTCCATCCGTTGCGCTGTGATCGTGGGCTTCGACGAGGGGGCCGATACCGCTGGCAATGCGTCCTGCTAGGCCTTCTTCACGCCAAAAAGGGGTGTCGTAGACGGCGACGGCCTTGGCCTGCTGTGCCATCCATGTTGGCGTGCGGGTCATGGTGGCGTGAAGGTCTGGTGGGAGTGGTGGATCGAATGTTATGGCCTCGGCGGCAACGCGCAAGGGGATCGAAAGGATGATATCCGGTGCCTCAAAGCAGTCGCCTGTGGCAGTTGTTACCTTGCCTTGTTCAATTTTGGTGACGATGTGCCCGGTGCGAACCGTATCATCCGGTAGGCTTTCAGACAGCGCATCAATGAAGGATTGCGGGCCACCCTCGATGCGGGCCATGCCTTCTTGTCCGGGCAAGGGGCGGCGCAGGGGTGCGGTGCCGCGTCCCTGTTCGATTATTGCTGCGCCGTCATTGTATTGTGCGAATGGGGTCAGGCCGAGCCGGTCTATCCAGCGTTGCACCACGGGTTGATAGCGGGGCCAGACCCATGTTGGCCCCAGATCGCCTTGGGCATGGCCTGCGGTATCCTTCAGCGCGCCAATACGCCCGCCGATCCGATCCGCCGCTTCCAGAACGAGAACGCGCTTGCCGCCCTTTACGAGGCACATGGCGGCGGTGAGGCCCGCCAACCCTGCGCCGATGACGATGACGTCGTGGTCCATTCGGTACTCCCTTGCTCCGACCCGCGTGTCGAGGTAGCACGATCAGTATGGTAAAACAGCTTCCCTTCCCCGTAATCCATGAAATCTTTAACCGGTTTCAGGCCGAGTGTGCCGAGCCGAAAGGTGAGTTGGAGCATACCAATGCTTTCACCCTGATTGTGGCCGTGGCGTTGTCGGCGCAGGCGACGGACAAGGGGGTCAATAAGGCGACGCGCGGATTGTTTGCTGTGGCTGATACACCAGAGAAGATGGTGGCGCTCGGTGAAGAAGGGGTGATTGAGCATATCAAGACGATTGGCCTGTTCCGTAACAAGGCGAAGAACGTCATCAAGTTGAGCCAACGTCTGATCGACGTTTATGGCGGGCAGGTGCCGACCTCGCGGGCGGCATTGGAGAGTTTGCCGGGGGTAGGACGCAAGACGGCGAATGTGGTGCTGAATATGTGGTTTGGGCATCCGGCACAGGCGGTGGACACGCATATTTTCCGCATCGGCAACCGCACTGGCATCGCGCCGGGTAAAGACGTGGTGGCGGTCGAGCGAGCCATCGAAGATAACGTGCCGGTCGAATTTGCACAGCATGCCCATCACTGGTTGATCCTACACGGGCGTTATGTGTGCAAGGCTCGCAAACCTGATTGCCCGAAATGCTTGATCGCAGATCTTTGTCCATTTGAGGAGAAGACCGTATGAGCGATTGGTTTGGACTCAATGGGCGTGTGGCGCTGGTCACGGGGGCGTCGTCTGGGCTGGGGCGGCATTTTGCGCTGACCTTAGCTGCGGCGGGCTGTACGGTCGGGCTGGCGGCGCGGCGGGAAGGGTATCTGACCTCGCTCGCCGATGAGATCGAAGCGGCTGGCGGGCGCGCGGTGGTTTTGCGTACTGATGTAACGGAGCGTGCATCCATCGAAGGGACCGTGGCGACACTGACGAAGGCGGCGGGTGTGCCGACCATTCTTGTGAACAATGCCGGGATGGCGCAGGGGGCGTCTTTTCTTAACGCTCGCGACGATGATACGCGCAGTGTCTTTGCGTTGAATCAGATGGCGGCGTGGAACGTGGCGCAGGTTGTCTGTCAGGCGATGATCGCGGCTGAAACCGGCGGATCGGTTGTCAATATTGCGTCGATCACCGGCGAACGGCCCATCGGTGGGGCGGCGGCCTATGCGGTCAGCAAGGCGGCGGTGATCCATATGACAAAGATCATGGCATTGGAGTTGGCACGCCATGGAGTTCGCGTAAATGCGCTCGCGCCGGGGTATTTTGCGACCGATATGAACCGTGAGTTTCTGGATAGTGATGCAGGAAAAACCCTGTTGAAGCGCAGCCCGATGCGGCGGGCAGGAGATATGGGCGAGTTGGACGCGCCACTGCTGATGCTGGCTTCGGATCGGGGGTCGTTTATGACCGGGGCGGTGGTGCCGGTCGATGGCGGGCATCTGGTTTCAACGCTTTAGCGGTGCGTTTGGCACGGTGGATGCAATGTCCATTTTCGTGTTCCAGTGTCTCCAATAATGCCTTCAGGGCGGTCCCCCGGACCGCCCATTTTTTTTTGTTCTGGGTTGCCCAAGCTTTGTGCTTCGTGCAGCTATGCGATTTCATACGGTGCGCAATGATTGAAAAGGATTTGGGATGGTCGGTGGGAGCATCCCGGATACTGGAGCGCGCGGGCGGCGGTTGCTGTTTTTGTGCGCCGTTTCGTTCTGCATCGGGACGGCATGGGGCGGCACGTATATCCTCGCCAAGATTGCAATGTCTACCGGGCATGATCCAATGGGGATCTCGGTTGTTACGTCGCTGATTTCGGTGGTGTTGACTACCGGATTACTGCTTGCACAGGGTGGTCGCGTACCGATGGGGCGGAAGGCGGTGATATTCTACCTCGCCTGCGGTTTGTTTGGGACGGCAGTGCCCAACACATTATCCTACACAATTATCGAGCATTTGCCCGTGGGGATTGTGGCAATCCTGACCGCGATGGTGCCGATGATGACGTTATTACTTGGCTGGAGCGTGGGGTTGGAGCGGTTTGCGCTGGTGCGCACGCTAGGGATCGTGCTGGGGCTTGCCGCCGTGGCGCTGATGATCCTGCCCGATGCCAGCTTACCCGAAGCGGGGCAATCCTTTTGGGTTATGCTGGGGTTGGTAATAGCCTTAGCCTATGCGGCGGAGAATATCATTATCGGGATGGCCAGCCCGGCAGGATCGGATGCCCTGTCGATTATGACGGGGCTGAGCTGGGGCGGGTTGTTCCTGCTGTTGCCCATCGTTGCTATGCGCGGAACTTGGGTGGATATCACGCCGATGGGGATGCCCGAAATCGCATTGCTGGTGATGGGTGTCGTGCATGTGGTGTGCTATTTTGGGTTTGTCTGGATCATTGGGACGGCGGGGCCAGTCTTTGCGGCGCAGATCGGGTATGTGGTTACGCTGTCAGGGGTGTTCTGGGGCATGGTGATCTATGGCGAGCGTCATTCGGGCTATGTGTGGCTGGCACTGGCGCTAATGATGGTAGGTATGGCGCTAGTGAAGCCGCGAGAGTGATTATGTGAGGATTGCGAGCCATGCCGTCACCGTGACAATTGCGCCGACCGTACCCATAAGCATGACATTAGCGGCCAGAGCTTCCGAGCGCCGGTAAAGCACTGCAAATAGGTAGATATTGATACCCCCCGGCATGGCGGCCATCATCGCCGTAACCTTGAGTGCGAGCGGATCGAGGCGGAAAACCCATGCGGCCAAGACAATGACAAGCAAGGGCCGAATCAAAAGCGACAAGGCAACAAAAACACCCGTCTGAACTAAATCACCACCGAGTTTATAGCGGGTCAGCGTCGCCCCGATCCCGAACATGCCCAAGGGTAGGGCAGCCTGTGCCATCAGACCCAATGCTTCATTGAGTGGTACGGGTAGGGTAATGCCGATGAGGTTTGACATAAAACCTGCGACCACCGCGACGAACAGGGGGTTGCGGGTCAGGGTACGGGCGACCTTGCCCAAGGCGGATACGAAACCCGCCCCGTCTCGTGCCGTGCTTTCCATCGAGACGATCCCGACGAGGTACATCGTCGGCGCATGAATCGCGAGGATCGCAAGCGCAATGGCCAAGCCTTCTGTACCATAGGCCCGCTCGACGATAGGTAGGCCGAGAAATAGGGAATTGGCGAAGAGGGCGGTAAAGCCCGATGCCACCGCCTCGCCGGGTCTTTGGCCGAAAAAAGAACGCGCCGCAATGATACCTAGGGCGAAGCTGACAAAAGCCGGTAGGTAGTAGGATGCAAGAATGGCTGGATCGAGTGCCTTTGCCAAATCGATAGTGGCGACAGCGCGGAACAGCAGTGCCGTCACCGCAAAACGGGTGATGAAGCGTAGTAGCGTATCAACCTCACCATCTTCGATCAGGCGTAGGCGCGAGGCCACGAACCCGAACAGAACGACGAGGAAGACCGGCAGGACGATTCCGGCAATTGCGAGCATGGGGAACTTTCGGTGTTGGGATGCCCCCTGTTACCCCGGCGCAAAAAAAGAGGCGACCCTAAAAAGGATCACCTCGCAGTCTGGGGACATTGATACGGGGATATTGTTGCATAGTGCGTGCCATATGCATGCTGCGGATATGGCTTTACGTTACCCAAGCGCCGCCAGATATTTTTCTGACCGCATTTCCATGAGGCGGCTGGCGGTACGCTCGAACTCAAAAGCGCCGTCGCCTTTGGGGTAGAGGCTCTCCGGTTCCGCCGCTGCCAATATCACAAGGCGGGCGCGGGCTTCATAGAGGGCGTCGATCAGGGTGACGAACCGCTTTGCTTGATCGCGCTTTTCAGGCGTTAGTAGGGGCACATCCTCTAAGAAGACTGTACGATAGGTTTTTGCGAGCAGCAGATAATCGCCCGGTCCCAGCGGTTTGGCGCAGAGGTCGGTGAAACCGGCGCGTACTTCGGTCTTGGTGGCCAGTGGTAGGTCGATGAAACGGCCCTGTAGGTTAAGCATGGCAGGGAAGGGCGTGGCAGCACCGCAGAAGGAGCGCCAGAGGTCATCGAAAGCCTGTCGCGTGTCCTCATCTATCGGAGTGAAATAAACGCCGCCGCGTTGGGCGTCTAGTTTGCGGTAATCGGGTGGGCCGTTGACGTGGAGAACGTCGAGCCGTTGCTGTAACAGGTCAATAAACGGCTCGAAGAGGTGGCGGTTGAGGCCGTTTTTGTACAGCTCGGTCGGGTGGCGGTTGGAGGTGGCGACGACCACCACGCCCTGCGCAAAAAGTTCTTCAAACAGATGGCTGAGGATCATGGCGTCGGCGATATCGGTCACTTGCATTTCGTCAAAGCACAGAAGGCGCGTATCCGCCGCGATGCGCTTTGCGATAGGGATTAGCGGGTCGGTGGTGCCGCGTTTACGTTCCTCGCGCAGTTCAGCGTGGACGCTCTGCATGAAGTCGTGGAAATGGACGCGGCGTTTCTTTTCGACTGGGGCATTGGCGTGGAACAGGTCCATCATCATCGATTTGCCGATGCCCACGCCGCCATAGAGATAGATGCCGTTCAGGGCCGGTTCTGGCTTTGCCGCCTTTGTGCCAAAGCCAAACCAGCCGCGAGGGGCGGGGGCAGGGGGCGCGTTGCCGCGTTCCTTAAGGCGGTTCCACAGAAGTTGCAGCTTTTCGAGCGCCATCGCCTGCCCCGGATCGGAGGTGATGGTCCCGCTGGCGACTCGCTTGCGATATGTGTGGAGAGGGCCGCTCATGGTCGGGGTTCCGCTGGTTTTACCATGCTGCGCGTCCTAGCGGAAAATAACGCGATGGCAAAGTGTTGGAACTTGCTATCTTCGGTTCTGATCCACATGCGCACAATCGGTGATTTGCCATGTGGTATCCTGCGCAGTAGGGCGGATACATCCCTTCATCCCGGAGATCGGCATGACCGACACACGTATTCAGACTTTTCCGCTGTTTCCAATCCTTGCGGCAACTGCTGTGATCTTGTTGGTATCGTTCGGAATCCGGGCGTCCTTCGGCGTTTTTCAGGTGCCGATTGCCGAGGAATTTGGCTGGCCGCGTGCGGAGTTTAGCCTCGCGATTGCGGTGCAGAATCTTGCTTGGGGTATCGGTCAACCATTGTTCGGGATCGTGGCTGACCGCTTTGGGGATCGCAGAGCAATCATCGGCGGGGCGCTGATATATGCCGCCGGTTTGGCGCTGGCGGCGGGGGCGGTAACGCCGCTGGGGCAAGTGATGACCTCCGGTGTCATGGTTGGGCTTGGCGTGGCGGGCACAGGGTTTGGCGTGCTGCTGGCGGTTGTAGGGCGGGCGGCATCGCCGAAGAATCGCTCGATGGCGCTGGGTATTGCAACGGCCTTCGGGTCGGCGGGGCAGGTATTGGTGCCGCCGCTGACGGAATACCTCGAACGTAGCGCGGGGTGGTCGGCGACGATGTTGATTTTTGCGGTTGCGATCCTCTTGGTGCTGCTCGTGTTGCCATTCTTGAAGGCACCACCTCCACCTGAGGTGCAAAAAGGGGCAGCAGAGGAGACGCTTGGGCAGATATTGGGGCGGGTGTCGCGTGACCCGGATTATATTCTGTTGTTCCTCGGTTTCTTTTCCTGTGGGTATCAACTCGCCTTTATAACCGCGCATTTTCCGGCATTGGTGACGGAGGCATGTGGATCGGCAGCGTTGGGGGCAGCATCGCTGACTCTGATCGGAATCACGAATATTTTCGGCACGTTGCTGGCGGGCAAGCTAGGCGGGATTTATCGGCGTAAGTATCTATTATCACTCATCTACACCCTACGCACCATCGTCGCGATGGCGTTCATCATGCTGCCGCCAACACCGTTGACCGTGATCGTGTTCAGCCTATCAATGGGGGCGCTATGGTTGGCCACAGTGCCGCTGACATCGGGCCTGATCGGTTATCTCTATGGCATGAAATACATGGGCACGCTCTACGGGTTCGTGTTCCTCAGCCATCAGCTTGGCGGGTTTCTGGGCGTCTACCTCGGCGGCAAGCTCTACGATGTTTATGGAAGCTACGATGTGGTCTGGTGGGTTGGCATCGGGGTGGGCGCATTCTCCGCCATTGCCCACCTGCCCATTCGTGAAGCACCGCAGGGTAAATCGGTCGCAGTCTAAGGTATAATTGGTACAATATTGGTTTAGTGATTGGAGGGTATTGGTTTTTCCTCGCATTTATGTATCGTCGGTATCGCAACGTCGCACCAAAGCGGCGGATATAAACTCGGGGGACTAAATACGATGGAAGCCGAATTGGCCGAACTCGCCGCAAAAGTCGCGGCAATGGAGGGCGGGCCGAAAACGACCAATACCATGTTTGCGGAGACGTTCTATTATCTGACGATCCCGCTCATGGTTATCATTCACGCGGGATTTCTCGCCTATGAAATGGGCGCATCACGACATAAGAACGTGCTGGCATCGGGCATCAAGAATATCTTGGCCTTTGCCTTTGTCGTGCCGACTTTCTATTTCATCGGTTGGTGGATTTACTGGGCGATGCCTACGGGGATCGATTTTTCCGCAGGGCCGAACGGGATTAGCGGGTGGGATTATGCCTCCGGCATCGCGTGGCCGTGGGTCGAGTATATGGGGCCGAACATCTCGGATAACGCATCTGGCGTATTCTGGGGCGCGTTCACGCTGTTTGCGGCTACGACGGCCTCCATTTTCTCCGGTGCCGTTATCGAACGTATTCAGGTCGTTGGCTTCATTATCCTTGCTGTTATTCTGGGTTCGGTCGCTTGGGTCGTCGCAGCGGCATGGGGTTGGCATGCAGATGGCTGGCTGGTTCAAGACTGGGGCTACCATGACTTTGGCGCAGCGGGCGTCGTGCATATGGTCGCGGGGTTCTTTGCGCTTGGTGTGCTGATCAACCTCGGCCCACGTATCGGTAAGTACAACATTGATGGTTCGGCTAATGATATTGGCGGGCACAACCTGCCATTTACGCTGACGGGGCTTATGCTCATCATCGTCGGCTTCTTCGGCTTCTTGATGGCCTGCGTCATCGTGCCGGGCGAGGCTTGGTCGTGGTATCCTGACAAGTTCGCGACGATTTATGGCACACCGATTACCCTTTCGGCGCTGAGCTTCAACATTCTGATGGGCTTTTCGGGTGGTATCATCGGTGCATGGATGATCACGCGCGATCCGTTCTGGATGATGTCTGGGGCGCTGGCGGGCATTATTTCCTGCGCTTCGGGCCTTGATCTCTTCTGGCCTCCGGCGGCGTTTGCCATCGGCTTTATCGGTGGTGGCGCGCTGAAGCCTATCGCCTCGATCCTTGAAAAAATGGGCATCGACGATGCGGTTGGTGCGGTTACAGTCCACGGCTTCATCGGCATCTGGGGTGTTATGGCGGTCGGTATCTTCGCCGCTGGATATCCTGCGCTTCAAGGTGATGCAGGGGTCGCTACCACCTCGCTAATGGGGCAGGGGGTCGGCGTAGGTGTCATGTTCTGCCTCGGCTTTATCCCCGGCCTTGTCTGTTCGCTGGTTCTGCGCATCCTCGGATTGCTGCGCGTACCCGAAGCGGCGGAACTCGCAGGTCTGGATGCCACCAAGGTGCCCGTATCCGCCTATCCTGAAGGTATCGCAATCTCAACGCTTCCCGCCGAATAGGCCGGATAGAAGAAAGGAAACAACATGGGTTCAGCATTTGACACATGGAATGACGTGACCGGCCCGATCTACGCCGGGGCCAATACCTCGTGGGAATATACTTGGTTCCTCATCGCGGCGGGATTATGCGTTCTTGCGCTCGTGGTCGGCCTTGGCCATGAGAAAGCGGCGTATCATCGGGCGAAAAAACGCCATGAAGAAAATTACTGATGCGATAATGTCGCGTCGATAACGATTTTGATCGCCCCGCCATCGTGCGGGGCGATTTCGTTTTGAGGTGTCCATTTTTGACCTTGCCCGGAATCGGATTAAAAGGAAGAAGGAGGCAGGCATGGGGCTGGCCCGTGTCATTCTATGGAATCACATTGTAGCCGCCGGTTTTCAGCGATAATTGGCGCTCAAGTCCATTGCAGGGGGAATTCATTCATGTCCAAGGTCGCACTTGTCACCGGTGGCACCAGAGGAATCGGCGCAGCAATCTGTCGCGCATTGAGGGATGCGGGCTATACGGTTGCTGCGAATTATGCGGGCAATGACGACGCCGCTAACGCTTTCAAAGACGAGACAGGCATCCCTGTCTATAAATGGTCTGTCGCCGAATATGATGCTTGTGTCGAAGGCATCAAAGCGGTCGAGGACGCGCACGGCCCTATCGAAATTTTGGTGAACAATGCGGGGATCACCCGCGACGTGCCGTTCCACAAGATGAGCGTCGAGAAATGGAATGACGTGATCGGCACGAATCTCAATGGCCTATTCAACATGACCCGTCCCGTCTGGGAAGGAATGCGCGACCGTGGCTGGGGCCGGGTTATCAATATCTCGTCCATCAATGGTCAGAAGGGTCAGGCTGGGCAGACGAATTACTCCTCAGCTAAGGCGGGTGATTTGGGCTTCACGAAGGCGCTGGCGCAAGAGGGTGCGCGCAAAGGCATCACGGTCAACGCGATCTGCCCCGGCTATATTGGCACCGAGATGGTGAAAGCCATCGCGCAGGACGTTCTCGACAAGCATATCCTGCCATTCATCCCCGTCGGTCGCCTCGGCGAGCCGGAGGAAATCGCGCGCTGTGTTGTGTTCCTCGCTTCGGATGATGCTGGATTCATTACCGGGTCGACGCTCAGCGCCAATGGCGGGCAGACGATGACCTAGATCAAAGATAGCGCGGCACATGCCACGCTATGAATCTGCACAACATCAGTTCGTAAGTTTCGGTTTTCAGGAGAATTCCATATGCATGAAGTCGTAATTGCCGCTGCTGCGCGCACGCCGGTTGGGTCGTTCAACGGTGCGTTGTCCGGTGTGACCGCTCACTACCTTGGTGAAGTTGCCATCAAAGGGGCGCTGGAGCGCGCCGGGGTCGATGCCAAGGATGTGGACGAGGTCATCATGGGCCAAATCCTCACGGCGGGTCAGGGTCAGAACCCCGCTCGTCAGGCCGCGCGTAATGCGGGCCTACCAGATGAAACCGCCGCGTGGGGCGTCAATCAACTTTGCGGGTCGGGCCTGCGCGCCGTGGCGCTGGGGTATCAGCATATCGCCATGGGTGACAATGCGATCATGGTCTGTGGCGGGCAGGAGAGCATGTCGCAGGCGCCGCACTGTCAGGCAATGCGCAATGGCCAGAAGATGGGCGATATCAAGCTGCTCGATACAATGCTGTCAGATGGTCTGATGGATGCGTTCCATGGCTATCACATGGGCAATACCGCTGAGAATGTCGCCGAAAAGTGGCAGATTACGCGCGACGATCAGGATGGTTTTGCCGCCGCAAGCCAGAACAAGGCCGAGGCTGCGCAGAAGGCGGGCAAGTTCAAGGACGAGATTGTCCCTGTTACGATCAAGGGCCGTAAGGGTGATACTGTCGTGGAGGACGACGAATACATCAAGGCCGGTGTGACCCCTGAGAGCCTTGGTGGCCTGCGCACGGTCTTCAAGAAGGACGGTGGCACGGTTACGGCGGGCAATGCATCGGGTATCAATGATGGTGCCGCCGTGGTGGTAATGATGACCAAGGAAGAGGCCGAAAAGCGTGGGATCACGCCGATGGCGACGATCAAATCATGGGCCACGGTTGGCCTTGACCCGGCGATCATGGGCGCAGGGCCAATCAATGCGTCTAAGAAGGCGCTTGAGAAAGCGGGCTGGAAAGCTTCTGATCTCGATCTGATCGAAGCCAACGAAGCCTTTGCGGCTCAAGCCTGTGCCGTAAATAAGGAACTGGGTTGGGATACCGACAAGGTGAACGTCAATGGCGGCGCTATCGCCATCGGCCACCCTATCGGAGCATCGGGTGCGCGCATTCTCAATACGCTATTGTTTGAGATGCAACGCCGGGATGCGAAGAAGGGGCTCGCAACCTTGTGCATCGGCGGCGGCATGGGCGTGGCCATGTGTGTTGAGCGGGAATGATTGCATAACCGTGGGCAGGAGTGGCGGTATTTATGCCGCTCCTGCTAGTCACATCGAAGAACGCTCACGCCGATGAAGGGTTCAATCTTGCGGAGTCTATGATTGCCCATGTCTCGCCTGAAGATTGAGCCGTCGCGATAGAGTTCATTTTGTCGGCAGCCATATCGTCTGAAGACATCCGGCTACAAAAGATCGAGGCTCTGCTGGACTCGGAGATTACCCTCGCTACATCTCACTGCAATCTATCTCGTGACTCTAATAGTGGCAGATTCTTCAAATTGGCCCATCCTCATTACCTGACACTTACAGGCGACGCGTTCATTAAAGATACTAACAGACGATTAAGCGAATAACGCATCAAGATTGAGTTATGATGCTACTTGGTTTCCGGCAACTGACTGCGCGCTTGCCACGCGCAACCCGACAGATTTCGATGGATCGGAACTGATCCTTATCAACCCGTTTGGCCCCGTTCGGGGCGACCCCGCCAAGGAGTGACCCCACCATGACCGATGGCCCCCTCAAGGATACGGACCCCGCCGAAACCGAGGAATGGCGGGATGCTGTGGAATCGGTCATCGCCTATGAGGGGACTGATCGGGCCGACAATTTGCTGGAGGAGGCGGTTTCAGTTGCACGGCGTAATGGGGCGTTGGTGCCGTTTGCGCGTAATTCAGCCTATGTGAATACCGTTTCGGTCGATGCGCAACCTGATCATCCCGGCGACCGGGATATCGAAAAGCGTATTCGTTCAGCCATTCGCTGGAACGCGGCCATGGTGGTGTTGAAGGCAAATAAGGAAAGCTCGGAACTCGGCGGGCATATCGCCAGTTTTCAGTCAGCAGCGACGCTCTATGACACAGGCTTCATGCATTTCTGGCATGCCGAAAGCGAAGGTCATGGTGGCGATTTGATCTTTATTCAGGGCCATTCAGCCCCCGGTATCTATGCCCGCGCCTATCTCGAAGGTCGGTTGACGAAGGATCAGATTATCGGTTTTCGGCAGGAGGCGGATGGTAAGGGTATCTCATCCTATCCGCATCCGTGGTTAATGCCTGATTTCTGGCAGTTTCCGACCGTCTCGATGGGACTTGGCCCACTGATGGCGATCTATCAGGCGCGCTTCCTGCGATATTTGCAGGGGCGTGGGTTGGCCAAGACCGATAACCGCAAGGTCTGGGCGTTCATGGGCGACGGGGAGATGGACGAGCCAGAAAGCCTCGGTGCGATTTCACTGGCAGGCCGTGAAAAACTCGACAACCTCGTTTTCGTTATCAATTGCAACCTCCAGCGGCTCGACGGGCCAGTGCGCGGTAATGGTAAGATCGTGCAGGAGTTGGAAGGCGATTTCCGGGGTGCAGGCTGGAACGTGGTCAAATGCCTATGGGGGACGGGCTGGGATGCGCTGCTCGCCAAGGATCATTCGGGCAAGCTACGACAGCTCATGGAAGAATGCGTCGATGGTGAATATCAGGATTTCAAATCGAAGGATGGCGCGTATATCCGCGAGAATTTCTTCGGGCGTTACCCCGAAACCGCCGCGATGATTGCCGATTGGTCGGATGATCAAGTCTGGAAGCTAACGCGCGGCGGGCATGATCCGCGTAAGGTCTATGCAGCCTACAGCGAGGCGATGAATACTAAGGGTAAGCCCACACTGATCCTTGCCAAGACCGTCAAGGGCTATGGCATGGGTGCGGCGGGTGAAGCGCAAAACATCACCCACCAGCAGAAGAAAATGGGGATTGATGATCTCAAACAATTCCGCGACCGCTTCACGCTCAATCTGACCGATGAGCAGGTCGAAAATCTCGAATTAATCGACTTTGATGAGAACAGTGAAGAAGCGAAATACCTACACGCGCGGCGCAAGGCATTGGGTGGTTATCTACCATCACGGCGGGTAAAATCAGATGCGCTTGAGGTGCCCGCTTTGGAAAAATTCGGGGCATTGCTCGCTTCTTCTGGCGAACGCAAAATCTCGACTACGATGGCCTTCGTACGGGCGCTCAACACGCTGCTGCGCGATAAGAAGGTCGGTAAGCATGTGGTGCCTATCGTACCGGATGAAAGCCGTACTTTCGGGATGGAAGGCATGTTCCGGCAGTTCGGTATCTACTCGCAGGTAGGTCAGCTTTACCGCCCTGAAGATGCGGATCAGTTGATGTTCTATCGTGAGAGCCAAGACGGCCAGATGCTGCAAGAGGGCATCAACGAGGCGGGTGCTATGGCATCGTGGATCGCGGCGGCCACGTCCTATTCTACGTCGAATATGCCGATGATCCCGTTCTACATTTATTATTCGATGTTCGGGTTCCAGCGGATTGGTGATCTGGCCTGGGCCGCTGGCGATATGCGGGCGCGGGGCTTTCTGATCGGGGGCACGTCTGGGCGAACCACGCTGAACGGCGAGGGTTTGCAGCATGAAGACGGGCATAGTCATCTGATTTCGGCAACCGTACCCAATTGTATCAGCTATGATCCAACCTTCCAATTCGAGGTCGCGGTGATCGTACAGGATGGGCTGCGGCGGATGTATGCCGAGCAGGAGGATGTGTTCTACTACATCACCACGCTCAACGAGAATTACGAGCATCCCGCAATGCCCGAAGGCGCAGAAGAAGGCATTCGTAAAGGGATGTACCTGCTGCGCGCTTCCGAGATGAGGAGCAAAAAGGTGCAACTTGTCGGGTCGGGGGCGATACTGCGCGAGAGCCTTGCCGCCGCCGAAATGCTGGAGGCCGATTTCGGTGTGGGCGTCGATGTATGGAGCGCGACCAGCTTTACCGAATTGCGGCGTGAGGCGATGGATTGCGAGCGGTGGAACATGCTGCATCCGATGGAGGATCAGCGCATTCCCTATGTGACGACATGCTTCCAGAGTCGGGGAGACGATCCAATCATTGCGTCGACGGATTATATGAAGAGCTATGCGGACCAGATCCGAGCCTTCGTGCCGGGCACTTACAAGGTCTTGGGAACGGACGGATTTGGGCGGTCGGATTATCGGGCAAGCCTGCGCGAGTTCTTTGAGGTGGATCGCAGGTTCATCGCCGTTGCCGCGCTCAAGGCACTTGCCGATGCGCAGAAGGGTGACAGCAAGACCGTCGCTGATGCCATTCAGAAATACGGGATTAATCCCGACAAATCCAATCCGGCGCGCGTCTGATATCCAAGGGGAAAATCATTATGTCTACCGAAGTGAAAGTACCAGATATCGGCGATTTCGACGAAGTGCCGGTGATCGAAGTCCATGTTGCCGTGGGCGATACCGTCAATGTTGAAGACCCGCTTGTGACACTGGAAAGTGATAAGGCGGCGATGGATGTGCCTTCGCCGGTCAGCGGTGTGGTGAAGGAATTGAAGGTCGCTGTGGATGACAAGGTGAGCGAGGGGACGCTGATCTTGGTGATGGATGAAGGAGGCAAAGCCGCCGCACCGATGGATGCTGCGCCCGCTCCAGCCGCCGCTGCCCCGGCCTCAGCGCCAGTACCAGCGCCAGCCGCAAGTGGCGATGGCGTGACCGAAGTGAAAGTGCCTGACATCGGTGATTTCGATGATGTGCCGGTGATCGAGGTGCATGTGGCAGAGGGCGATACGATTGCCGCCGAAGACCCGCTCGTGACATTAGAGAGTGACAAGGCGGCAATGGACGTGCCCGCTCCGGCAGCGGGAGTGGTGAAATCGCTCAAGGTCAGTGTAGGCGACAAGGTATCTGAGGGGTCGGTGATCCTGTTGCTCGAAGGGGGTAGCGATGCACCCGCTGCCGCTCCGGTCGCGCAGGCGGCGAGTGAGGCAGGTGATGGCGGTGCCTCAAAACCAGCCGAGCGCCAACCTGATAACCTGCCCGATGGTGCCTATACCGATGGAAGCGGAACGCTTCGCTCCGCCGATGGAACGACGTTTGGGGCGGATAGCCCGCCGCCGAAAATGGCCGATTTCTCTGGCGTCCATGCCTCGCCATCGGTGCGGCGCTTGGCGCGTGAACTGGATATTGACCTGAACAAGGTTACGGGAACGGGCGAGAAAGGACGCATCACGAAGGATGATGTGAAAGGGTTCATGTCTGGCGGCACGGCACCTTCCGCATCGGCTGCTACGTCGAGCAGTGGCATGGGTATCCCGACGATTCCAAAGGTCGATTTCTCGAAATTCGGGTCGATCGAGACGGTCGAAATGCCCCGGATCAAGAAGATCAGTGGCCCTGTGCTACATCGTTCATGGCTTAATATTCCGCATGTAACCCATTGTGATGATGCGGATATTACGGATATCGACGGCTTCCGTAAGGAACTCGATACGAAAGCCAAGGAGGAGGGTTATCGTGTCACGTTGCTCTCGTTCCTCATCAAAGCGTCGGTTGTGGCGCTCAAGGAGCATTGGGAGGTTAATTCCTCGCTCTCACCCGAAGGCGATGCGCTGATCCGCAAGCATTACTATAATATCGGCTTTGCGGCGGATACGCCGGGCGGATTGATGGTTCCTGTGATCAAGGATGCGGATCGTAAGGGTATCAAGCAGATATCCATCGAACTTGGCGAGTTATCGAAGAAAGCGCGCGAAGGTGCGCTTAGAGGCGGTGATATGCAGGGGGCAAGCTTCACGATCTCATCGTTGGGCGGTATTGGTGGCACAAGTTTCACACCTATCGTCAATGCGCCAGAAGTCGCCATTCTTGGTGTTGCCCGCTCAAAAATGGCCCCGGTATGGGATGGCAAGGAGTTCCAACCGCGTAACATGCTGCCGCTTTGTCTCAGCTATGATCATCGCGCGATAGATGGCGCGCTGGCCGCCCGTTTCTGCGTCACATTGAAGGGGCTGATGGCCGATCCCCGTAATCTGTTGCTTTGAGGGGAAAACTTATGGCTACCGAACAAATTAAAGTCCCTGATATCGGTGATTTCGATGCCGTGCCTATCATTGAAATCCACGTTAAGGTCGGCGATGCCGTCAGCGCGGAAGATCCGATTGTCACGCTCGAAAGCGATAAGGCGGCGATGGACGTGCCTTCGCCCCAATCCGGTATCGTCAAGGCGTTGCATGTTAAAGTGGATGACAAAGTTGGTGAAGGGGCCGTCCTTCTCGAACTCGAATTACAGGAAGAGACGGGTGCGCCATCGGTTGCGCAGCGACCTAAAGAGGATTCTGTCGCGGGTGGCGCAAAGGCGCAGGGTGATGTCCATGCCGGTCTGGTTGTTCTAGGCTCTGGGCCGGGTGGCTATACCGCCGCTTTCCGCGCTGCTGATCTTGGATTGGATGTGGTTTTGATCGAGCGATGGCCCGAATTGGGCGGCGTCTGTCTTAACGTCGGCTGCATCCCCTCGAAGGCGTTGCTCCATGCTGCGAAGGTGGTGGACGAGGCGTCAGAGATGAAGGCGCATGGAATATCCTTCGGAAAGCCTGAAATCGATGTGGACGCGCTACGCGGCTGGAAAGACGGCGTTGTCTCGAAGCTTGTCGGTGGTATTGCGTCGTTAGCCAAGGCGCGCAAGGTTCGCGTCATCCACGGCAAAGCAGAATTCGAGGGATCAAGCGCGATCCGGGTAACAGGCGATGATGGCGTGGTGCAGACCGTCACTTTTGACAAAGCGGTTATCGCCGCCGGGTCGGAGCCTGTAGAGTTGCCCTTCATCCCCCATGACGATCCGCGTGTAATGGATTCGACGGATGCGCTGGAATTGGTCGATATTCCAAAGCGGATGCTGGTATTAGGCGGCGGGATTATTGGGCTGGAAATGGCCACGGTTTACGATGCGCTGGGTGCGCAGATTACGGTTGTGGAACTGTTGGATGGATTGATGGCCGGGGCTGACCCCGATCTTGTCAAGATTTGGCAGAAGCGTATGGCTCCAAGGTTTGAAAATATCTTCCTCAAAACCAAGGTAACGAATGTTACGGCCATGGATACTGGCTTGAAGGTCGATTTTGAAGGGCCGGATGGTACGTTTACAGATGTTTTCGACCGCATCCTTGTTTCGGTAGGCCGTATTCCAAATGGCAAGAAGATCAATGCCGAAGCGGCAGGCGTAACGGTCGATGAACGTGGTTTCATCGGCGTGGACAAGCAGATGCGGACGAATGTGCCCACCATCTTTGCCATTGGCGATATCGTTGGCCAACCGATGCTCGCACATAAAGCGGTACATGAGGCCAAGGTTGCCGCCGAAGTTATCGCCGGGCATAAATCGGCTTTTGATGCTAAGGTTATACCCTCCGTTGCTTACACTGATCCAGAGGTTGCATGGGTCGGCCTGACCGAGACAGAGGCTACTAAACAAGGCAAGAAGATTGGCAAGGGTGTCTTTCCCTGGGCCGCTTCTGGGCGCAGTCTAGCCAATGGTCGCTCCGAAGGGATGACCAAGGTTATTTTTGATCCTGATACCAACCGCATATTAGGCGCAGGTATTGTTGGATCAGCAGCGGGCGACTTGCTTTCGGAGGTTGTGCTGGCCATTGAAATGGGCGCGGATGCCGAAGATGTCGCGCTGTCGGTTCACCCGCACCCAACCTTGTCGGAGACGGTCGCAATGGCGACCGAAATGTACGAGGGCACGATAACCGATTTGATGCCGCCAAGGCGCAAATAGCCTATCGGCGAATATTAGGAGATGTGATGTGCGGGCAGGATGTTAAAAGATTTCACGCCCGCGACATTATGTACTTTCACACAATGCTGGCTCAGTGGTATCCCACAGCGTAAATAGGGACAGTTTGTTGCGCAATCGGCTTCGGATGAGGGGGAATATTTCGTATGGGATTGAAAGTTGGTGTGCCAAAGGAGACCGCCGCTGGTGAGCGGCGTGTTGCCCTAACGCCGGAGACCGCAGGGCGTATCCAGAAACTCGGTTACGATCTGCAAATCGAGAGCGGCGCAGGCGATGCCGCGAATTTCTCGGATGATGTGTATCGCGATGCCGGTGTGACGGTTCTGCCTGATGCGGCGGCGGTATGGTCCGGCTCGGATATCGTGATGAAGGTGCAGCAGCCGAGTATGGCCGAGGCCGGAATGGTCAAGGAAGGGTCATTGCTTATCAGCTTTATCTGGCCCGCCCAAAACGAAGATCTTGTTGCGAAGCTGAAGGACCAAAAGCCCCATGCCGTGCTGGCGATGGATCAGGTGCCGCGTATCAGTCGCGCGCAGAAGTTAGATGCGCTGTCCTCTATGGCGAATATCGCGGGTTATCGCGCGGTGGTCGAGGCGGCGAACAATTTTGGACGATTCTTTACCGGGCAGGTAACGGCGGCGGGCAAGGTACCCCCGGCAAAAGTGCTGGTAATCGGGGCGGGGGTTGCGGGCCTTGCGGCTATTGGCGCGGCGCGCTCAATGGGGGCTATTGTGCGCTCGTTCGACATTCGCCCAGAGGTCGCCGAGCAAATCGAATCGATGGGTGCGGAGTTCCTGTTCCTCGATTTCGATAATGCCGATAGTGGGACTGAAGGTGGCTATGCCAAGCCGTCTTCGCCGGAGTTCCGTGAAAAGCAACTCGAACTGTTTCAGGCACAAGCACCTGACGTTGATATCGTCATCACGACCGCGCTGATCCCCGGTCGCCCGGCACCGGAACTGTGGACCGCCGAGATGGTCGCGGCCATGAAGCCCGGTTCGGTCGTCGTTGATCTGGCGGCGGAGCAGGGCGGTAACTGTGCCCTGACCGTGAAGGGCGAGCGGATCGTAACGGAAAACGATGTGGTCATCGTCGGTTATACCGACATGGCTAGTCGGATGGCGGCGCAGTCAAGTCAGCTATACGGCACGAACCTGCGGCATCTACTCGACGATCTTACTCCTGAAAAGGACGGCCAACCGGACGTTAATATGGAGGATGTGGTTATTCGCGGCTGTACGGTCGTGAAGGATGGGGAGATTACCTTCCCGCCACCACCCGTCTCCACCTCGGTTGTGCCCAAAGCGCCAACGCCGAAAAAGGTGGAGGAGACGCCGGAACAGATTGCGGCCCGTGAGGCGGCTGAATTGAAGAAGGCGGGCAGTCGCACGACGATGTTGCTCGTGGTTGGAGCGGCACTATTACTGGCACTTGGTACGGTCGCACCGGCCAGCTTTATGCAGCATTTCATCGTCTTTGTGCTGTCCTGCTTCGTTGGCTTCTATGTCATCTGGAACGTCGCGCATTCGCTGCACACGCCGCTGATGGCGATTACGAATGCGGTGTCGTCGATCATTATCGTCGGGGCGCTGTTGCAGATCAGTTCGCCAAATACGACCGTGATGGTCCTCGCGGCACTATCGGTATTGATGGCCTCCATCAACATCTTCGGTGGCTTTCTCGTCACCCGGCGAATGCTCGCCATGTTCCAAAAAAGCTGATCGGAGGCGGTATCAATGAGTATCGGACTTACTACCGCCGCCTATGTGGTCGCGGCCATTCTCTTCATTCTCGCCCTCGGCGGCCTCTCCAATCAGGAGAAGGCGAAACGGGCGATTTGGTACGGCATCATCGGGATGACGCTGGCGGTCGTGGCGACCGTTGCCTCACCGGGTGTCACGAACCTGCCCGTCATCATTGGCATGATCATTATTGGTGGAGGGCTGGGCTGGCTCGTCGCCAAAAAAGTGCAAATGACGCAGATGCCGGAACTCGTCGCCGGGTTTCACTCTCTCGTTGGGCTGGCGGCGGTTTTCATCGGCATCAATGCGCATCTGGAGATGGAACGCGCTTTGGCGGCGGTCGCAGATGGCACAACTAGCGATTTAGCCGGTTTTGCGGCGACCATCGCCAAGAAAAGCTCGGTCGAACTGGGTATTCTGAAGGTCGAGTTGTTCCTTGGTATCTTGATTGGTGCGATCACTTTCACTGGGTCGATCATTGCTTATGGCAAGCTGGCCGGAAAGATATCGTCCAACGCGCTGACACTACCGGGGCGGCACGCGATCAATCTGGCCGCCTTTGCGGCATGTTTCATCCTTGGGTTCCTGTATTTGCAGGGTGCTGGCCTGTGGACGATGATCGTCGTGGCGATCATTGCGGGGCTGATCGGCTGTCATCTGATCCTTGCCATTGGCGGGGCAGATATGCCGGTCGTCGTGTCGATGCTGAACTCGTATTCGGGTTGGGCGGCGGCAGCGATTGGCTTCACTCTGGGCAATGACCTGCTGATCGTGACGGGTGCTCTTGTCGGGGCATCGGGGGCGATCCTGTCCTACATCATGTGCAAGGGGATGAATCGTAGCTTTGCCTCGGTGATCCTTGGTGGTTGGGGCGGTGCAACGGCGGGCGCGCAGCAAGAAGTCGAGGGCGAAATGGTGCCCACGAATGTAGACAATACAGTGCAGCTTCTGGAGGACGCCGATAGCGTAATCTTCGTGCCGGGCTATGGCCTCGCCGTGGCGCAGGCACAGGGCGCGGTTTCGGAGCTGACCAAAAGGCTGCGCGACAAGGGCAAGGAAGTGCGTTTTGCGATCCACCCGGTCGCCGGTCGCCTGCCGGGGCACATGAACGTGCTGTTGGCCGAAGCGAAGGTTCCGTATGATTTTGTGCTGGAGATGGAGGAGATCAACGACGACTTCCCATCGACGGATTTCGTAATGATCCTTGGCGCGAATGACATCGTAAATCCCTCCGCGCAGGACGATCCGAACTCGCCCATCGCCGGGATGCCTGTGCTGGAAGTTTGGAAGGCGAAGAACGTCGTCATCTCGAAACGCGGTCAGGGACGTGGGTATTCGGGGGTCGAGAACCCGCTGTTCTTCAAGGATAACAGCCGGATGCTCTATGGCGATGCGAAGGATAGCCTCGACGCGATATTGAAGCAGTTGAGCTGATGATGCGGGGAGTGTGAACCATGGTCACGAAAGTAGATGAAGCTTGCGAAATCTTGAGGTCGCTTCCGTTGGAACGGCAGGAGGAACTGGCGGATATCATACTCAGCGTGTCAGAGGAGCACTCGCACTACAGCGCGGCTCGTATTGCCTTGATCGACGCGAGCCGTGCTCAGGCGAAAGCAGGTGAGTTCGTATCCGAAGATGATCTGGAGGCGATGACCGTCAGGTTCCGGGGGTGAGCCGATACCGTCTTACGCCGCGCGCGGCACAGGAGTTGGTCGAAATTCTGGATTACGTGTCCGAACGCAATCCCGTAGCGGCGACGGCGCTTCTCGAGAGGATAGAAAGCACTTTTATATTGGTGTCCGAAATGCCGCAGATCGGGCGGCGGAGCGTTCGCGCCGGATTGCGGGAATTTCCAGTGAAACGCGCACCCTATCTGGTGATCTACGAACCCTTCGATGGTTACGTTGCCATTCTGTCGGTCTTTCACACCTCTCGCGATCCATTGAAGAAGTAGAGGCGGTTTTCTCATGCGTATCCTGATCCTTGGTGCCGCCGCTGGTGGTGGGTTTCCGCAGTGGAACTGTGCGTGCTCGACCTGTGCGGCGTTTTGGCGGGGGGAGGATGGCGTGACGGCGCGGACGCAGTCTTCGATTGCGGTGACGGCGGATGATGAAAACTGGGTCGTGTTCAATGCGTCACCCGACATGCGTGAGCAGATTATTGCGCACCCTCAGATGCATCCGCGCCCGGAGCGGGGATTGCGGGATAGTCCGATTACGTCGGTGGTGCTGACGAATGGTGATCTCGATCATGTGGCGGGGTTGCTGTCCTTGCGTGAGAAGCATCCGCTCGGCCTCTACATGACGGGTGAGATTGCGAATGTTCTCGATGCCAACCCAGTTTTCGCAGCTCTCGATCCGGCCTTTGTAACCCGCGAGCGGATTGGGCTGAATGCATCATTTGAGCCGGTTCCGGGTGTTAGCGTGCGGCTGTTCGCCGTGCCGGGTAAGGTGCCGCTGTATATGGAAGGCGATACCGTCGAGACGCAACTGGTTGGTGAGCAGACGGTGGGTGCGGAAATTACAGGCGGCGGCAAACGGGCGATGTATATTCCGGGCTGCGCCGCCGTGCCCGACGACCTGAGGGCGCGTATCGACGGAGCGGATATGTTGATGTTCGATGGTACGCTTTGGACTGATGATGAGATGCAGCGCGAGGGCGTGGGCCAGAAAACCGGCGCGCGGATGGGGCATATGTCGGTATCGGGCGAAGACGGGACAATGGCAACCTTTGCGCAGACCGAGATTGGTCGCCGTGTTCTCGTGCATATCAACAATACCAATCCGCTGCTGCTGCCACAAAGTAGGCAACGGGCCGAGGCCGAGGCGCAGGGGTGGGAAGTGGCTTTCGATGGTATGGAGCTTTCGCTCTGACAGCGCGTCGTATTCGCGTATAACGCCCAGATGAATGAGCCGGATATGCCCCTTCGTAGTGGTTGGACCACGGGTGCCTGCGCGACCGCCGCCGCGAAGGCGGCGTGGGAAGGGTTGTGTGGTGGTGTAATCCCTGACCGGGTGACGATCCTGCTACCGAAAGGGCAGACGCCGGAATTTTCCATTCTCGATGCGCAGCTTGGTGAGGGCTGGGCCGAGGCGACGGTGGAAAAGGATGCGGGGGATGACCCGGATGTCACCCATGGCGCGCATATCACGGTGCGGGTGGCGCGTGCGCCCACGGGGAAGGGCGTGACGTTTCATGCAGGGGAGGGGGTCGGGATGGTAACCAAGCCGGGCCTGCCCATCCCGGTTGGAGAACCGGCGATCAATCCTGTGCCGCGCCGTATGATTGATGAGGTGATTGCGGAGGTGAGTGCAGCGCATGCGGTGTCGCCCGATGTGCAGGTGACGATATCGGTCGCCCATGGAGCGGCATTGGCGCTGAAGACGTGGAACCCGCGTCTGGGAATCGAAGGGGGCATCAGCATTCTCGGCACGACCGGAATCGTGCGTCCGTTTTCCTGCTCGGCATGGATTGCCTCGATCCATCGGGGGGTCGATGTGGCGGTGGCGACGAAGGCGGCGCATGTGGTGGGGGCAACCGGCTCGACTTCTGAGGGGGCGGTGCAGGCACTCTATGACCTGCCGGAAACGGCCTATCTGGATATGGGCGATTTTGCGGGAGGATTGTTGAAATACCTGCGCCGCAACCCGGTGCCGCGCATTACGATTGCGGGTGGTCCGGGCAAGATGACGAAGCTGTCGCAAGGGGCGCTTGACCTACATTCTAAGCGCAGTCAGGTCGATTTGGAGGCGCTGGCCGAGCGGAGCGGTGTGGCGGCGGTGGCGGATGCAAACACGGCGCTTGAAGCGTTCGGGATGGGCGGCGAGGCGCTGGCGGCATCGGTCTGCAAGGACGCGCGTGAGGTTGTGATCGAGACGTTGCGCGGGGCGGATATCGAGGTAGAGACGATTATCTTCGACCGGGCGGGCAAGATGCTTGCCCGGTGCCCTTTCGCGTGAAGACCGTTCTGTTGCTTGCTGGAACCGCCGAGGCGCGAGCATTAGCGGCGGAATGTGGGTCGGGTCTTCGTTTGATTGCGTCACTGGCGGGGGTGACGGAGAAGCCGGTCAGCTATCCTTGTGCTGTTCGTACAGGTGGGTTCGGCGGAATCGACGGGATGCGGGCCTTCATCGAGGATGAAAAGGTCAAGGCGGTGGTGGATGCGACGCATCCTTTTGCGGTGACGATTTCAGCCAATGCCTGCGCGGCCTGCGATATGAAGAAGACGCCGCTCGTTCGGCTGGTTCGTCCGGCGTGGGAGCCGGTCGGGGATTGGTGCGGGTTTGCCGATCTGGCCGATGCGGTTGCGGCTCTACCCATAGGCGCGCGTGTGCTGGCGACGACGGGGCGTAAGGAAATGCGGGTGTTGGCGGAGCGGGCGGATATTCGTGTCGTTTTGCGCAGTGTCGATCCGCCCGATGCGTTGCCCGGTCATATGGTTTCGCTGGCGGCGCGGGGGCCGTTTACGGTGATGTCGGAGATGGCGTTGATGCGGGAGTATCGCATCACCCATTTGCTGACCCGCAATGCGGGGGGTGAGTCGCGAGCGCGGATTGATGCCGCTGCGGCGCTTGGCATTACGCTGCATATCGTTGAGCGGCCCGTAATCCCCGCCGCAAACAGCGTGTCGAATGTCGCGGATGCCCTCGAATGGCTGTCGGATGTTCTTCGTGATTGACAGGTGCGGCATCATGGCAGAAACCTGAACGCCACGGTTCCGAAGCGGTCGGCTCACGCCGATTACGATGGATTCAAAGGGAATGTGGAACGGGTTGACCCATACAGGGAACCCAAGGCCGCAACCGCCCCCGCGACTGTGAGCGGCGTGCGTCCCCCTAATGCCACTGGCGATAGCCGGGAAGGCGGGAGGCGCGATACGCCGCGAGTCAGGAGACCTGCCGTGATGCGACCTATGCAACCCCCGTCGGAGGGACGGGAATGGAGAACGACATGAAAAAGATTTTCGGCCTTTCGGCCATTGCCGCCCTTATCGCTAGCCCTGCGTTTGCACACCACCCGCTTGCAGGCGCGCCGATGGAGACGTTTAACCACGGCGTCCTTTCCGGCATTGGGCATCCGTTGCTTGGCTTTGACCATATGTTCTTTGTTATCGCCGTTGGCGTCGCCGCCGCGATGATTGGGCGGTTGGCGAGCGCGCCACTTGGATATCTGGCCGGTATGATGGGCGGTATCGCGCTGGTGGCAAATGGGATTGCGCTTCCGGGTGTTGAATTGGTGATCGCGGCATCGCTGGTCGTTCTGGGCGGTTTGATCGCATCGGGTGCCGCGCTGCGCGCGCCCGTGGTGCTGACGCTGTTTGCGGCGGCTGGCTTGTTCCACGGTTGGGCTTTTGGTGACGCGATTGCGGGCCAGGAAGCCGGTGTTGGCGGCGCGGTTTTGGTCGGCTATCTGCTTGGCCTTGCGGTGACGCAATATGCTATCGCGTATCTTGCTGGCACGATGCTGGTGAAGGGTAGCGAGGCAATCCGTCCGCGTCTGGCCGGTGCGGTTGTTGCGGGCGTAGGCGCGACGTTCATGCTCGAAAATCTCGAAGGTCTTGCCTTCGCTGCCCTCGGCCTCGTCTGATAACCATGGTCGCGGGGGCAATCGCTCCCGCGTTATCGGAGCCGCCCGAATTCTCCGCTGTATTCCGTGGGGAGCTTGGTCTGCTGCTCCGGTGGCGGCGGGATGTGCGCCGGTTTCGGCGCGATGCGGTGGCCGGAGCATTGGTCGATCAGGTGATCGAGGCGGCGGCGTCTGCGCCGTCGGTTGGCCTATCCGAACCTTGGCGGATCGCGCGGGTGTCGAGTGAGGCGAGGCGCGATGCTGTTATCGCCAATTTCTCGGATGCCAATGCCGATGCGCTGGCCGCACAGCCAGAGGAACGACGCGCGCTTTATGCAAGTCTAAAGCTTGCGGGTTTGCGTGAAGCGCCAGTGCATCTAGCGGTTTTTTGCGATGAGGCCGATGATCAAGGTAAGGGTCTTGGCGCGCGAACCATGCCCGAAATGCGCCGGTATTCCGTCGTCTGCGCCGTGATGCAGATGTGGCTTGTTGCCCGTTCGCTCGGCCTTGGAATGGGGTGGGTGTCGATCCTTGATCCGGCCCGCTTAACCCGCGACCTCGACACACCTGACGACTGGTCGTTGATCGCATATCTTTGCCTCGGATGGCCTGAAGAAGACCATGCCGATCCCGAATTACAGCGCGCTGGATGGGAGGCCAGAGCTGGCCTCGCCGCGCGCGTCATAGACAGGTAGCCTTATGCCGCAGAAAATTCCCGCCACGGTCATCACCGGTTTTCTGGGAGCCGGAAAGACGACATTGATCCGCAATCTGTTGCAACAGGCGGATGGCAAACGGATCGCGCTGGTCATTAATGAATTTGGCGATATCGGCGTCGATGGTGATTTGCTGAAAGGGTGCGGCGTTGAGAACTGTACCGATGATGATGTGATTGAGCTGTCGAATGGCTGTATCTGCTGCACCGTGGCAGATGATTTCATTCCGACCATCGAGGCGTTGTTAGGCCGCGAAAATCCGCCCGATCATATCGTGATCGAGACGAGCGGGTTGGCCCTGCCACAGCCATTGGTGCGGGCGTTCAACTGGCCGGAAATCCGCACGCGCACGACCATCGACGGGGTCGTGACGGTGGTGGATGGGCCTGCGCTGGCCGAGGGGCGCTTTGCCGCCGATGAAGCGCGTGTGACGGCGCAGCGGGAGGCGGATGAGAGCATCGACCATGAGACGCCGCTGTCTGAACTATTCGAGGATCAGTTGGCCTGCGCCGATATTGTGGTGGTCTCAAAGACCGATGCGATGGATGCGGGGGATGCGGATAGTACGGTCTCGGCTCTGTCCACGCGCACGCGCGACGGGGTGCGCCTTGTGCGCAGTGGGATTGAGGGGCTAGCGCCGAACGTGCTGCTGGGGATTGATGCGGGGGCGGAGGACGATGTGGCGGCGCGCCATGAAATTCACCACCATCATCACCATGATGACGACGACGATGATGATCATCACCACGACCATGAGCATGAACATGGCCATGATGAATTCGACAGTTTCGTCGTCTCGTTTGGCGAGGTGGCCGATGTTGATGCGCTGCGTGCGCGCGTTGAGGCGACGATCCGCAAACATGATGTGCTGCGGGTAAAAGGTTTTCTGGCCGTCGAGGGCAAGCCGATGCGGATGGTGTTGCAGGCGGTCGGCCCACGAATAGAGACGTATTTTGATCGCCCGTTCGGGGATGATGCGCGGCAATCTGCGCTGGTCGTGATTGGGATGCACGGGCTGGACGAGGCCACCATTCGGGGGGAGTTGACCGCATGAGACATGTTGTATTCGCACTTGCGCTGATCCTGCCCGCGCCGTCCTTCGCCGCCGATCCGCCAGAAGAGGTTTCGGAGGCGGGGACCGCGTTCATTCGCCATTGTCTGGCAGATGTAACCGCATCACGGGTCGGTCAATTGAAGAAGAAAGCGCCGGATTATGCGGCGACGCTATCGGAGGAGGAACTGGCCGAGGGGGGCATGGATAAGGCGCGCAAGGTTTGCCCGTGTTTCCTGCATATCATTGGGGTGTCGCCGATAAGCGAGGGGAAAACACCGGAGGAGAAGGCCGCCGGGGTGGTAAGCTATCTTGATGCGATTCATGCGGGCGAGGAAGCGACGATGCCGCCGGTGCTGGGCACGATCACCAAGAATTGTGGCGAGCGGTCGAGCGTAATGCCGACGCTTTGGCTCGGTCAGTAACGTGGGTCGCGAGCGCGTTCAACACGGGACTGCTCCGGAAGCGGGCATCTTTTCCGCGTTTGGTGCGAAAGCCCTCCCCCGTAAAGGGGGAGGGAGTAGGCTGCGCTCTGTACGACAGATCGCGACCTATTACGGATTGCGCTGATGCACCTCCTCCTTGCACAGCCCGGTGAGATATCCGACGGGTCGGAGGCGGTCGATTTGGGGCAAACGCCTGCGGATGTGATCGTGATCTCCGCCGCCGATACGGAATTGGCGGCATTATCGGAGGCGCGGGGCGGATTGGGCGATAATGCGCCGATGCTGCGGCTGGCCTCGCTGCTGCATCTTGCGCATCCGATGTCGGTGGACCTCTATCTCGACCAGACGGCGACTAAAGCGAAAGTCGTGATTGCGCGGGTGCTGGGCGGTGAGGGGTATTGGGCCTATGGGCTGGAGCAATTTGCCGCGCGGCTGGCGCAGGCGGGGGTAGCGTTTGCGGCGCTGCCCGGTGATGACAAGCCGGATGAGGCTTTGCGGCGGGCCTCGACGGTTAGCGAGGAAGACTGGCACGCGCTCTGGGCATATTTCGTTGAAGGTGGGCCGGAGAATGCGGCGAATCTGTTGCGCATGGCCGGGGCGATGGCGCGGGGGGAAGAGGCGCGGCCCGATCCGGCGCGGCCCCTATTACGGGCTGGCGTTTACTGGCCGGGAGCAGGGATCGCGTCGCTGGATGCGCTAGCGGAGCATTGGCGTGAGGATGCGCCGGTCGTGCCCATCGTCTTTTACCGTGCGTTGCTACAAGGAGCGGGGCTGAACCCGGTCAATCGGTTAGTGCGGGCGTTGATGCAGGAGGGGATGAACCCGCTGCCGGTATTCGTGGCATCGTTGAAAGATCCGGTATCGGCGGCGACACTGGCCACAATATTCGCGGATGCGCCGCCTGCGGTCGTGCTGAATGCGACGGGGTTCGCTGTGTCTTCACCACAGGCTGCCAAACATGAATCGACGCCGTTGGATGCGCCGGGGGTGCCAGTTTTGCAGGTGGTCTTCGCCGGTGGAACCGAGGAGGCATGGGCGAATGGGCTGAATGGCTTGGGCGCGCGGGATATTGCCATGAACGTGGCACTGCCGGAGGTGGACGGGCGGGTGCTGACCCGCGCGGTCAGCTTCAAGGGTGAGGCATATTTCGACGAGGCGACCGAATGCCGGATCGCCGCCTATCGGGCCGTGGGCGACCGGGTGGCGTTTGTTGCCGCGCTGGCGGCGAATTGGGCGCGGCTAGGGGGGAAGACGAACGCGGAGAAGCGGGTCGGGGTGATCCTCGCCAATTATCCGAACAAGGACGGGCGGCTGGCTAACGGGGTTGGGCTGGATACGCCGCAGAGTTGCGTCGATCTGCTCGCCACATTGGCGGAGGCAGGGTATGCGGTTGAGAATGCGCCGCAGGATAGCGCCGATCTGATGACGCAGGTGCAGGCGGGGCCGACGAATTGGCTGGCCGACCGGGCCGAGCGGAATGGCGGCGAGACAATGCCGCTGGAGGCGTATCGGGCGTTCTATAGCGGTTTGCCTTGGGATATGCGCCTGAAGATCGAGGAACGATGGGGCGCGCCGGAGGCGGACCCGTTCTTCGACGGAGAACGGGGCGGGTTTGCGCTGTCGATCCTACGCTATGGTAATGCGGTCGTGGGGATACAGCCCGCGCGCGGGTATAATGTCGATCCGAAGGAGACGTATCACGCGCCCGATCTGGTGCCGCCGCATAACTATCTGGCCTTCTATGCGTGGTTGCGGGAGGCGTTCGGTGCTGACGCGCTGATCCATTTGGGCAAGCATGGCAATGCGGAATGGTTGCCGGGGAAGGCGCTTGCGCTGTCTGAGGAATGTTTCCCCGAAGCGGTAATCGGCCCGGTGCCGCATCTGTATCCTTTCATCGTCAATGATCCGGGCGAGGGGACACAGGCGAAGCGGCGGACGGCGGCAGTGATCGTAGACCATCTGACCCCGCCCCTGACGCGGGCGGAGACTTATGGGCCGCTGAAGGATTTGGAAGCGCTGGTCGATGAGTATTACGAGGCGAGCGGGGTCGATCCGCGTCGCATCGTGCATCTACGCGGGGAAATCCGGGCGCTGACGGCGGCGGCGGGGATCGATGAAGATGCGGGGATGGTTGGCGCGGATGAGGATGACGCGCTCGCGAAGCTGGATGAATATCTGTGCGAATTGAAAGAGGCGCAGATACGGGACGGGCTGCATATCTTTGGGACTGCACCAGAAGGGCGGCTGGCGACCGATTTGACCGTGGCGCTGGCGCGGGTACCGCGTGGTGAAGGCAAGGCGGGCGATGCGTCTTTGATTCGGGCGCTGGCGGCTGATCTGGGTGTGTCTGACGAGGAATTTGATCCACTGGATTGTGCGATGGGGGCCGCGTGGGGCGGGCCGAGGCCGGAGACGTTGGCCTTAATGTCCGATGAGGTATGGCGGTCAAACGGGGATACGGTCGAACGATTGGAATTATTGGCTTCCGCGCTGGTTTCGGGGGAGCGGGTGGCGGATGAGGGATGGACCGCGACGTGGGCGGTTCTGGGGTGGATTGAGGGCGAGGCGATGCCTGCGCTGGCGTCTTGTGGACCCGCAGAAAGTGCAGCGGTGCTTGCGGGGCTTGATGGGCGGTTTGTGGCGCCGGGGCCGTCTGGCGCGCCAACGCGGGGGCGGCCTGATGTGCTACCTACCGGGCGTAATTTCTTCTCTGTCGATAGCCGCGCGGTGCCGACGCCTGCGGCTTATACGCTTGGCTGGGCATCGGCGGCGATGCTGGTTGAGCGGTACTTGCAAGATAATGGCGACTCGCCGCGCGCGATGGTGCTTACGGCATGGGGCACGGCGAATATGCGCACGGGCGGCGATGATATCGCGCAAGGTCTGGCGTTGATGGGGGTGCGCCCGACTTGGGACGGGGCGAGCAGGCGGGTGACGGGGTTTGAGATCGTACCGGCGGATGTGCTGGGGCGGTCACGGGTCGATGTGACGTTGCGGGTTTCGGGGTTTTTCCGTGATGCGTTTCCGGCGCAGATGGACTTGTTCGATAGTGCCGCGCGGGCGGTCATGGCGCTGGACGAGGGCGAGGATGTCAATCCCGCCGCCGCGCGCTGGCGGGCCGAGGGGGGCGGACGCGAGGCGGGGTATCGGGTGTTTGGCTCGAAGCCGGGGGCATATGGGGCCGGGTTACAGGCGCTGATCGATGAGCGGTTGTGGTCTGAGCGCGCCGATTTTGCCGAAAGCTATCTGGAATGGGGCAGCTATGCCTATGGCGGCGGGGCGGCAGGCGAGGGCGCGCGCGGGGCACTGGAGGCCCGCCTGTCGCACACCGATGCCGTGGTGCAGAATCAGGATAACCGCGAGCATGACTTGCTCGATTCAGATGATTATTACCAGTTCGAGGGCGGGGCGACGGCGGCGGTGGCGACTTTGTCAGGCAAGGAGCCGGTGGTCTATCATAACGACCATTCGCGGCCCGAACGGCCCGTTATCCGCACGCTGGAAGATGAGATCGGGCGGGTGATCCACAGCCGGGTCGTGAATCCGAAATGGATCGAAGGGGTCAAGCGACACGGGTATAAAGGCGCGTTCGAGATTGCGGCGACGGTGGATTATCTGTTCGCCTTCTCGGCCACGACCAAGGCGGTTCGGAGCCGCCATTTCGATCTGGTCTATGAGGCGTTTATCGAGAACGAGGATACGCGGACTTTCATCGAAGCGCATAATCCGGCAGCTTTGCGTGAGATTTCTGAGCGGTTGTCAGAAGCAATCGAGCGGAAAATGTGGACTCCAAGAAGTAATTCCGCACAATTTGAATTGAAAAAGTTTTCATCAACCATGTGATTTAATGGTGTGGAAATAAGACGGCTCTACTGTTGCTTGCAATCATTAGCAGGAGTATCCCATGAGACCTATGGCCATCATCGCAAGCCTTCTTTTCTTCCCCGGACCCGCCGCCGCTATTCTTGGTAATTACGGTACGGCCCTCAAGCAATTCGGCCTTTTGCTGCTTGGTGTTGCCGTTATCCTGATTGCGCCCGATGCAATCAAGCTCGTTGGTATGGCGATGGCGCTAGGTGCTATGGTCTGGAGTGTCGTTCACGCAATCCGTGGGCCAATTAGTCGCGCAGCCTAAATCGGCTGTACGATAAACCTGAGCCATATTTCGCGCCAAGAGCCGCGCGAAATATGGCGCTTGGTAATCCAGATAATCGCTGCTTGCTGTAAATAGGCGCTATGCAGCAATCGGCGGCGAATAGATTTAAATCAACGGCCCTATTCGGTGACTGTTTTGGTCCATTCTCTCGCGACGATTGACTGGATGCGTGGTTTGTCTTTTGCGAAGAAGTTCCATGCGTCGCAGCAGGCGTTGAGGATGTCTTCGTATGTGTCGAAGACGGAGATGGCGAGCTTGTTGCCGCGCAGATAAGCCCAGACGTTTTCCATGGAGTTGAGTTCTGGCGAGTACGGCGGAAGCTTCAGCAAGGTGATGTTGGAGGGAACGTTGAGAGCCTCCGGCTTGTGCCACCCG
>CALFVD010000091.1 GCA_937928005.1 uncultured Neomegalonema sp. | reverse complement strand
GACTTTCGACAACGGAACCGAGTTCGTCCGCCATAGCCTGCTGCGGGGATTGCTCTCGGAGACCACATATTTTTGCGATGCCTATGCCTCATGGCAGAAAAGGGGGATCGAGAATGCCAATGGCCGCATCCAGCGATGGCTGCCCCGTGGCATCGACCTCAACGACATTAGTGACGAGGACATTCAGGAAATCGCCATGACCATCAACACAACACCCCGTAAATGCCTCAGCTTCAAATCCCCCGTCGAAGCCTTCCTCAAAGAACTTGGCAAATCCGTCACTCTGCGCTTCTATCCAACCGTTGCACTTCAAACCTGAATCTACCCCCTCCGCACCGGAAGGTATGTCATTCCTGCTGGGCAACGCGCTTTTGCCATAGCATCATGCAAGCCTTACACTCGTCATCGGCTTATTTGCGCAAGAGGAGTCACATGCCCGAAGCCAATAATCGTACCGTCAGTCTTCCCCGCGAGCATGCCGACTTCATCGACGCGCAGGTCGCGTCCGGTGCCTATGAATCGGCGAGTGACGTCGTGCGCGCGGGCTTGCAGGCCTTGCAGGAGCGCGACACGGCGGTCGAGCATTGGCTGCGCGAGGAGGTCGCTCCCGCCTACGATGCCATGAGGGTTGGCCCCGACCGCGCCCTTTCCGAGTCGGACGTCTTCGACGCCATCCGCGACCGCCACGAGGCGCGCCTCAAGGGTGGTGCGTGAAGCATTACGCCATTCGTACGCGCCGGAGGCGCTCGCCGATCTCGAAGGAATATACGACCGCATCGCTGACGCAGCGGGCGCGCAGGGCGCCTTCCGCTACATTACCCGCATCCGGGCCTTCTGCACCGGGTTCGACACGTTCCCCGCACGGGGAACGAGCCGGAACGACATCCGACCGGGATTACGCATCGTCGGTTTCGAGCGCCATATCACCATCGCCTTCGCCGTACACGAGGACCACGTCGAGTTCCTGCGCTTCTTCGGTCGCGGTCGCAACTGGGAACGCGCCATGACTGGGGAAGGTGGATGACGGGTCCATCATCGCTGTGGCGGAGAAGCTGGTGCGGGGGGTACTGACTATGCTTGAGGGGACTGGGCTGGCGATTTTATTCGTGCTTGGCACTGTTCTAAAGTAACGAGTTTTGGTAGATAATTATTTTAAATTAATTTTATATTTAAAATGGTATTTCATCATCCAGATCGGGATTTTTTGAATGCGAATTCATGGCTATCTTGCCATCGACTACGTTCATTTTCGAGGTGCATGATGCATTTGTAATTCTTTGTCGACGTGCTAACTTTTTAGCGCCTAGCGTAAAAGGATCTTCAGCACCTTGTTGAGACATCAACCCTGCTTCGATGAAGTAGGAATGCAGAGTGTCGAAGCTGTTTTTAGTTAATTGAAATGCGTCGGTAGTATCCAAGCCAGATACGAAACTCGCTAATGCGGATCCAATTCTTATCCGACTTTTATCCTCATCAATATGGAAAAAGTACTCATCGTTCCAGTCGCTCGTACCCCAATCTAAATTACTAAAAAATAACGGAAACATATCTATCCAGCAGCATTCAATTCTTGCTTGGCTTCCATAATTGGAGGGAGTACCATATCCACTGCTTCCAAGGTTTGCAGCAATATCGATCAAGATTCTGTCTGTGTGATCAGGTAGCTCTGGTATGGGTATGTCCAGATCAAATTGCCCAATATTCTTTCTTAGTTGATCATTTTCTTTCCTTAAATCATTAATTTCATTGAGAATATCGAAACTAGCAGCTTTGTTCGCTCTTATCCAGCCGATTCCTTCAAAGCTAGCATGAGATTGTGAGAGCGCAGCTAATGCTTTAGTTGACAGCTCGTCTGCATTTGACCAGAAATCAACGATTGCGTCTTTCTTCAGAGATTTGATCAATTTTTGGCGCTTTTCTAAAATTTCAATGTCAGATTCATTCTTGCTTGGTGGGCTATCTTCAAGATTTTCTTTCAAAAATGCTAAAATAGGAATCTTCCTTGATCTTGCGTAGAGCAACTCTTTCTCAGTGTAGCTAATTCCATCTTCTGATATAGAGCCATAGCGACCGGCCACTATGATTATATAATAGTCGCATCTGTCGATGACTCTCTCAATGAAATCCATTTGCTTTTGGCTGGATGCTGGGAATATTTCCATACCCTCTGGAACAAAGCCTGCTTTTGCCACAGCTTCACTGATTTTTTTACGCTCATCTTTTAAATCGCTGTAGGTGGAACTTATGAATACGTGAAATATCTTATCCATAGATTTTTTCTCGCAAGTTATACCTGTGTCAAGTATTGATTGACTGATCTTCGGCAATCGCGCAATGAAATTATCGAGCGTTCTTGTGGGCGCGAGCGTGTGCACCAATCAGGTATCAAAGAACACCCACCTTGTCCCCCACTCCCCATCCCCGTAAGACAGTCGCAAACCCTCGACCATCGAACGGACCCCCATGCGTATTCTCATCACGAACGACGACGGTATCGACGCCCCCGGCCTTGCGATCCTCGAAGCTGCCGCCCGCACGTTGACCGACGATGTCTGGACCGTCGCTCCGGCGACCGAGCAGAGCGGGCAAGCATCGGCCATCACCCTTGCCGATCCCCTGCGCGTGTCGCATCTGTCCGGGCAACGCTACGCCGTCAGCGGCACCCCCGCCGATTGCGTGACCATGGCGCTTAGCGTGGTGATGGACCGCGCGCCCGATTTGGTGTTGTCGGGTGTGAACCAAGGTTTCAACATCGCCGATGACATGCCGTATTCTGGCACGGTCGGCGCGGCTCTGCATGCGGCCTCCTGTGGCATCCGTGCCTTTGCTTTCTCTCAGGCCTATAACCGGCTGGGACAGGAAAAGGAGGTCGATATCTGGACTGCGGCCCGCAAGCATTGCGCCCCGACGATCAAGACCTTGCTCGCCACCACTCCAGAGCGCGGCGTTGTCCTCAATGTCAACTTCCCGCCTTGCTCTGCCGCTGAGGTTACGGGTCTCGCCGTCGTCCGCCAAGGCACCCGCGCGGAACACAGGGTCTATACCGATGACCGCGATGACGGGCGCGGCAAGTCCTATCACTGGGTCCGCTTCCGCCGCGAGGCAGGCGATGCCCCCGCCGATACGGATCTGGGTGCAATGGCTGCCCGGCAGATCAGCGTTACGCCGATCCGTGCCGATCTCACCGATACCGTCGCCCTCGGCCCCCTCTCCGCTGCGCTGGGCATATGAAGCAGACCGCCTCCCGCGAAACCATCGACGCTTTTGTCGAGACCTTGCGCCGCGATGGTGTGCATGATGCGCGCGTCCTCGATGTGATGGCCCGCGTGCCCCGCGAAAACTTTGTCGAGCCGCATTTCGCCGCCCGCGCCTATGACAACCTCCCCCTCCCCATTGCCTGCGCCCAGACGATTAGCCAGCCTTCGGTCGTTGGCCTGATGACACAGGAATTGGAGCTCACCGCAAGGTCAAAGGTGTTGGAGGTTGGCGCGGGGTCGGGCTATCAGACGGCGATTCTGGCAAGCCTGTCACGGCGGATTTACGCCCTTGAACGTCACAAAATCCTCGCCGGACAAGCCACCGCCCGCCTGCATGCATTAAGAATTGAGAACGTCATTTTGACCCATGGTGACGGCTCGAAGGGGTGGCCCATGCATGCTCCATTTGACCGTATCATGGTCGCCGCTGCGGCCCATGACCCGCCCCGCGCCTTGCTCGATCAGCTTCGTGTGGGGGGTATAATGATCCTGCCGGTTGGGGATGAAGGTGATGTGCAACAACTTATAAAAGTGACCCGAACAGAGGACGGTTTTAACTACAAAGAGCTGCTACCTGTGCGATTTGTGCCACTTTTGGACGGATTTGTATGAAGATGTTTCACTAAGAGATGATTATCGTTTAAACTTTTCTTAGTGCGGGTAGACTTTACTGAGCACATCGTATCGGTGAAAGGGCTATCCCATGTCGCGTCCCAACGGTTTGAGCCGGGCTTATGCTTCCGTCAGTGTTATCGCAGTTTTCGGGCTTCTTTCCGCCTGTTCGCAACCCGCTACCTACGCCACCGTAGATTTGGGTGGCAGCTATGCGGGGGATGCGCCTCAGGCCTATAGCGCGGCCTCTGGCCTGCCAGTCTATCGCTCGACACAGGGCTATACCACGCCCTCCTATACGGGCGTACCCGCCCCGACGCAGAACCAGCTTGTTTATCTGGATGCGCCAACCAATCAGGTTGCTTCCCTCGCGCCGTCCTACAATAATGGCGGCTATAGCGAACCAACCCAGCAAAGCTATCCTGATTTTGGCACTGTTGTTCGGGGCGAGACCCTGACGGACCAGACAATCCTGCGTAGCGATGGCTTCATCGATATTGGCGATTATGCCGATACCCGCACGGCATCGCTGGCCCCCGGTGCCGGGTCTATCTCGCTTGATGCGATGAACGTGGCACCGCAATATACGACAGCGCCACAAGCGGCTCCCATCCCGCAATATACGCCCGCCCCACAGAATTTCGCAGCCCCACAATACGTGCCCGCGCCGCCCGCAATGGTGGATGCTGCGCCGATGGCGACCCCGCTGCCCGCCTATGACGAGCCGCTGACGGTAATTCAATCAGCCCCGACACCCGCGCCCGCACCACTGGCCGCCCCGATTGCCGCCGAGCCGCTTGCGCCCGTCGCTCCACCTGTTTCCGTGAGTACGGACTACACCGCTATCGCCACCGACATACTGCCCGCACCCGTTGCACCAGCTATGGTTGATGCGGGCGATGATCTCTCCAGCTTCTCCTACGCGCCCATTGCCCCGCGTATCGAAAGCACACCGCTCGATTTGATGAACAGCCCTGCACAGGATTTTGCTGGTCTTCAGCCACCCGTGCGTGACGATGTCAATCAGGTGGCCAATTACTACGATCTGCGCGATGAAAAGATCGACGGCACTGTCCAGCAGGCGGCCCTGCCCACCGCTATCCCTTCGGCTCCTGCTCCTGCCACGCCTATTTTGCGCACATCTCCTGCTCCAGCGGCGAATTATGGTGGTTCCGGCCTCCGCCGTCCGGTCGCATCAAGCGAGTATCTGCGCCCTTACGAGGCGCTACCACCGGGCTTTTTCCCTCCCTATGATTTCGGCCCCGCTGGTGATGCGCTATCGCAGGCTCCTGTTTCGACGCTGACACCGCAATTCGTCGCGGCCCAGTCCTTCGCGCCAGTCGAAGCGCCCATCGCCGAATATCAGCCATTCGCCGATGCACAAGTTGATCAGGCCAGCGTTGCGACCTTCATCAATGATGGCGGGATGAATCTCAGCTACACGGTACAGCCGGGTGACACGCTCTACGGCATTGCCCGTACCCATGGCAGCACGCCTGACGCGATTGCCCAGACGAACGGTATCGGCACGAATGGCATCATCTATCCGGGCAACACCCTCGATATCCCTAATGCAGATATTGCTGGTGGGCCGGATACCCTCGGTGATGCGCCCATCGTCGTCCTGAAAACGGCGGAAGCCGATATCGAGGAAGCGACTTCCAGCACCTATACCCGCGACATGACCGATCAATCCGTCGAGATGATCGATCTTGCCGAGCTTGCTAAGATGTATACGGGCCGCGAGAGCGGCGGCGGTATCATGCCGATCATCAGTGCTGAGACGGGTAACGCCCTTCGTGGCCGGGTGGATTTGACCCCCACTGAGGTAATCTCAAACCCGCGCGGCTCGCTATCATCATCTGTTCCGTATTATCAGGCCACCCCGTCTCCGGCGGCGGCGCCCTACGTTCCTGAACCCATGCCTATCGCCCGCACCTCTGCGGGCTACGCATGGCCCGTCCATGGCGACGTCTATCGCCTTGCCTCCGGCCAGATCGACATTGCCGCCCCCTTCGGAGCGTCGGTTTCCGCCGCTGCACCGGGCCGTGTGGTCAGCATCGAAAATGGCTCTCGTGGCACCCTTATTGTCATCGAGCATGATGATGGCTGGCGCAGTCTGACGCTGGGCCTCGCCGCCTCGAATGTCACCATCGGTCAGCGCGTGATGGAAGGCACCTTCCTCGGCACAGCCGGTATGGATCGTATCCGTTTCGAGCTGCGTGATGGCGACGCCAAGATCGCCGAAACGCTGGGCATCCTGCGTAGCTGATCAATGAACGACCACCGGCTGAAAGCCAGATCGGTCCGCCCTACGGCGGACTCATACCAGCGAGTCCTATGAAATCGCGTTTTTGATCCATGGGTATGCTGTGATGGTCTTCAGCCGGTCTGGCTGGTCGACAAGCTGGTTCCATGCATCGCAGCAGGCTTGTTCGATAGCCTCGCAAGTGTCGAGGACAC
>CALFVD010000090.1 GCA_937928005.1 uncultured Neomegalonema sp. | reverse complement strand
AGCATGGGTCTTCGCAAGGCTCGGAGGATGGAATTGCTACTACGGCAAACCCGGACCCATCGTCATGTTCAACGGACTCATCCGATATCACAACCTCAAAAAAGGATGGACACTCCGAGATGTGTGAATCCAGTAGGATCAAGGCTGGGGCCTCCTTCGAGCCTCGTACCCTTTTGCAAGGAGGCCCCGGGTCTTCGCCCGGGGCAGCGGTGAAAAGTGTCGTCGATCTCCGCCCTTGGTATGACGCAGCAGTGACGGCTTTCTCTTGGGCGGGGCCATAAAACCAAACATAAAAAAATGCCCGACAAGCGGGCATTTTTATCGGCATTCAAGTGGGATGCGGATCAGTTTACAGAACGCAAGTTACTGATCGCGATGGCAGTCTCGAAATAGCTGTTAGCTTTTTCCCATTGCCGAGCACCACGGGCACCTTCGGCCTTCTTGGCGAAATGCTCACGCAAGTTGCTGATCCCCGCTTTGGCTTTTTCATTTTCAGGTTGTAGCGCCAATGCCTCGCGATAGGCATCATACGCACTACTACCCGCCGGGGTGATATATTTACGCGCAGCGAAGGCAGCATCGCCATCGACCACGAATTTGTTAGCTTTCGCTGCGGCTTCTTGTGGGGTCAGCCCATCATTCGACAGCTTGTTACGCAAACCTGCAACCTGCTGGGATGCAACGGCGAGAACACCGCTAACCTTATCATTTGCGTTGCGCTCGCCCACACCAAGGGCTTTATCGACAAGATCAAGCGCGCCCTTTGCGACAGAATTCACCGCGCCGGGCATTGATGGACCGTTATCTTGAGAATCGTTGACCGGGGCAGTCGGAGCTTTAGGCGCGGCCAGATCAGCAATAACCCGCTCCGGCTTACGGGTTGGCTCACGCCCCTCCACGACAACGCGCGCGCCCCATCCTCCAGTGATGGGCGAACGTTCGTTCTCGACCTTGACCGTAACTGGCTGTGGTGCAGCTTTATCAAGCTGTGCTTGCTGCACCGGCGAAGGGATAGGCATCACCGGAGCGGGCCGCGCGGCCATCTGCGTTGGCTTTGACATCATGCCCCCAATGGCCGACATGACCGGGCCTTTCGCAGCGTAGCCCAACCCCGCAACCACCGCGACGGCACCAACGACGCCAGCCATCTTCATTTTCTTCTCGCGGGCACCGGCAACAACAGTCTTCGGACCACGCTTCTTGACGTCCTTGATAGGTGCAGCCGTCTCTTGGCCGCGCTTACGACCTTCACCGATGATTTTCGTGGGTTTTGCGGCCTTCTTTCCACCCAAGCCTAGGCGGCTAAGGAACGAAGTATTGCCTTTCTTGACGGCAGGGCTTTTTGAATCCGTTTTGATTGGGTCGTCATCGAGATCGCCAAAATCCTCGTCATCGCCATCATCGAATTCATCGTCGAGATCATTATCAAGATCGTCCTCCAACGCACGGTCGAATGCGGCATGGTCAAATGAAGCATCATCATCCTCATCGGCAAGGTCAGAGAGAGATGTATCGGGCACCTTGGCAACCATCGCATGGTCGGCGGCATAAAGCGGATCATCGACTGTGGAAGCGATTGGTGCCTTTTGCGCATCGGGGATGATTTTGGAAACCGCCGTATCAACGGAATCATCATCGGGATAAATCGTGTCAACTTCAGAGAGTTTAGAGAACGCTTTTTCAGCCGCCGCAGATTTCGCCACCGCTTCGCCAGAAAGGTCGGCTTCCGAGAAGGGGCCAGAAGTGATCTGAGGCTCGTTTTCCTCATCAGCGAAGGGATTTTCGACCTCCGAAAGCATAAGGGCTTCCGCTGCATCCTGCACCATCGCGGCATCAATGGACTTTCCGGGGTTTTCGGCAGCAAACAGCATCGTATGGGAGCAAATCATGCCGATTAGGCGCGGGCTACCACCAGTAAAGCGGCCCATTTCTTCGATACCGTCTTCGGTGATCGGTTCGTCGGTCATGCGGGCGATTGGGGCGAGACGTTTTTTAAGGAATTGCTTCAATTCGGCGCGGGTGAAGAATCGTAGCTCATGGCTGATATTCACCTTTTCGCGGACTTCGCTAAAATCAGGGTCTTTGAGCGTGTCGCGCAGGTCGGCACTTCCGATCAGGACGAATTGCAAGCCGACAACGCGCCCGTCTTCGAGCGTATCGAATCGCGCAAGCTTGGGTAGCATCTTCAGAACATCGGGTTCCAGATTATGCGCCTCGTCGATAAAGACCACGCCAGTCTCGTCACGCTTTGCCTGAATATAGAGGAATTCGCGCAGGGCCACCGCTTTGTTCGGCGCATCCATCACCTCGTCATCGACCCGCAGGGAGGAATGGAGGAAATTAACGAATTCGCGGAAATTCAGGCTGGCATATTGCAAGAAGAGACCGGGGGTATTTTCTTCTAACCCTTCAGAAATCGCTCGCATAATCATTGTCTTACCGGAGCCGGTCGGCCCCGTGAGGACCATCAGGCCCGCGCGCTCTCGCACGCCTTCAAGCATCCCATCGACGGCGCGCCAATGCGAGGTATTGAAGTAGAACGGACTATTTGTCTCGACCTCGAACGACTCATCGCGGGGATCAGATGCAGACATTTCCAACGGCTCCGGCTCACTGGGGCATAGCGGGCCGACCGGCTCCGATACGCGACAAACGGTGGGAAGGCGGCAAGGCATAGCCCCTAGCGCACCCTCAATTTGTCGTAAACCGTAACGGGCAAAGTTAAACGATTGGTGTGCGACGGGCAGGACGAGGAATCCGCCCTAACCGCGTTCAATAATGTGCAAATCAGGGGGTCACTTCACGCCATGATTTCTGCTTACGATAGATCGTAGCGGGTGACACACCTAAGAAAACCGCCGCCTTGCGCACATCGCCTGCACACATGCTGACGGCCCGCTCTATCGCCTCGCGCTCCACATCGTCCAACGGCCTGATAGCCGCCGCCAAAGCATTGAGATCGCTAGGATCTGGCGCAGAACCATCTGACGCAAAAGGCACAGCCCCAGTGATTGGGGCAGCGACCGAAACAGTGACCGCAGCCTTACCAACCGGATCACGCAGCATGGATGATGTAACCTCGGTCCCCTCGCCGAAAACAACGGCGTGGCGGATGATGTTTTGTAGCTGGCGCACGTTGCCGGGCCATTCGTATCGCATAAGCGCATCGCGTGCTTTATCCGAAAAACTGGTCAGTTCCTTGCCTTCTTCACGCGCATATTCATGCAAGAATCCTTCGGCGATTCGCACGACATCTTCGTCGCGTTCGCGCAGGGCGGGCATACTGATCGGAATCACATGCAGGCGATAATAGAGGTCTTCACGGAAGCGTCCGGCGGCAACCTCATCGAGCGGATTACGATTCGTGGCGCAGATAAAGCGAGTATCGACCTTGATGGTCTCGGCCTTGCCGACAGGATTGAACGTACCAGTCTGGATAAAACGCAGTAATTTCGTCTGGAGATGGGGCGACATCTCGCAAATTTCATCGAGGAATAACGTGCCCCCATCCGCAAGCTGGGCCGCGCCGATCTTGTCAGATGTCGCGCCGGTAAAAGCACCCTTCACATGGCCGAAAATCTCGCTTTCCATCAAATCACCGGGGATCGCGGCACAGTTGATTGGCACCAGATTCTTGGCAGCACGGCTACTACTGGCATGGATTGCATGGGCGCAGACTTCCTTACCCGTACCGCTTTCACCCGTGATGAAGACAGTTGCATTGGAAACCGCAGCACTACGGATCAGGCGATAGACAGCCTGCATCGGTACGCTTTTTCCAATGAACCCAGAAAGGCCATCATCTTGTCCACTCAATTTTGCGGTGCCACGCTCCTTCGCCTCGATATTGTCATCTGTTGTTGTTTTGATGGAGGCCGCGCGCGCAGTCTTCATAAACTGGCTTTGATCAAGATGCGTACGAATTGACAGAATTAGGCGATCTTCTGTGAAAGGCTTCATCAGAAAATCGACGGCACCCGCGCGCATCGCCTCGACCGCGACCCCGACTGATCCCTGCGCAGTGATAACGATTACCGGTAGGTCGATGCCTGTCTCGCGCATCCACGCCATGACCTCTTCACCGGGGATATCCGGCAGGCGTAGATCAAGAAGAACAAGATCGTAGCCACCCGCTTTCAGCGCCTCCTTGGCTGCACCGCCCGTTTCGACGTGCTGAACGGCGTAATCTTCTTCGCGTAGGAAGCCTTTGTATGTTCGCGCAAGCGCGGGTGTATCTTCAATTAGAAGGATGGTACAATTTTTGAACTGAGCCGATGCGCTTTCCATCTCGCGACTTTATTGCAAAATGAATTTCGTGTTAAGACACATTTTGCGACAAACTCGTAGATTTTAATAACCGCTCTGGATCAAATGAGACCGTTGCGGCAAGGCCCTTCCCCGGCTCTGTAACGATAACGACCTGTCCACCATGTAGCGATACCAGACGCTCCACGATGGATAACCCCAATCCCGTTCCTTTACCGCGAACCCCAGCACGGGGTTGGCCAAAAGGTTGACGGGCCGTCGCGACTTCTTCTGCCGTCATACCCGGCCCATTATCCGCGACAGTCAGGCTGGGCATGTCAGGGTCGAGCGTGACGATGACTTCCGCTGCATTGAGATTTGCAACGGCTTTCACTGCGTTGGAGATAAGATTGAGTAAGATCTGCTTGATCCGCCGCGCATCCGCGAACAACCATACTGGATCGGCAGGAACCTGACATTCGAGTACCGTATGACGTGCCTCGGGCAAATCCTGACAAAGCGTCGTTATCGCACGTGCAATCTCACACAGGTCGCAGCGTTCCTCATAAAGGATCAAGTTGCCAGTTTCCGAACGTGACAGGTCGATCAGGTCATCGACCAGCTGTAAAAGCAGCACACCACTCTCATGCATATCGATTGCGTAATCAGTAACTTCGTCGGGTTCGAGGGGTGTGTTCCGGGCCTTTGACAAGATCGAGGCGCCACCGATGATGACATGCAGCGGCGTGCGTAATTCATGGCTAACATTGGCCAGAAAGGCCGTCTTAGCCCGGTCCGCTTTCTGTGCCGCATCACGGGCCTTGACCAACTCCACCTGCGCCAAAGATAGCGAATTATGGTTCTGCACGAGCTGTCTGTGCATCGCGCTTTCCTCGCGCACATCGCGCAAGAAAAGCCACAGCACACCTGTTTCCGGGTCACGACGAACCGTCAGGGCAATCGGTTCATCACGGGCATTTCCGATCTGAACAAAGGGCATCGACATGTTCGCATCGGCTGTCTCGAACACCTCTTCGAGGCCGTAAAGAGCGGGCATATATTCACGCATATCTGTGTTGAGAGGGATGTCCAGCATATTGCCCGAGACTTCCCGCACGATGAAATCGTCGTCCAGCCGCACTGCCACGATGCCAAGCGTTTCAAGAACAAGGTCGATATTCAGCAGCGTCATGCAGCGCCTCTCAAAGACCGCGCGCTAGGATGGACCGGGTGAGAGCATGAAACATCGGCGTCACACAATCCCCAGTCCGCGCACTGGTCATGAAAGCATTGCAATCATAGCGCCGTTTCATTCGGGCGACGGTTTCTTCGTTATCAATAGTTGCAATATCGCATTTATTGAGGGCCAAACAAAGCGGGCGGCCCGGCAAAGCCTCTTCAAAGATATCTGCCGCTGCCCACATCGCCGAAAAAGGATCATCGCGCGTCATATCGCCGACAACGACCGCACCAGAAGCACCGACAATATAGCGTTGTGTCTGGCCACTTGGTAAAGGCGCGCCTTCGATATCCCAGACGACAAGGCTGATCTTCAGATCCTCCTCCACTAAAGTATCAGCATGTTTATAAAGATGTACGCCCAAAGTTGCGCGGTACTCATCAGAGAATTCATCGAGGACATAGCGGCGGATCAGCGATGTCTTGCCAACGCCAAAATCCCCCAAAACAACGATCTTATACGTCTTCATTCTTCAAGCCGCCGACCAGCGACAGGCATGGTCATACTATATGACAGCGGCGTTGCCAGTCGTGAGAGACGGGCTTGAATCGCGTTCCGCGCCGTTTCGTCAGGGACTAGACCACCCACCAGTACCGCATCCGATGCATCATCATAAACGACGGAGACAGGATAGCCCGCCATCCCAGGATCGTCGCGCACGCTTGCCTCCATGGCGCTGACCCAGCGGTCGCGATTGCCGCTTTCAAGTGCAAAATGCCCCCAGATGAGGGCAATGAGAACAGCAGCGGCGGAAAGCCCCTTGACCAGAATCGCCGCCGCACTGACCGATGAATCATCATCAGCCTTTGGGGCATCGGCCAAAAGATGCGCAGGGGTAAGGTCGGCATCCTCGCCGTTTTCCTTCATCCTCTGGATCACACGGTCGAGCAGTTGATCAATCTCACTTTCGATTTCGGCAGAAGCCGCCCGATTGCAGCGCAGAGCCAGAATTTTAGTCGGGCTGGCGCGCAGATAGATCGTTCCCGCCGTGAGAGTCAGCTCGCGCAGGGTCTCGATCCCACCGCCACCAAAAGCATCATGGGCAAAGGAATCGAGGGCAGCGATCATGCCAGAAAGCAGGTCATCATCGAATTCGTCTTCTTCTGTCGGCGCATCGGCAGGGCGATCACGGGCAAGCAACAGACCAGAGCCACGTTCAATAAGATACGCTTCCATGACGGCAAAACCGTCTTCGCTACGCACGACCCATCCGGTCGTTGGCGTACCAGTCAGCTTTGCCTTAATGCTCGCCATCCATAGATCGATGGGCACCGCCGCATCAATCTGCTGCTGCATTCCCTCCATCGACTTTTCAACCGCCGCCTTGATCAACTCACCAAGGCGAGGCGATAGGGCTTCGATAATTTCAGGATGGGCGCTGCCAATCTCGGAGCGAACGGTCGACAGGATATGCGGTGCGATGGAGCGGATCATAGCTTGACGGTCGCTATTCCCCGCTTCGCGAATCGAGTCGGCCAAAACGCGCGCGACGCTTTCGCGCATCTCATCCTCGGTCCAGCGCGCCTCTGATTTATCAACTTTCTCTTTGATCTCCGCCAGCGCACGTTCGGCATCGGCGGCGCGCTCAATACGCGCCTCCATCATCATTTCACGAAAGGTATCGGTTGCGTCTTTCACCCGGATACGGCCCCCGTCTAACATGGGTTTCTCAAATCGTTGCTAGCATGGGCATGTTCGCCGTACTTAGCAAGGATGGCGGTCAGCTCTCAAACTGTTCACGCAAAATACGTTCGTCGAGGCTGTGGCCCGGATCGAAAAGCAGGCGGAGCGATATCTCACTGGCAACGCGCGCTTCTACCCAACTGACATCACGGACTTCAAAGGCGTCAGCGACCGCGCTCACCGGGCGTTTGACGGGTTCGAGTACATCAAAGCGGATAATGGCCTGCATAGGCAATAATGCGCCGCGCCACCGCCGGGGGCGGAATGCGGAAATCGGGGTAACTGCCAACAAACCAGCATCGATGGGCAGAATGGGACCGTGAGCCGATAAATTATAGGCCGTGCTTCCCGCAGGGGTGGCCACGAGAACACCATCACAGATCAGCTCGGCCATACGGATTGAACCGTCAATACTGATCGAAATTTTTGCAGCTTGGCGGGTCTCGCGCAGAAGAGAGACTTCGTTGATGGCCAATGCCTTGTGCTCTGCACCTCCGGTATCAACCGCCAGCATATGCAGGGGATGTATCTGTGATTCCACACTGCGTTCGAGGCGTTCTACAAGGGTTGTGGCGTTGTAGTCATTCATCAGGAAGCCGATGGAGCCACGGTTCATCCCATAGACAGGGACATCTCGCTCCATCACGGCGTGGAGGGTCTCCAACATGAAGCCGTCGCCACCCAAGGCGACAATGACATCCGCATCAGTGGCTTCGATAACGCCATAACGCTCGCGCAGAGCGAACAAAGCGCGCTGAGCGGAATCGGTATCGCAGGCGACAAAGGCGATCTTCGTGAAACGCATGGTCTTGCCTTACAGTGAAACGCGATCAGGTTAAGCCATAGAGTGTCAGGGAATGCGTACTCTAAGCGCAATTCCTGACCCACTTGGTCGCGTATCGCTCTAAATCGACGTGCTGGGGTGTGGTTTCAAGAAAAAGCCCCCCGCCATTTCTGGCGAGGGGCTGCGGCGTGCTCGATGAGCTTGAGCGTTGCGCCTTAGCTTAGCGGAAGTCGACGCCGAGCGAACGCAGCGTGTCCATGGTCAGACCGCCCGTACCTTCGCCCGAAGAACGCTGGTAGCGGGTGACCGCTGCCGTTGTTGAGGCGTTATAGGCACCGTCGATCGAGCCTTGGTAGTAACCACGCTCACGCAGAGCCTGCTGGAGGCGACGGATAACCTCAGGAGACGCGTTGGTCTCACAGAGGATTTCACGCCACTGCAGCTGCTCTGGAGCGACCTCTTCGCGACGATTGATCGTCTTGTAGGTCGGCTCCGTAGCGACACGGCGGACCGATGCAGGCGTTGCGACGACGCGACGCGTGATCTGAGCCGTTTTGCCGGGAACTGCGACGCGACGGACGGTTGCCGGTGTCGCGACCACGCGGCGGGAGACCGTCTGGGTCTGGCCGGGGACGACGATACGGCGCACTTCCGGTGCGGACGCGATTTCCTGACGGGTGATCGTAGCCGTCTTGCCCGGAACCGCGATGCGGCGAACCGAGGCAGGTGCGTCGATGACACGGGTCTGGATCTGGGCCGTCTTGCCTGGTGTGGCAACGCGGCGGACAGAAGCAGGCGTGGCAAGAACACGCTGGCTGACCGTTGCGGTCTTACCAGGAACGGCAACACGACGAACCGAAGCTGGCTCAGCGGTTACACGAACCGAGACCTGTGCGGTCTTACCAGGAACAGCGACGCGACGGACAGAGGCAGGAGTGTCGATGACACGCTGCGTGATCGTTGCGGTCTTACCCGGTACAGCAACTGCGCGGGCAGCGGCTGGGTTTGCGACCTGACGGATCTGGATCGTCGCGGTTTTGCCAGGAACAGCAACGCGGCGAACCGAGGCAGGCGTATCGATGACACGCTGCGTGATCGTTGCGGTCTTACCCGGTACAGCAACTGCGCGAGCAGCGGCTGGCGTGTTGAGAACACGCTGCGTGATCGTCGCGGTCTTGCCGGGGACGGCAACGCGGCGAACCGAAGCAGGCGTATCAATCACACGGGTCGTGATCGTTGCAGTTTTACCAGGCACGGCCACAGCACGGGTCGAGGCAGGCGTTGCCACCACACGGCGCTGGATCTGCTGGGTCTGTGCAGCAACCGCAACCGCGCGGGTCGCAGCAGGACGATCAACAACCTGGATCGAAACCGTCTGGTTTTTCGCAGGCACCGTCACACGGCGAACCGATGCGGGGGTGTTGATCACACGACGCTGGATCGTACGGGTCTGCGCAGGAACCGCAACGGCGCGGGTCGAGGCAGGCGTTGCAACCACACGGCGCTGGATCGTCTGGGTCTTACCAGCGACAGCAACGGCACGGGTAGAAGCAGGCGTGTTGACCACACGACGCTGGATCGTACGGGTCTTCGCGGGAACCGCGACGGCCTGAGTCGATGCAGGACGGTCAATCACACGACGCTGGATCGTGCGGGTCTGCGCAGGAACCGCAACGGCGCGGGTCGATGCAGGCGTCGCAACAACACGGCGCTGAACCGTACGGGTCTTCGCAGGAACTGCGACGGCCTGAGTGGATGCAGGACGGTCAACAACACGGCGCTGGATCGTACGGGTCTGTCCGGGGACAGCCACGCGGCGAACCGTTGCAGGCGTATTGATCACACGACGCTGGATCGTGCGGGTCTGTCCAGGAACCGCAACGGCGCGGGTCGAGGCAGGCGTCGCAACAACACGGCGCTGGACTGTGCGGGTCTGCGCAGGAACCGCAACGGCGCGGGTCGAGGCAGGCGTCGCAACAACACGGCGCTGGATCGTACGGGTCTGTGCAGGCACTGCAATACGGCGAACCGAGGCAGGCGTTGCAACAACGCGCTTAGTGATGGTTTTGGTTGCGCCACCACCGGTGTTGCCACCAGCGAGACGGGCACGAATACCACCGCTTGCACCGCCACCTGCGCCACCACCAGCCGCCGCGAGGCGCTGACCAGCTGCATTGATCGCGAAGCCTGCGCCGTCAACATTGACTGCACCAGCGATGATGTTGCCTGCACCGTCAACGATCACACCGTCTGCACGACGTGTACCGCGGATTGGGCCACCGAGGCCGCCGCCACCTGCACCACCGGCATAGCCAGCGACACTTGCGGGGATGACGTTACCATTGGCATCTACTGCGAAGCCGTCACCGTTTACACCAACTGCGCCAGGAATGGCATTGCCGTTGAGGTCGACGACGAAACCGCCCGTGGAACTACCCGTGCCAGCGATACGACGAACCGTAGCAGGACGGTCAACGACGCGACGCGTAATCGTACGGGTCTGTGCAGGGATCGCTACGCGGCGAACATCAGCAGCACCGGAAGCAACCTGACGGGTCACTGTTTCGTACTGGGCAGGAACTGCAACGAGACACAGGATCTCACCAGTGTTCAGCTGTTTGGTCTGCTTGATCGATGCGCCAGAGATCTGACCACCGAAGCCACCACCAGCACCACCGCCTGCGACGATGCGCGCACGGATTGGGCCTGCACCAGCACCACCGGCGCTACCGCCGAAGGAGATGACCTGACCAGCCGAGTTGGTTGCGAAGCCAGCAGCGTTCACGCCCGCTGCACCAGGAATGATGTTTCCTGCGCTATCGACAATTGCGCCGCTTGCGGAACGCGAGGCACGAACTGCGCCGCCGCCTGCGCTAGCACCACCACCGCTACCGGAGATGACACGACCGCTTGCATCAACCGCGAAGCCGTTTGCATCGACAGAAACCGCACCGGGGATGACCTGACCGGTCGCCTCGGACACGACGGAGATACCGCCGCCTGCACCGGCACCTGCGATACCGCCAGTGACGGAGTCGATGATGGCGATTGGGTTCTTACCGCGCTTCCACGTGGTGTAAGCATCACGAACCTTCACACGCTCGGTGACGGTACGGTACTGGGTTTCCGAAGCAGTAAGCTGCTCAGAAGCTTCCTGAACCACGATCGTCTCAGAGACGGTCTTATAGGTTGCAGGGATAACTTCCAGACGCTCAGCAACTTCATCACCGCCTACGCGGATCTGCTCTGTACGGTACGTTGCAGGAACAACCTGCAGACGCTCGTAAGCGGGCTGAACAACAACCGTTTCCGAAACCGTACGGTAGGTTGCGGGAACAACTTCAAGACGCTGCGATGCAGGCTGAACGACGACCGTTTCCTGAACCGTGCGGTAGGTTGCGGGAACGACTTCAAGACGCTGCGAAGCTTCCTGAACGACGACCGTTTCCTGAACCGTCTTGTAGGTGGCGGGAACGACTTCAAGGCGCTCGCCAGCTTCCTGCGTAACGACCGTTTCAGAGACCGTTTTGTAGGTTGCAGGGATCACGCGAAGCTGCTCGTAAGCAGGCTCAACAACGACCGTTTCCTGAACCGTTTTATAGGTGGCGGGAACGACCTGAAGCTGCTCGTAAGGTGCTTCGACCTGAACCGTTTCCGAAACCGTGCGGTAGGTGGCGGGAACGACTTCGAGGCGCTGGTACGCAGGCTGCGTCACAACCGTTTCCTGAACCGTCTTGTAGGTTGCTGGAACGACCTGAAGCGTTTCGTAGGCTGGCTCAACTTCGACCGTCTGCGAGACGGTTTTGAACGTGGCCGGAACAACTTCGATGCGCTCGTAGGCCGGACGAACCGTGATGGTTTCGGCTACGGTGCGGAAAGTTGCTGGAACGATCTGAAGGCTCTCGGAAGGCTCTTCAACAACAACCGTCTGAGCGACCGACTTGAACGTTGCCGGAACGACCTGAAGCGACTCCGAAGCCTCTTCAACGACGACCTGCTGAGCAACCGACTTGAACGTTGCTGGAACGATCTGAAGGCTCTCGGAAGGCTCTTCTACGACGACCGTCTGCGACACCGAACGGAAGGTGGCGGGAACGACCTGAAGGTTTTCGGAAGGCTCTTCAACAACAACCGTCTGAGCGACAGTCGTAAACGTTGCTGGAACGATCTGAAGGCTCTCGGAAGGCTCTTCTACGACAACCGTCTGCGACACCGACTTGAAGGTAGCAGGGACGACCTGAAGGCTTTCGGAAGGCTCCTCAACAACAACCGTCTGGGTGCGCGTCGCGAATTTCGCGGGAACGACCTGAAGGCTTTCGGAAGGCTCCTCAACAACAACCGTCTGGGCGACATCGCGGAACTGCGCGGGGACGACCTGAAGGCTTTCGGAAGGCTCTTCAACAACAACCGTCTGAGCGACCGACTTGAACGTTGCCGGAACGACCTGAAGGCTCTCGGAAGGCTCTTCTACGACGACCGTCTGCGAAACGCTGCGGAAGGATGGACCACCAGTGTTGCCGCTGGAACCACCAGCACCGCCACCGGATGCACGGGCGAGGATGCCTGCACCGTTAGCGCCACGGATGACATTGCCAGAAGCATCAATCGCGAAGCCCTGGGCGTTGATACCAGCCGCGCCAGCAATTGCAGCGCCAGAAGCTGCATCAACGATGGCACCGCCACCACCGCCGCCAGAAACGATGACGAGGTTCTCAGAAGGAGCCTGAGACTCGACCGTTTCAGTCACGGTGCGATAGGTTGCAGGAACGACTTCAAGACGCTCGGAAGGCTCTTCAACGACGACGGTCTCGGTCACGTTCCGGTACTGGGCCGGAATGACTTCGATCCGCTCACCGCCTTCGCGATCCACGATACGCTCGGTAACTGTACGATACTGCGCTGGGATAACTACGCGGGCGTAGCACTTCCCTGGCTCAGCATTCGGCGGCAGGACCTCTGTCTGGGCCCCTGCGCCGTTCATGAAGGCGACTGCACCCAGCACAAGGCCGCTGCTCGCCAACAAGAAATTCTTACGCTTCATTGCTCATCTCCACTCCATTTTCGTCTCACGCCAAAATCGGCTGCTATCAGGCCACCCAATGACGTGAGTCACGGCATCCCTAGCAATTTTCATTCCAACTTCTTCGCCTCATCCGTCGAAGGGGCCAGAACCGTTTTTGACGCACGACCGCCGCAACATGCCACACAGGCAACATATTACCGCTGGTGTACAGGACGTAGCATACGCCAGTTTCCAAATCATTCAAAAAAGGAACAACAAGGGTTAACCACTCGAAACTGTGTCCTTAATCCAACGATAAGGTCGATGAAGAAACACGTACCATGTACCGTCGATCAGAGCGAAACCCTTGCAAATGGGGCCAAAAATGGGCGCGCAAGACTATATATTACGCCATATCCTTAACGTGTTTGATTCCAGACTGTTTCATATTGATCCATGTACAGAAGAGGAATCCGGCGAGTGTTTCGTTAAGATTATACATCGTTTCAGATTGACGATGGCCCCTTAAAATCTTGCTGATTCGCAAATTGCCGATCACGGCCCATTTAGTGTAGGTTGCGCAGCAGGGAAAACACGGCATATCTCATACACCCTCAAAACCCAGTAAGTGGAGACAACACGATGCTCGATGCAGCTATGGCACCCGGCTTCTTCCAACAGAATTTAGCCGAGCGCGATGCGGCCATTCATGAAGCAATAACCCGCGAATTGACCCGTCAACAAGACGAGATCGAGCTGATTGCCTCCGAAAACATCGTGAGCCGTGCCGTCATGCAGGCGCAAGGATCGGTGATGACGAATAAGTACGCCGAAGGCTATCCGGGCAAACGCTATTATGGCGGCTGTGAGCATGTGGACACCGCCGAAGCATTGGCCATCGAGCGCGCTTGCGCGCTGTTCGGATGCTCCTACGCAAACGTACAGCCCCATTCGGGCGCACAGGCCAATCAGGCGGTGATGCTGGCCACGATCAAGCCGGGAGATACGATCCTTGGGATGGACCTAGCATCAGGCGGACACCTGACCCATGGGGCGCGGCCCAACCTGTCGGGCAAGTGGTTTAATGCGGTGCAATACGGCGTGACTAAAGACACGAACCTCATCGATTATGATCAGGTCGCAAAGCTGGCGGAAGACCATAAACCCGCGATGATTATCGCCGGGGGATCGGCTATCCCACGCCAGATAGACGCCAAGAAATTCCGTGAAATTGCCGATTCGGTTGGGGCAATCCTGCATGTAGATATGGCGCATTTCTCTGGGCTGGTCGCGGGGGGGCATCATCCAAACCCGCTGGAACACTGTCATGTCGCAACGACGACGACACATAAGACGCTACGCGGACCGCGCGGGGGGATGATCCTCTCTAACGACGAGGCGCTGGGTAAGAAGTTCAACTCCGCCGTCTTCCCCGGATTGCAAGGCGGACCATTGATGCATGTAATCGCAGCGAAGGCCGTGGCCTTTGGCGAGGCGCTAACGCCTGAATATAAGGGCTATACGGGGCAGGTCATCAAGAACGCCAAGGCCATGGCCGAGGCATTGATGGCCGGTGGTCTCGATCTGGTGACGGGTGGCACCGATACGCATGTGCTGCTGGTCGATCTGCGCCCCAAAGGCGTAAAGGGCAACGATACCGAGGCTGCTCTGGGCCGCGCGCATATCACCTGCAACAAGAATGGCGTGCCCTTCGATCCCGAAAAAGCGATGGTCACATCGGGTGTGCGCCTTGGCTCGCCCGCAGGGACGACGCGGGGCTTTGGCGAAGCGGAATTCAGCGAGATTGGGCAGATGATCAATGCAGTGGTTGATGGCCTCGCGGCCAATGGACCAGATGGCAATGGAGAGGTTGAGGCGAAGGTTAAGGAGCAGGCCATCGCCATGTGCCGCCGCTTCCCGATCTACGATCAGGCCTAATTCCGCTGGAGAGTTAAGACATGAACGTCGCCCCCTTCCGGGGCGGCGTTTTCTCTTGTAAGGGAGAAGGATCAACGGGACGACAGGGGGTCGATCATGCGCTGTCCATTCTGCGGCGATACGAGCAGTCAGGTAAAGGATTCGCGGCCCGCCGAGGACCATAGCGCGATCCGGCGGCGGCGGTTTTGCCCCGAATGCGGCGCGCGGTTCACGACCTTTGAGCGGGTACAGCTCCGCGAATTGACCGTGTTGAAGAAGAATGGGCGGCGCGTGCCTTTTGAACGGGACAAGATGGCCCACTCGATTCATGTGGCCGTGCGCAAGCGCAATATCGAACCGGAGCGCATTGAGCGTATGGTTAGCGCCATCGTAAGACAATTGGAGTCGCAAGGTGAGACAGAAATTGCGTCGGATCGGATTGGTGAAACCGTCATGCGCGCGTTGGCCGGGGTAGATACGGTCGCCTATGTGCGGTTTGCGAGCGTGTACCGTAATTTCTCGGAAGCCAGCGACTTTGAAACCTTCGCTCAGGAGTTGCGACCACCGCAGGGGGACGGCGTGGACGGCGTAAATGAGGACTGACGCAGAGGTCATGCGACAGGCGCTCGCCATGGCGCGACGCGGGCAAGGGCGAACGGGGGCAAACCCGTCGGTCGGCTGCATTATTATGCGAAACGGGCGTGTACTGGGCCGGGGGAGAACTGGCGATGGGGGTAGACCCCATGCGGAAACGACGGCGCTCTCCGATGCCGTGACGCGCTATGGTAAAGACGCGCTGCACGGAGCAACGGCCTATGTAACCCTCGAACCCTGTGCCCATTACGGCAAAACACCGCCCTGTACGGATGCGCTTATCGCCGCCAAGGTCGCGCGGGTGGTGGCACCATTTTCTGATCCTGACCCCCGTGTGGCGGGGAATGGCTTTGCGGCGTTGGAGGCGGCGGGGATCACGGTAACGATTGGACCGGGCGAGGCAGAGGCCCGCGCGCTGCTTGGCCCGTATTTGCGTATGCGCAAGAACGGGCGGGCGACAGTGACGCTGAAACTGGCCACGACATTGGATGGGGCGATTGCGACGGCATCGGGGGAGTCGCAATGGATTACCGGGCCAATGGCGCGGCGGCGGGTTCATCTGATGCGGGCGCAGTCGGATGCGATATTGACAGGCGGTGGAACGGTACTGGCGGATGATCCGGCGCTTGATGTGCGGCTGGCGGGGATGGAGGCGGACAGTCCGGTGCCAGTGATTGCGGATCGGCGGCTGCGCATACCAACCAATGCGCGGGTGTTGGCGCAAGGCAATGCCATGATATACGGGGACCGCGCCGCCCATCCCGAAAAAGCGACAGCTTTGGAGGCGGCGGGGGCGGTGGTGGTGCAGATAGCAAGCGATGCGGATGCCCCTACCCTACTCGCAGCCATTGCGACGCGCGGCCATGCGTCGATCTTTTGTGAAGGCGGGGCAACGCTGGCGACGGCCCTGATACGCGCGGATTGCGTGGACCGGCTGGTCTGGTTCACAGGCGGCATTATCCTCGGCGGGGGCGCGCGGCAGGCGATGGATGCTTTGGGCATCAACGCACTAGCGGATGCGCCGCGTTTCAGGCAAGTTTCCACCGAGACAATCGGACCCGATACCATGAGCGTCTGGCGGCGCGTTGAGAAGGACTGACAGCGATGTTCACAGGCATCATCACCGATATCGGCACCGTGCGGAGCGTCGAGGCAAGGGGCGATACGCGCTTTGTGATTGGCACCACCTATGACATGGCGACGGTCGCAACGGGGGCATCCATCGCCTGCTCCGGCTGTTGCTTGACCGTGACGGATAAGGGCAAGGACGGGGATGGCAACTGGTTTGCCGTCGATGCCTCCGCCGAAACGTTAGGGGCAACGAATGCGAGGGATTGGCAGACGGGTACACGGCTAAACCTCGAACGCGCGCTCAGGATCGGGGATGAGTTGGGCGGGCATATCGTCAGCGGGCATGTGGATGGAACCGCGCAGGTCGTCTCGGCAACACCGGAGGGGGATTCGCTGCGGCTGATCTTCGAGACGAGCGATGATCTGGCTCGGTTCATCGCCCCTAAGGGATCGGTGACGCTGGACGGAGTGTCACTAACAGTCAATAAGGTCGAAGGAACACGGTTCGGGGTGAACATCATCCCACACACGCAATCAGAGACGACGCTGGGTGCGCTGTTACCTGAAACGGCGGTAAACCTTGAAATCGACGTGCTGGCGCGGTACGTCGCACGGCTGGAAGACGCGCGCGCCGCGCGCTAGGAGAAGCAATCCCATGGCTGAATCAAAACGTGTACTGGTAGTCGTTGCCCCCTTCTATCGCGATATCGCCGATATGCTGACCCAAGGCTGCGTCGATAGGCTGGTCGAGGCGGGGATCGAGACGGATGTATCAGAAGTGCCGGGCGCGCTGGAATTGCCCATTGCAATCAGTATGGCGGCGCAGAACGGACGGTATGACGGCTATGTCGCGTTGGGTTGCGTGATCCGGGGGGAAACCTCGCATTACGATACGGTGTCGAACGAATCCGCGCGGGGGATCATGTCGCTGGGCATTGAGCAAGGGTTGGCCATTGGCAATGGCATCTTAACGGTCGAGAACATGGATCAGGCGCATGTTCGCGCCGATCCAACCCAGAAGAACAAGGGCGCAGGGGCCGCAGATGCGTGTCTCGCGCTGATAGGGATGCGCGACGGCGTACAGACGGCAGGGCGGGCGCCGACCTTCCTGCCCGATTCCGAGCATATCCAAATCGCAGATGGCGCGGGCAACACGCACAATGTCTGACGCCGAGAAGATGGATGCCCCCGCCCATAGCCGTCAGGATATCAGCCGACGGGCGCGGGCGGCGGCACGACTCAATAGCGTGCAGGCGCTTTATCAGATGGAGATGACGGGCGCATCATGGCGCTCTATCGCGCTGGAATTCGAGACGCACCGGACGGGGCAGGAGATCGACGATGAGGAGATCGCCAAGGCCGACCGCAAGCATTTCCGCAAAACACTGGAAGGCGCGGTCACGGAACAGGGGCGCATCGACCGCACAACCGACAGCGTGATGAAGACAGGATGGCCGCTAAAACGGATCGATCCAACCCTACGGGCGCTGTTCCGGGCGGCGGGTAGTGAATTCCTGACCATGCCGAAAGTACCGCGCAAGGTGGTCATCAACGAATATGTCGAAGTCGCAAAAGCGTTCTTTGAGGGGGAAGAGGCGAAATTTGCCAATGGCGTCCTCGATGCGCTCTCCCGCGAATTTCGGCCAGATACGCCCCCGACAGCCGAGACATGACAGACGCCACCTCGGCTATGGATAAGCCACGCGCAGTGCGCAATGTCGCCGTACTGGCCACCATGAGCGCGATACTTGGCTCTCAGCTTCCAGTTTATATCATCATCGGTGGATTAGCCGGAGCAATCCTTGCCGATGATCCGGGATTGGCGACATTACCCATCGCTTGCCAGATGCTAACGGGGATGGTGACGGCGGTTCCGATGTCGCTGTTCATGGGGCGGTTTGGACGCAAGGCGGGGTTTTGGCTGGGAACATCACTGGCGATGCTGGGCGGTATCTTTGCGGCGCTGGCGATGCTGCGCGGTGAATTTTGGATGCTGTGCTTTGCCTATATGTTTGCGGGAGTCTATCAGGCAACGCAGGGATATTTCCGCTTTGCCGCAACGGATACAGCGCCCGACGCATTCAAACCCAAGGCGATATCGCTGGTTTTGGCCGGAGGGCTGGTCGCGGCAATTCTGAGCGTGCAGATCGTAACGCGGATGGAAGGGGTGATGTCAGCGGTGCCATTCGTGGGGGCGTATCTGTTCCTCGTGGTGATTAACTTAATCGGTATGGTGCTGATCGCGTTTCTCGATATTCCAAAACCGCCCCCCGCTAAGGAACGCGCGCAGCCGCGCCCATGGTCAGAGATCCTCGCGAACCGAAATATTCCCGTGGCGATGCTCTGCGCGATGTTCGTGTATGGGACCATGACGCTGATGATGACCTCGACACCATTAGCCATGGTCGCCTGTGGTTTTGGCACGCCGGATGCGGCGAAGGTCGTGCAGTGGCACGTCATTGCGATGTTTGCTCCGAGTTTCTTTACCGGATCGATCATCGCACGGGTTGGGCCGCGCCCAGTCATCGCGACGGGGTTGACGCTGCTGACGGCATGTTCGGCGGTGGCCTTATCGGGGATCGCGTTGCATGATTTCTATATCGCGCTGGTCCTGTTGGGGTTGGGCTGGAATTTTGGCTATATCGGCGCGACCAGTCTGTTGGCCGCCAATCATCGGCCTGAAGACCGCGCGCGGGTGCAGGGGTTGAACGATTTTCTGGTCATGGGAATGATGGCGACCGCCGCATTGAGTTCGGGGAAACTGATGGCGACGGGGGGATGGAGCTTCGTCATCATCGCCGTAATAGTGCCGGTGGCGATTGCGGCGACGGCGTTGCTTTATGGCACAATCGTCGCACGGCAGGAACGCATGGCGACGTGAAGATTGGTGGATGGCCTTCAAGCGAATTGCAATAAAGTATTTTCGCCAAGAGCCGCGCAAAATATAGCGTCAAGTGATCTTGCACAACTGTAAATGGTTTCCGGCGTACTATTCAATATTTCATATTGTTGTTTCAAATAGAGACATGTAGTGTTCTCCTCTCTATCCCACGGCGAAACATGGATGGAGATTCTTAACTATGGAGAATACAATGAATATCATAGCGGGCCAATCCGGCCAAATCTCGCAATCCGCCGATGATAGACCACGCTTTGACAGAAGTGCCAGCGCATCAACCCTACGCAGAAACCCGATTGCACGGCCTGAACAAGGAGGCGCGAGAATCAGCCCACCGCAAACTGGCGGTCATGGCAATAAGATTAGTGCCCCCCGGCAGGGCTTCATCGATTTGAGAAATGACGCTGTCCCGATACCTAATGGCAATGACAGACCGGGGATCATCGACCTCAGCGATGATGCCGTTCCGGTACCAAATAGCAATGATAACACCATCACTGGCGGCTCAGGCAATGACATCATACGAGGCGGCTCGGGTGACGACATCATTGATGGCGGTCAGGGCGATGACATCTTACGCGGCGGCAAAGGCAATGATTTCATAGCGGGCGGCGATGGCGATGATCGCATTCGCGGTGGCAAAGGTAGCGATGTCCTCACCAGCGGTGATGGTAACGATTCCATACGCGGCGGCAAAGGCAACGACACTGTCGTGATCAATGGAACTGGCACTAAAACTGTCGATGGCGGCCAAGGCGACAATACGCTGGTCTTGCAGGGAACCCAAGAACAGTGGGGGAGCTTCTTTGCCGATGACGGAACCGATGACATCGTCTATCGCAATGATGAAGGAACGCAAGTACGCGCCTCGAATTTTGAAAATATTATCTATGCCGGGAATGACGCCGAAGGACGCGGCTAAGGCGACACGGCAATCGCTTGAACAAGAAATCATGCTGTCCCGCATCAAGTGCGGGGCAGCGAAAGTTCTTTCAGTGGAAATCCTCGCCCACGGCATTATCTTTTAGCTGATAAATGCATTATAGGCGGCGCTGGATGGCTTCCGATGAGGAACTAGACGAGCTTTTGATTGCGACGGCGCGCCACGATCGCGCCGCCTTTCGGCTGCTGTATGATCGGACCAGCCCAAAACTGTTCGGGATTGCCCTCAAGATATGCCGTAATCGGGCAATGGCCGAAGATGTGTTGCAGGACGTGTTCACTGAAATATGGAGCAAGGCCGGGAGTTTTGATCGTGCCAGAGGGCAGGCGGGGGGATGGCTGTCGGTCATCGCGCGCAACCGCTCGATTGACGCGCTGCGGCGGCAGGGAAGCGGTTTTCTCGGTGTCGGCACTGGGTCGGAAGAGGAGATGATCGCCGTACCTGATCCGGCACTGGCCAGAGATGGCGGGGTCGAATACCTGACATTGGTGGATTGCCTCAACCAGATGGAGGCGCGGGAGCGCGACTTGGTATTACGGGCGTATTATCTGGGCGAGACGCGCGAGGATATGGCGCGGGCCATTGATGCGCCAGTCAATACGATCAAGACATGGCTGCGCCGAGGTTTGATCTCGCTTAAAGCATGTCTGGGCGATTGATGAGCAAGCAACGCGATCTTGATGCCGCAGAACGGGCGTTGGGCACCCTACCGAAAGCCGGGGAGACTCCGCGCCAGAAGCGTAATCGCGAGGCTTGGGAGCGGCGGTTCGCCGGTCTGCTATCACCAATCAAGCCAGTTGCGCCCCCCGAAGGAATGTTCGGGCGGATCACCGAGCGACTTGCCCATGATGATACGCGGCGACGGATGCACAAGGCGAATGCGCGGGCGCAGCGGTGGCAGGGGTTTGCGCTATTGAGCGGAATGGCGGCGGCGGGTTTTGCGGCATTGGCGTTCTTACCGATACTCGGCAAGACGAAAGATGCAGCGCGCTATGTGGCCGTGGTCTCCTCGGATGCCGATGGCACCCCCGGCATGGTGGTGAAATTCGATACGGGCAGCGGATTGGCGATGGTGATTCCGCTGGGCGCGCAGGCTCCGGCGGGCAAGGCGGTGCAGATGTGGCACCTACCGGAAGGGGCAACGAAACCGATCTCCATCGGCCTGTTCCCCGACGACCCGATCAGCCACGCCAGTTTCAGCGCAGGGCCGGGGGATATCTTTGCGCTGAGCTACGAAGAAGAAGGCGGCTCGCCGACAGGACAACCAACCGATGCGCGCTATCACGGGCAGATCGTGAAGGTGGAGTGAAACCAGGCGGTCTTAGCGATTGATCGTCTGGGTGATTTACAACAATCGGATGACCTCGCACTCTCTACCAAGCGTGCAGTTCAAGCGGGTCTTCGCAGCTGCGAAGGACGACGGTGGAGGATCGCCGGAAGGAGACAACCCCGATCTTTGGGGTGATGAGTAAGTCCGGCCCGAAGCAGTCTTGCGCGGTTGTCGCGAAGCTCGGTGGTGATGTTCTTGTTCACCACCGTCTAAACTCTAACTGCATTCACTGTCGCGTCACAGTGGATGAACATGCGAAACTTCTGTTCGGCTTCGAGCCTTTCTCACTGGAGAGCGGCCCTGGGAAGATTATTGCGAATTGATCTCACATAAACGGACGCGGACCTCTGCGGTCGTTGGGATTGGCTTGATGGCACCATACCCTTCGACCGAGATTGCGGCAGCGGTCACTGCATATTCCCCAGCTGCTTCCACAGGATCTCCAGCCAGCAGACGCGCTAGGAAAGCGCCGTCAAAACAGTCACCTGCGCCGCTTGCATCCAAGGCTTTGGCGGGATGAGGGGGGATTGCGACGAGGCCGGAGGCGTCACCGATCAGCGCACCCTCCGGGCCGAGTGTCACAGCGACCAGACCAGCGCCTAGGTCGAGGTAGTAGGACACGATATCTTCGGCATCGGTCAACCCTGTTAGTTGGCGGGCATCATCGAGGCCTGGAAGGAAAAAGTCGCAGCGTGCTACCGAGCGATTGACGATTTCGCGGGCTCTTTCCAGCGGCCATAGACGCAATCTAAAATTCGGATCGTATGACACCAGAGTGCCGCTCTTGCGTGCGCAATCCACCGCAGCATCGCAAGCCGCGAGCGTAGTGTTGCTGATCGCCTGAGAAATGCCGGAATAATGCAAGCATCGAGCGGATCGAATTCCTTCGTATGGCACGTTGCTAGGTGACATGGTGCTCGCTGCGGAGCCTTCCCGCCGGTACTCGAAGACGTGACCATCGGGGCCATGGCGAACGAAATAGAGGCCGGTCGGCGCGCTGGCGTGGCGTTCGACGAAAGTCGTATCGATGTCTTCTTCCGCCCACAAGCCCATCAAGTCGTCGCCGAAGCTGTCCGCACCGATCCGCGTCACTATGCCGGTTCGCGTGCCTTGACGTGCAGCCGCGACAGCAACATTCGAGACGTCCCCGCCAAATCCATATAGCCAACGCCCGTCCGGCTGGGCATTGAACTCCACCATCGGCTCGCCGAGACAGATCAGTTCGGGTTTCGGAGTTGTTTCGATCATCATCGCTATTCAAAATAATCCGAGTGGTTGTCCCGTATCTCCGCAATCACTTTATCCAGGCGGCCAAGATGATCGCGAGTGATTGCGGTGGCACTTTCAACTTCATTGCCCCGCAAGGCGTGAGCGAGGCTGCGGTGGTCTAGCAGAAGAGTCGCTCCTTCGCGCTCCCTGCCTAGGCTGAGGGCGCAGAGCCGATCAACCTTCTGTTTGCACTCCCGGATCGTTTTGATCGCCATGGGAGAGCCACCAAGCTCGCAGATCAGTTTGTGGAAAACGTAATCCAGCGCGTGAAAATCTTCGGGCTTGCCGAACTCGATTGCATGCTGCTGCTCGTCGAGGTTCTTTTCCAGAATTTCAGCTCGCTTATCGTCCCATACATCGCAAGCACGACGGATCACTTCCAACTCGACAGCGACTCGGACGAAACGGGCATGTGCAATCCGCTCCATAGAAAACCCGCGCACCTCAGTGGCTTTCTGGGGACGAATCAACAAAAGGTCGAGATGGCCTAGCCGATTGAACGCATCGCGCACAGGTTGGCGTGAGACCCCGAACTGCCGGGCGACCTCGGCCTCGGAAAGTTTTGTTCCCGGCAGGAGTTTGAGCGAACTGATATCGTGATGGAGGTGATCGAACACCACGTCCGTTGTTGTACGACGTTCCAGCAATTCAACGGTTTCGAGCATCTTGCACCTGCATGGTTTTCCGATCTCATACCCTGATCCGCGCGGGCTTTGCAAAGTTCGGAAGCGGCATTGCGTATCAAATGCACCCAGCGATTCCGGCTTGACAATACTAGGATACTAGTCCTCATTTGGCTAGGGCAATTGAACAACCGCCACAAGAAGCGGATTACCATTGCCGCTAGGGGAATACTCGAAGGATGTATCATGACGGGTTTGCTGAACGGAAAAGTTGCCGTTGTAACCGGTGGAGGGCGCGATATCGGTCGCGCCTGCGCCATGCGACTGGCCGCTGCAGGAGCATCTGTCGCCATCAACTATCATAGCTCCGCCGAGGGAGCCGAAAGCGCCGTGGCCGAGATTTCAGCGGCAGGCGGGCGGGCAATCGCGATGCAGGGCGACATGACCAAGGCCGAGGATGCGGCGGCGCTTGCGGCCAGAGCCATCGCCGATCTCGGCGGGCAAATCGATACCCTCGTCCATGTTACCGGCGGCCTCGTGGCCCGCAAGACAATCGCCGAGATGGACATCGACCACTGGAATCGGGTTATGGACCTGAACGCCACCTCGTTCTTCCATGCGGTCAAGGCGGTGCTGCCACATATGACTAATGGCGGCTCTATCATAGGGCTGGCCAGTCAGGCCGGGCGGGATGGTGGCGGGCCGGGTGCGTCAGTATACGCCGCTTCCAAGGGTGCGCTGATGACGCTCACCCGGGGACTCGCAAAGGAACTGGGGCCGGATATCCGAGTCAATTCGATCTGTCCCGGCATGATCGACACCGATTTCCATAACACGTTCTCGAAACCGGAAGTCCGCGCCCATGTGGCCAACATCACGCCGCTCAAGCGTGAGGGCACATCGGAGGACGTAGCAAATCTCGTCGCCTATCTGGCGTCGGAAGAAGCAGCGTTCATAACTGGAGCGAATATCGACATCAACGGGGGCTTGCTCTTTTCCTGACGAGCCCTCGCCGAACCGACAACCAAAAAAAATCAACGGGAGGATACAATGTATCGTAAATTGACAAAAACCATATTGGGCGCCCTTGCGGTAACCGCATTGTCGACCGGCATGGCCTTCGCCGATAACTGGCGCGCGTGGAACATCCACCATGACGGGCATCCTAACACGGCGGCGATGGATCTGTTCGCCGATCTGGTCGACACGATGACCGACGGTGAAGTGACCGTCGAAGTGTTCCACGGTGGCGTTCTTGGTTCCCAGCCCGATGCACTAGAGCAGGTTCGTATCGGCGCAATCGAAGTCGGCAACTTCAATCTTGGTCCCATTGGCCCGATGGTAAAGGAAGCGAACCTTGTTTCCCTACCTTTCATCTTCAAGAGCGTGCCGCACATGTTCCGCGTGCTCGATGGTGAGGCGGGTGACATCGTAACGGGCGCAATGGCGGATGCTGGCGTCATGCCGCTGGCATGGGTCGATGCGGGCGCGCGCTCCTTCTACAGCCAGAAGGCGATCAATACGCCCGCTGATGTCAAGGGTCTGAAAATCCGCGTAATGAACAACGACCTCTACACGGCCATGATCTCGGCAATGGGCGGCAACCCCTCGCCGATGGCTTTCTCCGAGGTCCAGCAGGCGCTTAAAACCGGCGTTGTTGATGGCGCCGAGAACAACTTTCCGTCCTTCAAGAATGTGGGGCATTACGAGGTGACCAGCCACTATTCGCTGAGCGAGCATCTCATCATCCCCGAATGCATCTGCGTGAACACGAAGAAGTTCGAGGCGCTGTCGCCAGAGCTTCAGCGCGCGGTGCGCGGTGCGGCGAAGGGGGCGGCTCTCTATCAGCGTGCGCTCTGGGCCGTCCAGTCAGAGCAGGCCCGCAAGGATGTCGAAGCGTCCGGGATCGAAGTCATCGAGATCGCCGACAAGGCTCCGTTCCAGGATGCAATGGCCAAGGTCTACGAAGACTACCTTGCCGCCAACCCGGATATGAAGAAGCTGGTAGAAATCGCTCAATCGACCGAGTGATGCGCCACGCGCCTGACTGATTGATGAACGCCCGGCTCCGCATTCGGATGCCGGGCGTTTCAGGCGAAGGGAACCCCATGGACGAACCTGACACACCGGCGTTTCTGCGGATGATGGACAAGGCGTATGATTTCATCGCTCGTATCTGCCTCATGTTGGCAGGCGTTGCTCTTGTTGTCATGACTGTAATCTTTGCATGGCTGGTATTCGGTCGCTACGTCCTCAACGACACCCCGACCTGGGTAGAACAGGTCTCGTTGCTGCTTGTGATGGTGATCGCATTCCTAGGCGCGTCGGTCGGTGTGCACCAGAACACGCATCTCTCCGTGGTGATCTTTCGCAGCATTGTGCCGTCGCCGGTGCGGACCGTCCTCGTGGCCATTTCCGACATGCTCATGGCCGGTTTTGGTGGCATGATGTTCTGGTATGGCCTCGAATTGACGCAATTCAAATGGAAGACCCTGATTCCGCTGATCCAGTGGTCGGAGGGGCTGCGCTCACTGCCGCTGACCGTATGCGGGGCGCTCCTCTTCCTGTTTTCCACCGGCCATCTGATCCGCCTGTTCCTCGGGCGGGATGAGCGCCGGGATAGTATAGAACAAGGATAGGCATGGGACTCGCTCTGCTTCTTGGGGTGTTTGCCCTATGCGTCATCATCGGTACGCCGGTCGCCTTCGCGCTGGGCATTGCGGCTCTCGCGGCGTTCTGGCACGAAGGCCTGCCGCTACTGGTGGTCTTTCAGCGCATCGTTTCCGGCATCAATGTGTTCTCGCTGATGGCGATCCCGTTCTTCATCTTTGCCGGGGAGCTGATGTTCCATGGCGGCATTGCGATGCGGCTGGTACGCTTCGCACAGGCCGCCGTCGGAGCGGTTCGTGGCGGCCTCGGCGTGGTGAACGTGTTTTCGTCGATGTTGTTCGGCGGGATTTCAGGCTCGGCAATCGCGGATATCTCCGCGCTCGGCTCGATCCTTGTACCGGTGATGAAGGACAAGGGGTACGACGCCGACTATGCGGTGAACGTCACCGTGACATCCTCCATCGCTGGGATCATCATCCCTCCAAGCCATAACATGATCATCTTCGCGTTGGCGACGGGTGGTGCCGTCTCGATCTCCGGGCTGTTCATGGCGGGGGTCGTACCAGGTGTCTTGATGTGCCTCTGCCTCGCCGTCACCGCCTATGTTGTTGCGGTGAAACGCGGTTACAAAGCCGAGAAGTTTCCCGGCTGGACCGCGCTTGCGATAACCTTCGCTAGCGCCATTCCCGGCCTGCTGACGGCGGTGATCATCGTTGGCGGCGTTCTTTCGGGTGTGTTCACCGTGACGGAGTCGGGCGCGTTTGGCGCGATGTATGCCTTCGTCGTGACCCTTCTCGTTTATCGCAGCATCACCTGGCTGAACTTCAAGACTGCCGTGGTCAGCGCGGTACGCACAACCTCGATGGTGATGATCCTAATCGCGTGCGCCGGGGCCTTCGCCTATATGCTCACCTTCTACCGCGTGCCCACAAAGACGGTCGAACTTCTGACTGGCATCACTGAAAACCCGATTCTGATCCTGCTGATGATCAACGTCGTGCTTCTTCTTCTCGGCATGATTATGGATATGGCGGCCTTGATCCTGATCTGTACGCCGATCTTCCTACCCGTTGCGACGGCCCTCGGCATGGATCCGCTACAATTCGGGATCATGCTGCTGGTCAATCTGGGCCTCGGATTATGCACGCCCCCGGTCGGGACATGCCTTTTCGTCGGCTGTGCCGTCGGCAAGCTACCGATCGAAAAGGCGGTGAAGACGATCTGGCCGTTCTATCTGGCGATCTTCGTCGCGTTGATGTTGATTACCTTTATTCCGGCAATCTCCCTGACTTTGCCGAATCTGATTGGGTCGTAGGGCCGAGTGCGAGGTCGCCATGAACAAAACCGGTATCGAGGATATCTGCCAGCTTGCGCCAGTGGTGCCGGTTCTGGTGATCGAAGATCTCGCTACTGCGGTACCATTGGCAAAGGCATTGGTTGCCGGAGGATTGCGAGCGTTGGAAGTCACGTTAAGAACGCCGGTCGCGCTCGATGCGATAGAGGCGATATCGTGCTCGGTTCCAGATGCCCTTGTTGGCGTCGGGACCCTTCGCAAAGCACGCGATGTGGACAAGGCAGCGAGGGCAGGTGCGCGATTTGGTGTCTCGCCCGGATTGAATCACGCTATTCTCGATGCAGCGCAAGCTGCTGAACTGCCTATGCTTCCGGGGGTGGCCACCCCTTCCGAAGCGATGGCCGCCGCCGAGCGCGGATTCGATTTGCTGAAATTTTTCCCTGCCGAAGCCAATGGCGGAACGTCCGTCTTGAAGGCATGGGCTGATCCACTGGACGGTATCAGGTTCTGTCCTACCGGCGGCGTGACCGCAGAAAATGCCATCGACTATCTCTCATTGCGCAACGTAATTTGTGTCGGTGGTTCATGGATCGCGCCGCGATCAATAATCCAGAGTCGGAACTGGGACAGAATAACCGAGCTCTCACGAAGGGCTTGCAGCCTGATGGCCTCACGGGAAGGGAGCGCAGAATAGGGGTTCCCTCGCTCCACAAGACCGCTTCGCGCTCGTTTCGACTAGTCGAGACGGCGCTGGACCGATGACGGTGGTGAACGCAACGTCACCACCGTGATTCGGGCCTCTGGCGTATGACAGAGTGGGCCGGGCCTTGCCAATACTGGCTGAATCCGTTGTGACGGCTTCGCGCTCCAAGCAGCCTCCCGCAGTGAACCACGCCGGGTTTACCGGAGGCATTGGACGCAACGGTCGCTGTGATAGGTCAAGCGGTGTTGGCTGTCACTTAAATCTGACCCGGTGATGTCACCGAGATTTGACCCGCCTATCGTTTAAGTTCGCTGCGTCATGATGGGGTCAATGCGGTTTCCTCTCGTCTCTTTTTCTGTGTGTTTTTCGAACTGGCCTTGAATC
>CALFVD010000089.1 GCA_937928005.1 uncultured Neomegalonema sp. | reverse complement strand
GCACAGATCGAAGCTCTCATCCTCCCAACCGAATTTGCCCGATTCAAGTCGCGCTAAATCGAGCAAGTCATTGATATTAGACTGCAAAAGTGTTCCGCTGGAGTGGATATAGTTAATGTAGCTGACGTAGCGCGGTTCATTCACTGGGCCAAACATTTCGCTGCGTATCATGTCAGAAAAGCCCAAAATCGCGTTGAGCGGCGTGCGAAGCTCATGGCTGATATTGGCGAGGAAATGATTCTTTGATCGGCTGGCTGCGATTGCCTCATCCCGCGCTTTTACCGCATCAAGCCGCGAGATCTGTAACTGAGCATTGGTGGCGGTAAGCTCGTTGCTGGTGACGGCTTGCAATCGTGCCAGCCGTTCCCGTTCATACGAACCGACCAAAACCGCCCCTGCGACCATAATGTTCAGTATCGCATTGACGATGACCATCGTCAGGTCTCCGGGATGCCAAGCTAAAGTTGATATATAGACGGCCAACATCGTTGCGAAGATCATCGCCGTCGTGCGGAAGCGAGGGACAATAATAATCGCCCCGATGCTCATGATGACGCAAAGCCCGAATTGATAGTGTTGAGCCGCCTCTTCTGGGGCAATCAACAAAAGCAGAAGCTCTCCACCAATGGTCGCCAGCGCGCCTAACTTAATGAGGTTTTCGCGTGTATCTGGCGTTGTTGTGGGGGCTGCAAATCGGATCACCACAAACAATAGGATAAAAAACGCTGCCGCGCGGACATAGAGCATGGGCAAGGCGGATGCGCCGCCGATATGCCAATCCAGCAATCCAAAAGCCGGAAATACGAACAATGACATGATCAGGAATGACAGGCGTAATGAATACATCTGCCGATCATGCTTGCGCCAGAAGGCTATTTCGGTTTCTGCATCGCCTAACGAGGGCATTCCTCTCTCGTTTGCAAAACTGCTCAAACGTTTAAGGAATCTGTCCATAATTTCATCCGTGCATACAACTCAGATTGTGGACATACCTTATCGGCAAACCTCATAAAGATTGTATACGGCATGGGCGATCCTTATTCGCTCAGCACAATTTTCTGCAAAAGAAAAAGTTGCGAAAAAATACTAATTGTTATATGTATTTGTACAGTTAACGCGCATTTCTCAAGTGCGCTTATTGGGGTGTCGACTGCGCAACTCCAGATAATTTGATCTAGAAAATGACGAAAACATCGCGTTGCGGCCCTTGTGGTTGGGTAGTCGCGGTGTTATCTATTCCGCGTTGCTGCCGCGCGTGAAGAACGATCACATCGTTCGCGGTTTGAAACCTGATCAGCGCCCATAGGGAAAGCTGAACCGCCGTTGTCCGGGCCTACCGGATATTTTTACCGGCTGCTTTTTCGCGCAAGTATCCCTGTCAGTACCAAAACGCCCATCGGCAGGATGCCGTCTGGCGTACATGAAAGTTGTCACTTGACCCAATTTACCGATCTCGGCCTCGCCGAGCCACTTCTTCGTTCGATCAAGGACGAAGGTTATACCGATCCAACCCCCATTCAGGCCGCCGTGATCCCCAAGGTTCTTGAGGGCCGCGACTTGATGGGTATCGCCCAGACTGGCACCGGCAAGACGGCGGCTTTCGTGCTGCCTGTACTTAGCCGGATCAAAGAACTCGAAATCACGCCCAAGCGGGCCGGGTGTACCGCCCTGATCCTTGCGCCCACCCGCGAGCTTGCCGCGCAGATTGCCGATAGTATCCGCATCTATGGCCGCTACATGAAACCCGCCGTTGCGGTTGTTGTTGGCGGTGTGAAGCATAATCCGCAAATCCGTCAGATGGCCCCCGGCGTCGATGTACTCGTCGCGACCCCCGGTCGCCTGCTCGATCATATGGGCACCGGCACGATCCGCCTTGATGGCACTTCGGTTATCGTTCTCGACGAGGGCGACCAGATGCTCGATCTCGGCTTTATGCCCGCCATTCGGCAGGTGATGAATGCGCTGCCGAAAAAACGCCAGACGATGCTGTTCTCGGCGACCATGCCCGACCAAATCCGGTCATTGGCCCGTGATTTCCTCGTCAATCCGGCGGAGGTGGCCGTTGCGGCGGTCTCAAAACCCATCGACCGTATCCAGCAAAGGGTCATCCATCTTCCCCATTCCGAAAAGAAGGCGATGCTGTCAAAGCTGATGGCCGATCCCGATATCGACCGCACCATCGTCTTTACCCGTACCAAGCGCGGGGCTGATCGCGTCTCTGAAGGGCTGGTCAAGGCGGGCTTTGGTGCTGCGGCGATCCACGGTAACAAATCACAGAACCAGCGCGAACGCGCATTGCGCGACTTCAAGGAAGGCCGCACGACTATCCTTGTGGCGACCGACATTGCGGCACGCGGTATCGACATCGATGATGTTAGCCATGTCTTCAATTTCGAGTTGCCGAACATCCCCGAAGCCTATGTTCACCGTATCGGGCGGACGGCGCGGGCGGGGCGTAGCGGCGTCGCGATTTCCTTCTGCGATGGCACCGAGCGCCAGTACCTAAAAGATATCGAAAAGCTCACCAATCTGACCATCGAAGCCGAAGGCACGCCGCAACCCTTCGAGAAACCGCCCGCGCCCGGTGCAAACCGCAATCGTGGTGGTAGTCGGCCACAGGTTAAGGCAAACAACCAGTCCAAGCCTACTGGCGGGCGTAGGCAAGACGAAAGCGGCAAGCCGCGCCGCCCTCGTCGCCGCAAACGTCCGGCTCCTGCGCAGTAATACCAAGAATAGGCCGCTCCTTCTGGGGCGGCTTTTTTATGCGCGGATCAGGCCGCGCCGGTCAAAACTTGCACTCTTAATCAGCGTACAAACCGCTTTGCCGGGAACCAGTTCCAGCATATCGACCGCCTCGCGCGTAACCCGCGCCCGTAGCCGTTGCCCGCCGATGGCAACGGCCACCTCTGCAAATGCGGTCTCCGCTTCCGCCGCCACATCGTCCACGATGCCGTTCAGTAAATTGCGTGTGCTGATCCCTGTGGGGCGCTCTAACGCAAGGGATACGTCCCTCGCTCGCACCCGTAGCCGTACCGCATCGCCGGGGCGCAAAGCGGGCAGCATCGGCATCGCCAAGGCCTGCCCTTCCAGATCGAGCCGTGTGAGGCGATACGCATCATCTTGCGCTGTTACGACCGCCTGTAATAGCGCGCCTGCCTCGAACCGTCCGGTTATTGTTTGAAGATCGACCCGCTCCAACATCTCGGTCGTTGGCCCAATGGCGCGAACATGCCCATCCGCCAGCACGATCATCGTGTCGGCCAGTTGCACAACCTCTTCTATCGCATGGCTGACATAGAGCGCGGGGATATCGAAAATCTTCGGTACATCCCGCAAATAGGGCAGGATGTCGGCCTTTCGCACCATATCCAGCGCCGAAAGTGGCTCGTCCAGCAACAATAGGCGCGGTTGTGTCAACAATGTCCGCCCTAGCGCCACCCGCTGCCGCTCGCCCCCCGATAGCGTATCTGGGCGGCGGGAGAGTAGAGGGCCAAGGTCCAGCGCCTCAACCACCGCATCGCGACCAATAGCGCCACCATCGCTACGCCGCTCGGCATAGCGCAGGTTGCCATCGACGGTCAGATGCGCAAAAAGCCGTCCATCCTGAAAGACGAACCCGACGGATCGACGGTGTGCGGGTATAAAAATGCCCGATGCGCTATCTACCCAGACCTCGCCGCCAAAGCCCACATGCCCGGTCGCCCGCGTCTCTAGCCCGGCAATAATGCGCAGAAACGTACTCTTCCCGCCTCCGCTTGGCCCGAATAGGGCCGTGGTGCCGGAAAGTGCCATGTCGATGGCGCTATGAAGCGTGAAATCACCAAAGGATAAGCGCGCGTCGCAGACAAATTGCGTCATCGCGATGCGCGCTCCAAAAGATAGCTATGCTGCGTTGGCTACCGGATCGTCACCATCGGATTTGCGGCGTGACAAATCAGGCAGTGGGATCAGCATAAAGGCGGGCATATGATCGCCCAACCCCTGAACGGGTTTGCCACCACCGCGTTCTTCGCGGCTTCGGCGCTCGTTTCGGCCTTCATCCCGTTGGGAATCGCCACGATTGCCACCACGGCTACCGCCCCGGCGTGGTTTACGCTCATCGTCATTATGACGCTCGCGTGTTTGGGTTTCAGGCTCGGTACGCTGCTGTTCCGGCGGAGTCTCAGCTATGACCGCTTCGACAGAATTGGGCGCGTCGGTTGCCTCGGCTTTGCGGCTGGGCCGCTTGCCGCGCCGCGATTTTGTGGCCGAACGCTCTTGATCATCAGCATTTGCTTCGATCACCGGCTCCTCTACCACGGGCGTTACGCCCTCTTTCAGCGGAATGGGATTGCCAAGCATCTTCTCAATAAAATCGAGATATTTCTGCTCCGCCTTCGTCGTCAGTGTAAACGCCTTGCCACTACGACCTGCGCGCCCCGTTCGCCCGATCCGGTGGACATAATCCTCCGCATGGGTCGGCACGTCGAAATTAAACACATGGCTGACATCAGGAATATCCAGTCCCCGTGCCGCCACATCCGATGCAATCAACAGTTTGACCTTACCGCCTCGGAAAGCGTCCAACACCTGCATCCGCACCCGCTGGTCTAAGTCACCATGCAGCGACGCCACATCCAAGCCATGCTTTTCTAGGGATTTGTGCAGCACGCCGATATCACGCTTGCGGTTACAGAAGATAATCGCATTCGTAATCGCGTCGCCTTCTTCTGCGATGATCGTGCGCAGAGCCTCGCGTTTTGCCTTCGGTATCCCATCCTTCCGGCTAGATCCGACATGCATTACAGCCTGCGCCACAGTTTCGGCGGCGGTTGATGCCCGTGCGACCTCGACCTTGACGGGGTTTTGCAGGAAGGTATCGGTAATCCGCTGAATTTCGGGCGGCATCGTTGCCGAGAAGAACAGCGTCTGGCGCGTAAAGGGCGTCAGGTTGAAGATTTTCTCGATATCGGGAATGAAGCCCATGTCGAGCATCCGGTCTGCCTCATCAACGACCATGATATCGATCCCCGACAGCATCAGCTTGCCGCGTCCGAAATGGTCAAGCAACCGGCCCGGTGTGGCGATCAGTACGTCGACGCCACGGTCGATTTTCTTGTCTTGGTCCTTGAACGACACGCCGCCGATGAGCAGCGCCATCGTCAACTTCGTTTCCTTGGAATACGTCTCGAAATTCTCGGCCACCTGCGCCGCCAATTCGCGTGTCGGGCATAATACCAGTGAACGCGGCATCCGCGCGCGGGCGCGGCCTTTGGCTAACCGTGTAATCATGGGCAGGCTGAACGACGCCGTCTTGCCGGTCCCGGTTTGCGCAATGCCTAGCACATCCCGACCTTCGAGGGCGGGCGGTATCGCCTGTTCCTGAATGGGGGTTGGCGAGGTGTATCCGGTGTTCTTCACCGCTCCAAGCACACGGGGGTCAAGGGCCAAATCGTCAAACGTCATTCAACATTCCATAGTCTATGGGTGCGCCCACGGGTATGTGGGCGACAGCGTGGCCTCAAAACCACACGTCGCACAGGAGTTCAATCAAAAAGAGTGAACAGACCCTGATCCAATTCAATTGAATTAGCGAAAGTTCCCGCAATGCCTCACCCGGCGCGCCGGACCAGCAATGCCTGCTCAAAGAACCCCTCGATCTCGTCGAAGTTGACCGCGCGTTCACCCTCGCCTAGGGGGTCATTATAGAGCAACGTAGCCTGCAACTGATTGTTAGGCATACGCAGCCATTCGATACCACGCACCACGATCATGTGACGGATGCCTACGGCTTCATCATGGGGGGCGGGGCGCAGGCGGATCAGTAGCGTATCGCCGTTGCGCAGCATCTCGTAGATTTTTTTCGGGTCACGCGGCACGGTCGACAATTCCATCGCCTGACCACCAAATCGGTTGACGAGTCGGGCGATGGCGGGGATCTCACCTGTTCTCGCACAGATGCCTTCACGGTCGGCGCAGCATTTCCGTACATCCAGACCATGCGCCAATGCGACGATGGCGCATTGTGCGGGGGCGCGGCCATTATTGACCCAGCCGATTGCCTGCTGTGCGGCGGCGGCCCAGCACCATAGCGGCTCTTCCTGCGGGATATGCGGGATATGATATTCAACGGCTGGGGGCGTACTGCCCAGATAATAGGGCTTGCCCGACCCGGCGGTTGAAATGCTGAACGGTTCAGCGGTCGTGACCTGCAATCCGGGGATGGATTTGGTGGGGGCGTCCGCGATATGTGGCATAGTCGCGGGGCGTGATGACAGTTCGGTCACGTTCGTTACGCCGCGTGTATCGTGCGATGCTACAGGGTCGCGAAGGGATGCGGGAACGATCCTCTCACTGCGGGGTAGGGCGCTGGAGACGCCATTTGCACTGGCATCTGGGTCGGGAGCGGGCTGTGCTACGATCGTGGCCGGGGAGTCCGGCCCGTGCGCTATAGCGGTAGACGCAATCGGCATCTGACTGATCGCCGCCGCCGCTAGAAGGGCGAACCCTGCCGAAAACTTCATACCCGCCAAGATACCATCCTCCAAATTCCCGAAATGCATCGCAATTTTGCGTGTTGGCCCTAGCATAGGGCAATCTAGTGCCACATTGAATCACGTCATCGTGCGACACTTTACCCGACGCAAGTGTTGCGCCAAGGTATCGCTTGTTGAGGTGACGTGAAAAACAAGGGTTTCGAGAAGCATGTATATCGCGATGAACCGCTTCAAGGTCACTAACGGCGCTGAACAGGCATTCGAGACACTGTGGGCCACACGGGATTCGCATCTGGATGGGACGCCCGGTTTTCTTGAATTCAAAATGCTGCGTGGCGCGGCAGGTGAGGGTTATACCCTCTATATTTCGCAATCCCGTTGGCGGGATGAGGCATCATTTCATGATTGGATGAAATCTGACAGTTTTCGCAAGGCCCATAAGGATGCTGGCGATCATCGCCATCTCTATCTCGGCCCACCCAATTTCGAGGGGCTTCAGGTCGTAGAGGGAATCTGAGGTTTCAGCAGTCGTCAGCATGAACTTTGAGATCGACCAGATCAGCCTTCAGCGAGAAGTCAAGATAATCGAGAAGCAGGTCTGTCACCACGCCATTCTCGAACAACGTTGCCGTAAAGCGAAATTCCGGTGTCGCCGTTGCCGCATCTGCATCGCCTGAAGGCGGGAAGTAGACAGAATCAATTCGCCATCGTGCTAAATCATCCAGTGCCGCTTTTCCTTTGGTTTCCGACAGATCGGTTTTTTCCAACGCCTCGGTAATGCGCGTCACTGCGTAGAAAACTGGCTTCTTGATATCGCCATCAAAGACCGTCGCGGCATAGCGACCTTCGCCCTTACGGGCCGCATCGAGAATGGCGCGGATATGGGCCAGTGGCGGCATGACCTCTTCATCAAAGCTCACATCATCGGCGATTTTATAATCGACCATTGCGCTTTCCTTCGCCACGCGAAGCTTGCCGGAAGCGGATTGCTCGGTCGTTCCGTTGAACTCTGTTTCGGTTGAAAACCGATACATATCACCGTTTTCTGTCTCATAGGCTGACAAGCGGTAATCGGTCAGCACTGAGCCAACATCGCGCGTCAATCGTACGACCAATCGCTCGTTCAGCGTATATCCATCGCAGATATCTTCGAGATCAAAGACATAACGTCCCTCGGCCCCCCGGATCGCAACATTGTCCCGCGTTTCACCCAGCGTTAGTTCGTATACAGCGCGATGGCCCGGCAAATGGATGTTTTCGGCAAAAGCCATGGTCGGCAAAAAAGCAATACAGGGTACGATGAGTGCGCAAAATCTGTTCATTTTATACCCTTTGCGAAGTTTTCTTAATGCTACTTTTTTGGAACCAAAGGTCAAGGCTGGATTCTATGGACGGATGTTACGGTCTGTATCCTCTGGTAACAATCTGCAAAATTCCGTTAATCCTTGCTCAAAACTCGTGCGCTGTGATTGCGACGAAACTAAGATAAGCCGGTAAATCCATGGGGAGCGACTGGAATGAACGATAAAATGATCGAAGAACGGCTGGCGGAGCTTGGGGTTACGCTCCCCGATGCGCCTGCTGCGGCGGCTAATTATGTGCCGTATGTCGTGTCCGGCTCCCTGGTTTTCATCTCCGGTCAGTTGCCGATGGAAAATAGCGAATGCGAACATCGCGGGCTTTTAGGGCGTGATGTTGATCTCGAACATGGTGTCGCCGCCGCCCGTGTTTGCGCCATCAATATCTTGTCGCAGCTCAGATCCGCTTGTGACGGTGATTTGTCCAAGGTCGTGCGCTGTGTTCGTTTGGGGGGATTTGTTGCGGCGACGGCTGATTTTGAGCAGCACCCGGCGGTTATCAACGGTGCATCCGATTTGATCGCCGAAGCGTTGGGCGATGCCGGACAACATGCGCGCGCCGCTGTAGGCGTCTCTTCGCTACCCTTTGGCGTGCCGGTCGAGGTCGAAGCGGTCTTTGAAATCGCTACCCCATCGCCCGTCGGCTGATGCGTTTGCCTTCGGCCTTCTGGCTCCATCCCTTCGCCCATCGCGGACTGCATGATGTTGCGGCGGGAACGCCTGAGAACAGCCTCGCGGCCTTCACGGCGGCCATCGACCACGGCTACGCCATTGAACTCGATGTGCAGCTTTCCGCCGATGGGGAGGCGATGGTGTTCCACGACTACGAACTGAAGCGGCTGGCCGAGGGCGTGGGCCGCATAGATGCCTATGACGCCGATACCCTGCGCGCCATGCCGTTGATCGGCGGTGGCACGATTCCAGATTTAGCCGAGACACTCGCCTTGATCGACGGGCGCGTGTCGGTCCTCATCGAAATCAAGGACCAGAGCGGCGCATTCGGGCCGGGCGAACCCACATTGGAGCGACGCATCTGCGATATTGTCCGCGCCTCTGCTCACCCTAACACCTGCGCTATCATGTCCTTTAATCCCCATTCCGTAATTGCCGTCCGAGATATCGCCCCAGAAATTCCACGCGGCCTCGTCTCCTATGATTTCGAGCATCCCCATGATGCCCATGTCGATGCTACCCATCGTAAGGCATTGGCCAACCTCGATTATTTTGATGAGGCGGAGGCCGATTTCGTCTCCTACGGTGCCACCGGCCTTACTGCGGCCCCCGTCATTGCCCTGCGCGAGCGTGGCGTTCCTATCTTCTGTTGGACGATCCGCTCGGCAATAGCTGCAAAGGCCGCGCCTACCCTCTGCGACCAAATCACGTTCGAGGGTTTCTCCCCCCATAACGCTTGAATCTCCCCGCCGGAACGCCACCTGCAAACTTATAGGGGAGAACTGAGCTTTGGACGACGAATCGCGCGTGAAGATCAGTCTGCTGAATGGCATTGACGAATGCGATCCCGGCCTGTGGGATGCCTGCGCCGCGCCCGAAGCCGCCGATGGTGGCCGCGCTCTGCATCCTTTCCTTACCTATCGCTGGTTGCACGCCTTCGAGGAAAGCCGCTCTGCCAGCCGCGAGGAGGGCTGGGACCCCAAGCATCTGCTCGCCGAGGACGACGCGACCGATGCCCCGCTTGGCGTCATGCCGCTCTACGCAAAGGGCCACAGCTACGGCGAATACATCTTCGACCACGGTTGGGCGCAGGCGTTTGAGCGGGCGGGTGGGCGCTATTATCCCAAGCTTCTCTCCGCCGTCCCCTTCACCCCCGTCACCGGCCCGCGTCTGCTGCTCCACCCTGATGCCGACCCAGAGGTCGCGCGCGGCGCGCTGATCGCGGGCACCATGCAGATCGCCGTCGAGAACCGCCTCTCTTCGATGCATGTCAATTTCTGCACCGAAGAAGAAAAAAAGCACCTCGTCGCCGCTGGTTTTCTGGGCCGCCGGGCGCAGCAATTCCACTGGCTCAACCGTGATTACGCCAATTTCGATGCCTTCCTTGCCGACCTCACCTCACGCAAGAAAAAGAATATCCGCAAGGAGCGGGCGCAGGCCATACGCGACGTCACGATCCACCGTTTCACCGGCGAGGATATCCGCCCCGAACATTGGGATGCGTTCTGGGTTTTCTATCAGGATACCGGCGCGCGCAAATGGGGCACGCCCTATCTAAGCCGCGAGTTTTTCGAGATTGCGCAGGATCGCCTGCGCGACGATATCCTCCTCGTTTTTGCCGAGTGTGAGGGCCGCTGGATTGCAGGCGCTTTCAATGTTATCGGGCGCGATGCGCTGTTTGGGCGCTATTGGGGCTGTACCGAGCATCACCCCTGCCTGCATTTTGAAATCTGTTATTATCAGGCCATCGACTACGCCATCGAACATGGATTGAAGACGGTCGAGGCGGGGGCGCAGGGCGAGCATAAGCTAGCCCGTGGTTACGTCCCCACCGAAACCCATGCCGCCCATTTCATCACCGAACCTGGCTTCCGTGATGCCGTAGGACGCTATCTCGAACAGGAATCCGCGATGGTCGGTGAGGAGATGGAAATCTTGGGCGAGTTCACGCCATTTCGGAAGGGGTAGAACGGCCACTTTCCCCTCTCCTTAATTGTCTCGCGTAAAGTGTTCCCGGTCCATTTCCAACAACTTACCTGCGCCACCATTCAGTGAAATGAGGAAATCGAGGATTGATAGGCCCAATGCCGTGATCGTCAGGTAGAGGGCTTGCGACGAGATATTCAAGCCATAGACACTGAGGGTGAAGAGATAGACCAGCATTCCCATCGACGCGCCGAAGAAGACGAGATCGAGGATGATGTCCATCACGAAGGCCCGCTTCGAGTCGATATCGAAACTGCTAAAGGCGCTCATGGCGATGGAAACGGCGCTAACGACGAGGATTCCGATCAGTAATTGAAGGAAGCCGACCATGCTGCCAAACACAGCATCATACCCTGTGAACCGCACAGTAAAAGCCATAACCAGCGTCAGAAAGATGATGGAGCGTGGCGAAAAGATCGTCCTTAGCATGGTTCCTGTCCCCGTCAGCCCCGCTCGGTCGTCGCATAGTCCTGCCCCCGCCGCAAGGATAAGGGCCGTCTAAGTCATCACTCTGCCGCTTGTGGGAAGGGTGGGTCGTCGTCTGTCCCCCGGCGGGGGGTGCCGCTTGCCCAGACGAGAGTAGGGGGCAGTTCTGGATCAATGATGGTTTGATCGGGCGCGGTGGTCGTATATTGCATGGCCGCTTCTGTGGCTATCTCCGAGAAGGGCGGAGGAGACAGCGCCACTTTCGCCGGGCTAAAGGCGTGGGTTTCATCCCATCGCACGGTATGTCCGGTGCGAAAACCTGCGCTGACTTTCTTTACCAAACGACGGTCGCGAATAAAGCGCGACCTCTCCCCCATCGCTCCCAGCGTAATGGCGCGTATTCCGCGCCAGCCTATTTGGGGTAACTTGCCGAGCCACCAGACGCGAAAGGCCAGCAGCGACGGCGTAACCACGAGCGTTAGTACGGTTGCGAAACCAAGGCCAAAGACGATGGCGGTTGCAAGCTGCGTCCACATCATCGCGCTGGGCGCGCCGACGGTGATGCCGCCTGCGCGAAAATCAATCGAGATGGCGAACATCATCGGCAACAGGCCCGCCATGGTCGTGATTGTCGTCAGGACCACGGGGCGCAGGCGTTGTACCCCCGTCTGAATGATGGCTTCGATGGGCGGTAGTGTCTGGCGGAATTCCTGATACGTGTCGATCAGCACGATATTGTTGTTCACCACGATCCCCGCCAAGGCGACGATCCCGATGCCGGTCATAATGATCGAGAACGGTTGTCCCATCACCATCATACCGACGAGAACGCCCCCCACCGACAGGATAACGGCGAGAAGAACGAGGATGGAGTTGTAGATGCTGTCAAATTGCGCCAGCAAGATGATGAACATCAGGCCCAGTGCCCCCGCGAAGGCAGCCATTAGGAACATCTGACTTTCCTGTTGCTCCTCAAAATCGCCGACAAACGTGGTTTTCACACCCTTGCCGAGATTGGCGGTTTTTAGCCATTCGCCGATTTCCTCAATCTTCTCGTTGGCATTGACGCCGTCTTCCACATCGGCGGCGACGGTGAAGACGCGGATACCGTCGACGCGCGTAATCTCGGAGACTTTCGGCACAGCGCGGCGCTCGACGAAATTGCCGATGGGGACGAGGCCCACATTGGTCTGGATGCGCAAACGGTCGAGGATTTCGACATCGCGGCTGCCAGCGGGAAAACGCCCACGAATGTCGATCTCGTCATCGGAATCGTCAGGGCGATAGGTGCCGACGGTTACGCCGCGTGTTACGAGTTGGACCATCGCACCGATATTGGAGACATTCGCGCCGTATTTGCCCGCCTCGGTCCGGTCGATTTCAAGCTCCCACTCGATGCCGGGCAAGGGTAGGGTGGAACTGACATCCTTCAGCCCGTCTACATCCCCCATATATCCCATGAGGGTTTTGGTCGCGTCTTGAAGTCCATCAAAATCGAGGGCGGCGACGCGCACTTGAATGGGCTTGCCCTGCTGCGGACCATCGGCCAGTTCGGCCAATTCGATCTTGACGCCCGGTAGACCCTTCACAGCTTCGCGGAGGTCGTCGAGGATTTCATCACCCGCCTTGCGTACGCGCCAATTGGCGAACTCGAACTGGATCGAGCCAATCTTGTCCTTCGGGGCATCGCCCTGAGTGATACTACCGCCGCCACCATCGCCACCGCCAACTACAGCAAGCGCCGCCGCGACATAGGGTGTGCCAAGGACGCGATCCTCGACGACCCGCATGATCCGGTCTTTTTCCTCAATGGAGAGGTTGCCGCGTGCGCTGACATAGAGATTGGCGATTTCGGGGTCTGTATCGACGAAGAATTCAACCCCGTAACCGTTCTCCTGATACGCTTTGAACACCCCCACGAGCGCCGCGCCGGTCAGGCCGATGACGACAAGCGGCATGATCGGGTTGCCGACGATCAGCTTGAGGAAGGTGCCAAAAATACCGATGCGTCTTGCACCGGGTTTATACGGCTTGATTGCAACTGTACGGCCATGGAATGCGCCAACGACGCATAGAATGGCGAAGAATGCGACGATGCCCGCGCCGATAAAGAACATTGTCGACGGATTGAACGGTGCGTCGGTTCCGGCGGCTTCGCTGGCGATGGTATCGAGGCGGGCTTGGGATGCTGCGGCAAAGCCCCGATTCATTACGTTCATTGCGATAAGCGTCAAAACGCCGCCCAGCAGCATTGCCCCGGCCCAGCCGAGCGCACCCCGGATGGTAGAGGCGATGCGGTCCATAAAGCGGGTGATCCGCGCGACGATGATGCCGGTAATCGGCAGGTAAATCAGCGCGACCAGCAGCGAGGCGGTCAGGACGAAGATCAGCGTGATGGGCAGGTAGCGCATGAACTGACCCGGCATCCCCGGCCAGAACAACATGGGCAGAAAGGCGCAGAGCGTCGTTGCGGTCGAGGCGACGATGGGCCAAAACATCCGCCGCGCCGCCTCGCCATAGGCGACCGAGGGTCTTGCCCCCTGCGCTCGTCTGGTATCGGCGTATTCGGTCACGACGATGGCCCCGTCCACCAGCATCCCCACGGCGAGGATCAGGCCGAACATAACCATATTGTTGACCGTCATGCCCAAGGCGGCAAGGAGGGCAAAGGCCAGTAGGAACGAGGTCGGGATCGCAAAGGCCACCAGCAGCGCCGAGCGGATGCCAAGGGCGGCAACGACAACGATCATTACCAGCGCAACGGCGGTGATGACGCTCGATTCGAGCTGGCTAACCATATCCTCGACCCGGCTGGCCTCATCCAGCGAGAAATCGACCCGCACCGCTTCGCGTAGGCCATCAGGCCATGTCTGTTCGACCGCGCCAACCACGGCGCGCACCTGTTGAACAGTTTCGATAATGTTTTCGCCCGAGCGTTTCTTGACCGAGAGCGAGATCGTTGGTTCGCCATTGAAACGGGCAATGGAGGAGCGATCCTCAAAAGTGCGCCGCACTTCGGTAATATCGCGCAGAGTGACGATGCGCTCGCCCTGAACCTTGATGGGCAGGGAATAGATATCATCCAGCGTTTCGATGGAGCCGGGCAATTTGATGGAGAACGCGCCCTGCTCGGTGGTCACGGCACCGGCGGCGATAACCTGATTGTTGTTGCTGACAACTTGCAGCAATTCATTGGCGGTGATGTTGTAGCTTTCCAGCCGTGACGGATCGATCACCATCTCAACCAACTCGTCACGCTTGCCGTTGATCTCGGCTTCGAGGACCGATGAAATGCCCTCGATGGCGTCTTGTAGGTCATTGGCAATGCGCACAAGGGTACGCTCAGGAGCCTCGCCCGATAGGGTGACGTTGAGGATCGGGAATTGGGAGGTATTGATCTCGATAATGCGCGGCTCCAGCGCATCATCTGGGAACTCGGCCTGCGCCTTATCCACCTCGGCACGGACTTCCGCAAGGATCGCGTCCTTGTCGAAACCGAACTCAAATTCGAGCGCGACGGAGGCATGGCCCTCGGTGGCCACCCCCGTCATTTCCTTTAGACCTTCGAGGGTTTTGAGTTGCGCCTCCAGCGGTTTGACCAATAGGCGCTCGGCATCCAGTGCAGAAACACCCGGATAATTGACCGAGACGTAGATGGTCGGAATGTCGATGCTGGGGCTGCCCTCCTTGGGTAGGCCTGTATAGGACATCCAGCCCGCAACGATGCTGAGAATGATGAAGGCAACGATCATCCGGGCGCGGTTGATCGCAACATCTACAAGGCGGTTCATGATTGTGGCCCAAGAATGGTGCCATCCTGCGGCGTTGCTTTAAGGCGCGAGCCTTCGCTGACGTATTCTTGCCCAACGACGATAATCTGTGCGCGATTGCCGATGCCAGTTACCCAGACACCTTCTTCACCATCACGCAGGATTTTGACACTACGGAACCGGGCCTCGCTGTTCTCAGCCACCATCACGCCGATATCGCCATTGGCGTTCAGGGTTAGGGCCGATTGTGGAAGCTTGTGCGCTTGATAAGAATCGAGGGGGATTTCGATTTGCGCCGTCACTTCATCGCGTAGACGATAGCCGGGGTTTGGCACTTCGATTTCGACCTCAAAGGTGCGGGTGGCCTTATCTGCGCTTTGGGCGATGTAGACGACACGGCCTTGCACCCGCTCGCCCGTTACGAGCGCGGCATTGGCAGGTGAGCCAAGGCGTAGTTCGGCGATGCGAAATTCAGGCACAAATCCGGTAATACGCAGCGGATCAGGATCGACGATGGTGGCGCAGGTATTGCCCATTTGCAGCAACGAGCCGATTTCCGCCGTATCACCCTCGATCACGCCGTCAAAGGGTGCGCGGATTTCGAGTTGCTCAATTTCGATATCAATCTGCATGATATCGGCGCGTAGGACTTTGGCATCGACCTTGGCGGCGCTAGAGCGGTTGGCGGCGGCGAAGCCCTTTTCGCTCAGGTTTTGCTGCGCGCGTGCTTCGGTCAATGCTTGCTGTAGACGGGCGACAGAGGCTTCGCGGCGGGCGGCACGGTTGCCGATTTCGAGGCGGCAGAGCAAATCGCCTGCGCGCACGCGCTGTCCTTTGCGGGGGGCAAGGGCGGCTATGCCAGAGGTTTCAGCGCGTACATCGACTTGGCGGCTGGCCTTGGTTGCGCCGGTCATCTTGAGCGTGGAAGCCAGTGGGCTGGAGCGACTATCCTTGGTCACAACATCGATAACAATGGTGTCAGTCGTTGGTGCGGGGTTATCGGCGGCGGCAACGACGGCTTGCCGTTTGCGCTTGTTCGCGACGGTCTGTTCCATGGCCTTGTCGGCGGCAACGCGCACCTGTTCATAGTCACCACCCGTCACATAGGTAATGATTCCGAACGCAATGGCACCGGCCAGAATGATTTTTAGCAACTGGTTCAACATAAACTCACTCCGCAGCCAAACTGGAAGGATCGGAGGTAATACGCTCAGAGGGTGTGGTTCCGTCTGTTTTTTCGAGATCTTCGAGCGCGCGTTCTGTCGCAGCGGCAAGGATTCCGAAGAAATTACCGAGCGCCCCGATGCGGGCAACCGCCTCCGGCCCTGCATCGGTCAGCTCATCTGCGCTGCGACGAATGGATTCTTGAGCGCGGATCGACCGGACGCGCTTGCGCTCGATGATCTGGGCATAGGGGTCGGCGGCGAGGCGGAAGAAATCCTGTCGTTCTCCCTTTAGCGCAACACGCTCAATGACGCCGAGGTCTTCGAGCAGGCGCGTATTAGTGCTAACGCTGCCCCGGCTAACCTCCAGCGTTTCGGCAAGCTCGTTGAAGCTGAACGGTCCCCCGCGCAGCACGAACAGGCCCATCAGACGACCAGCGATGCGAGGCATCCCGTCGCCCTGAAGGATGAGGCCCATTCCTTCGATAAAATCGGTTTCGGCACCCTGTGTCATGGGAGAAGACATAGGAGGCGTCATGTTGTTCAGTCAAGATTGAACAAAATAAATTTTCTGATTTTTGTCATGATGCGCGTGATATGTGCCCCGCCAATCCTGATGACGGTTTTGCATCGCAACTTGTTATGCACTTCAAATCAGGAGTCGATGACATGCACGTTGCGCGGGAATTGTGTCAGGCAGACGGCGTCGTTTTCGCGTATATGGATGGTCTCGCTCAACTCCATGCCCCAGCCTTCCATCCACATGCCGAGGATGATGTGGACGACGGCGTTTTCAGGAAGCGGTGTCTCGTCACCGGGACGAAAGCTGATCGTGTGCTCGCCCCAATCCGGCGCGTAGCCAATGCCGATAGGATAGCCGATCCGGCTTTTCTTTTCGAGACCATAACGATCCAAAACCGCCTGCCACGCCGCATGAACATCGCAGCAAGGCACGCCTGTTTTCATCGCGCCAAGAACGGCCTCCATGCCCTCTTCGACGGCTTTCGCTGTTGTCAGCAATGTTTCATTCGGCTTGCCCAGATGCACCGTGCGCGCTAGCCCGGCATTATACCGCTTACGACATCCGCCCAACTCGAAGGCGACAGTCTGATCCTTCTCGAAGACCGCATCCGTCCACATCGGATGTGCCGTCGATGCCGCTTCTCCGGCGAGAACCAGTGGATGGAGTGCCGTCATATCGCCGCCGAATTCGGGCGTCCCCCGGATCATCGCGGCGGTAACATCAGCCATGAGATCGCATTGCCTCACGCCGGGGCGCAGATTGTCATAGGCCGTCTGCATCGTGACCCCGGCAATCTCGGCGGCTTGCTTTAGCATGGTGATTTCCGCCGGGCTTTTGCTCAGGCGTTGCCAGTTCACGAGAAGCGCGCAATCGGACCATTTGGCATTTGATACGCGCGATTTCAGATGCGCGACGGCGGCGGGCGTCAGGTAGTAGACATCACTCTCATAGCCGATACGCTTGCCATCCAGACCCTTTGACGCCATCCAGTCGCCCATGAATTGTGCGGGATGCACATCGCGCTGTTGCACCAGCGTTTCGGGAAAAGGCACGACCTGCTCATCCGGTAGATAGGTTGTAAAGGCTGCGGCTCCGGCATCCATCTCGCGGCCCAGCCAAGTTGGTTCGATCTCCAACCCCACAACCATGATTTGCGGTGTGTAGAACGACCATGCGTCATATCCGGTCAACCAATTCACATTCGCCGGATCGCCGATGACGATTGCATCGAAACCGTGCCGTTCCATCGCGCCGCGAACGCGCTTTAATCGGTCGGCATATTCATCGCGTGAGAACGGAGGAGGCATATCTAACTTTCTTCCTGATGATCAAAGATCGAAGTATAATCGCGCAACTTATCCGGCGGCAGATCGGTTCATAATTCCATAGGCCGTGGATATATGGATGACCGACATCATTTTGCCCGCTACAGCGAATTACGCAAACATTGACCAAAAAATATTGGGTTTCACGCGAGCCTTGGTGAGAAACCTGATTTAATAAATGCGCAAATCGCTATGAATCATCCCTTGATCTACCATCCGAGGAGAGTGCCATGTCGTCGCAGAGTACCCTGTCGAAGAAATCCGCTGTAACGGACCCGGATCAATCGCCGAAACCGCGCGCCCGGATGACTGTGCCTAAATTCATGGCCCGTAAGGGTGGTGAGCCGCTGGTATGCCTTACCGCCTATACCGCCCATGTCGCGAACCTGCTCGACAAGCGATGTGACCTGCTGCTGGTCGGCGATAGTCTTGGGATGGTGATCCACGGGATGGCGAATACGCTAGGCGTGACGCTGGAGCATATGATTATGCACGGGCAAGGCGTAATGCGCGGAGCCGAGAAATCGTTGGTCGTCGTGGATATGCCCTTTGGCAGCTTTGAGGAATCCCCCGAAATCGCCTTTCGCAACGCTGCGCGCGTGGTGAAAGAGACGGGCTGCGCCGCCGTGAAGCTGGAGGGCGGGGCGGAGATGGCCCCGACGATCCGCCACCTGACCCGGCGGGGTATCCCCGTCATGGCCCATATCGGCCTCATGCCGCAAAACATGAATGTCATGGGCGGGTTTAAGGTTGCTGGGCGCGATGAGCGCGACTGGCAGGTGATTATTCAAGACGCGCGTGAGGTCGAAAAGGCCGGAGCGTTCTCGGTGGTGGTTGAGGGTGTAACGGAACCACTGGCCCAGAAGATCACGGAATCGATCTCAATCCCAACCATCGGCATTGGCGCATCGAAAGAATGTGACGGGCAAATCCTCGTGTTCGAGGACATGATCGGCCTGTTCCCGCGCGTGCCGACCTTCGTGAAGCGATATGGCAACATGCAGGAAATGATCGAAGCCGCCGCCGATACCTACGCCGAAGAAGTCATTGCCCGTCGCTTTCCCGGCGACGATCACGTCTATACCCTCAACAAGAAGGACGGGTAGGGACGAGAAAGGTTGCACGGCGGCGTGGCATGGGTAATGTCCGCGCGATGCGGCACAGGGCCGTTGACAGCTAGATTTCGGGAGTATCCCGACAGGAGAGAGCGCCTTGGCGGAGTCAGACAGCTTTATTCAGGAAGTGAGCGAGGAAGTTCGCCGCGACAAGATGTATGCGGTCTGGCGGCGTTATGGCCCTATCCTCATCGCTTTGATCGTGATTGCGGTGGTTGCGGTCGCCGCGAAGGGATGGTGGGAGAACAGCCTTGAAATGCGCAAGGCTGAATTGGGTGGGCAGATTATCGCCGCCGACCAGATCGACGATCCGGCGGAGGCGGCAGATGCCTTTCTCGCCATAGCAGAGAGCGGGGAGTACGATTATCCTGTTCTTGCGGGGCTGCGCGGTGCCGCAGCGTTGTCGCAGGCCGGAAAGCTTGATGAAGCCGAAGCGCAATATGAGGCAATCAAAAACCGGGCCGAAACCGATGAGCGGTTTCGCGATCTCGCCGAATTACGCATCCTGATGATGCGTTCCGAGACGATGCCCGCCGATGAACAGCTTGCGCGGCTTGCCCCCTTGGCTGAAGATGGATCGGCATGGCGACTGCCCGCGCTGGAATTTCAGGCGGCGGCGCATCTACGCAATGACGCGCCCGAGAAGGCGCTCGAATCAATGCGGGCATTGCTTGCGCTGCAACAGGTTCCACCTGCCGCGCAGGGCCGCGCGAATGAGTTGATTGAGGCCATCGAGGCGCTGATGCCCGAAACAGAAACCATCGCAAGCGATGAAGCGCCAGACGACGAGGCATCCGTGGAAGACGAGGAGAAGACGGAATGATTATGCCAACCCTTCGCGCCGTCATGCTCGCATCGACCTGTTCTCTTATGCTTAGCGGCTGTAGTTCGTTCGATTTCTTCGGTAACGATGAAGTACGCCTGACCGGGGATCGTATTCCTGTCCGCCGGGCCAGCAAGGATGCCGCCAGCGTTTCCAGTGACGTCAAAATCGTGTTGCCCCCTGCTGTGGCCAATGCCGATTGGGCGCAGTTTAATGGGAATGCCGCCCATGCCATCGGCCATGTCGCCGCATCGGGTGGTTTGACCCAAGCATGGAGCAGCAGTGTCGGTAGTGGCTCGAACGGCAGGATCGTTTCGCCGCCCGTCGTCTCCGGTGGGCGCGTCTATGCGATGGATGCGGGCGCGACGATTTCGGCCCATGATGCGGCGTCCGGGGCGCAGGTTTGGAGCGTCGATCTGACGCCTGAAAATGAGAATACGATTGATGGTTTTGGTGGTGGCATGGCCGTCGCAGATGGCCGCGTTTATGTCTCCAGTGGTTTTGGCTTTCTCGTTGCGCTTGATGCGACATCGGGGGCGGAGGTCTGGAAAGGCCGCCTGCGTGCGCCCAGCCGTGCTGCGCCGGTCGTGGCCGGGGGGCGCGTCTTTGTTGTGACTCGCGAGAACCGACTGTTCGCCTTTGACGCCACGACGGGCGAGGAGGGTTGGGATCAGAGCGGGCTGGAGCAGACCGCCGGAATTCTGGGCGGGGCCG
>CALFVD010000088.1 GCA_937928005.1 uncultured Neomegalonema sp. | reverse complement strand
TGTTAGCGGGCATTGACTGAACTCACCAATATTTTTCTCAATTTCAACGAGGTTCCGATACATAGTGATCCACCGACAGCGCGGACTCTGCATGCTGTGACATCTATTGGTGATGAAGTTCATCCAGATCAGTATTCGGCCGTCGCCGCCGCAATACGCTTTGCGGACAAGATGCGCGAACAGCTCACGTCCTGACCCCCCCCACCGGCCATCTCGGCATCGTCTTGGGCGAGCAAGCCGACCAAACCGTCTGGCACCCTGTGAAGGACTTCCTGTTGAGATGATCCAAGTTTATCGTTAACGTAATTTTAGGCGCACTACACGGCGCCTTTGCCAAAACTAAGTAATAATGAATGAATTCATCGAAAACCTAACTTTAAAGATAAGGAATTCACATGCCTTTGATTAAATGTAGTGATTGTGAAGCGATGATAAGCTCTGATGCTGAAGTTTGCCCTCATTGCGGAAAAAGAATGTACTTCTCACGTTGGGAGTTAGCAGGCCCATTTATTGGAACAATATCGCTAGCAGTACAATTTATTTCCGTAATAATTGGAACTGTGGTTATCAGTTGGGGGATTCCAACTCTATACGAAACCCTCAAGCCCGTTCAGGACGGCCCACTACCTTCTGCGGGCTTGGGTGGTTCAGGGGTTTTTGTGGTGATCGGCGTATTAGTAGCTTTGTTTGCAATTTTTCTGATATTTTTCAAATATTTTATCGTAAAGATCAGGCCAAAAAGTATTGATCATAGGAAGCGTTCATGAAGATCGGCATCATCGAAACCGGCAAACTCCCTCCAGACCTGCTGGACCGCCATGGCCCGTACGAGACCATGTTCGGGCGCATGGTCCATAAGGTCGATCCCACCATCGAGATCATCAACCGTGATGTGGTCGATGCGGGCGACATCCCCGCTTCCCCGCATGAGGCCGATGGCTGGATCATTACCGGGTCCAAGCATGGCGTCTACGACCCCCTGCCATGGATTGAGCCATTGAAGGATTTCCTACGTGCCGCCCATGCCGCTAAAGTCCCGATGGTTGGCGTCTGTTTTGGCCACCAGATTCTCGCCGAAGCTTTGGGCGGCAAGGTGGTAAAATCCGACCGGGGCTGGGGCGCGGGCGTCCATACCTATGACATCGACGCGCGCGAGGCTTGGATGAGCGGCGACCGCGCAACCATCGATATCCACGCCATGCACCAAGATCAGGTGGTCGAAAAACCCGCCGATGCTCGCGTCATCGCCTCCTCAGATTTCTGCGAATATGCTGGCCTCGCCTATGGCGACCACGCAATTTCAATGCAGCCACATCCCGAGTTCGACGCCGCCTTTCAAGGCGACATCATCACCGTTCGCCGGGGCAGCGTCATCCCGAAAGAAATCGCCGATCAAGCCCTCAGCACCTTGCCAAACGGCGTCGATAATGACCTCGTAGGCACATGGATCGTCGATTTTTTGCGCCATGCAACCCAACAAAAAAGCGCCTGACGATTGCCGTCAGACGCCTCACATATCGGCTATCGCCACATCGTCAGTGCAGCGAGGTCGACAGCTTCTCGATCTCTTCTTTCACTCGCAGCTTCTTTTTCTTCATCGCCGCGACTTCGAGATGGTCAACGCCTGGATGGCGCTCCGCCTCACAGATCGTGCTCTCCAGTTTCTCATGCTTGCGCTTGAGGGTTTCAACATGGGAAGCCAAGCTCATCGATACTCTCCTTCTGGTCCGTTGAACCATCAGTACAGCACCGAAAACCTCGTCTGTCATGCGAAAAGATTGATCGTTTTTAGACCAATTCGACCTACTTCTAGGGACCAATTATGAAGAACCCTGTCCCCCAACGGCTCATCATTGGCGTCAGCGGCGCATCAGGCGCGGTCTATGCGATCCGCGCGCTCGACATGTTGCGCGATATGGGCATCGAGACACATCTTGTTGTGTCGCAAGCGGGACGCATGACCGTTAATTACGAAACCGGGTTGGGCTATGCCGACCTCGCCGCGCGCGCGACTCACCATTACGGCGCGCAGGATGTCGGCGCGCCCATCTCCTCCGGCTCGTTCAAAACTTTGGGAATGCTCGTCGTTCCCTGTTCGATGAAGACACTTTCCGAGGTCGCCACCGGCGTCACTGGCGGCCTTCTGCCGCGCGCGGCGGATGTGGTGCTGAAGGAACGCCGCCGCCTCGTCCTCATGGTCCGCGAGACGCCGCTCCATACCGGCCACCTGCGCAATATGACGGCGGCCAGCGAGATCGGCGCAATCATCTACCCCCCCGTCCCCGCCTTCTATTCCGAACCAAAAACCATCGAAGAACTCGTCGACCAAACCGTCGCCCGCTGCCTAGACCTCTTCGACCTCGACGCCCCGACAACGAAACGCTGGGGCGAGGATTTGGAGAAGGGGCGGCGCTCCTGACTCACGGCACTTCACTTCCACCGCTGCCGCAGGGTATAAGAATGCGGGGCGCTTGAAACAGGATGTGACAATGCGTGTACCCTTCGCGGCCTTCGGGCTGTCTCTCGGCTTGGTGGCCACCCCTGCCCTCTCCGACACTCTGCCCGGCATTTCCGAAGTCAGGCTCGGTGTGCTCGCCCATGACGTGCCCCTCATCGCGGCGGATAATCGCGAAGGCGGCATTGATCTCAATGCTGAGCTTCTTTTCGCATCCCTCGATATCCTAGGGCCACGCTGGACGCTGCGCCCCCATATCGGATTGCAAGGCAACACCACCGACGATACCAGTCAGGTCTATGCTGGGCTGACGGCGGGCCGGTATCTTACCGATGTCGTATGGGGTGCGGCCTCTGTGGGCGGCGCGATCCATAATGGAGAGACTTCAGACAGGACCGAAGACCGCAAACCGTTCGGCAGTCGCATCCTGTTTCGTCTGGCACTCGAACTTGGGGTCGACGTGACGCGAAACGCGAGCGTATCCGTCTATTTCGACCACGAATCAAATGCGTTCTTGGCGGAAGACAACCCCGGCATCGACAATCTGGGAATTCGGGTTGGCTGGCGGTTTTGAACTGACGCTTATACCAATCGCCCTGACTGGCGACTCATTTTGAGGCTTCCCAAATCCTGCGAATTCTGAATCATTGTCATCGAAGCAAGGAGGTTTCGATGACAGTGATGGT